>CAYNZV010000217.1:0-4395 GCA_964401715.1 uncultured Gemmatimonadaceae bacterium | reverse complement strand
GCTTCTTCTTCGTCCGTTTACGGAGCCAATGAGGAAGTTCCCAAACTGGAAGAAATGCTGCCGATGCCGATCTCGCCCTATGCCGTTTCGAAGCTGACCGGAGAGAAATATTGCCAGGTTTTTTCGCAGATATACGACATAGAAACCGTAGCATTGCGATACTTCAATGTGTTTGGGCCACGCCAGGATCCAGAGTCTGGTTACGCTGCCTTTATTCCGCGGTTCATCGTTGGAATCGCTGAAGGTCGGCCATTGCAGATTTTTGGCGACGGTAATCAGTCGCGAGATTTCACTTATGTCTCAAACGTCGTAGATGCCAACCTTCGTGCCGCCGAAGTGGAGGGTGTTTCGGGGGAAGTTTTCAATATTGCCTGTGGATCTAGATTTACTCTCAACGAGGTCGTGGGGATCATCCGCGAGAAGCTGGGGACAGAGGGCAATGTGACACGCGGGCCGCCCGCCCCGGGCGATGTGTCCCATTCGTTAGCAGACATATCTCAGGCACGGAAGAAACTCGGTTACGAACCATTGGTGCCGGTTGAAGAAGGTTTACGCCGCACTGTTAGCTGGTTCCAGAAGAGAGACTAGAAGCAAGGTTTTGCACCGGCAGCTGATAGAAAAAATAGAAATCAAAGAAGCCCGCGTTACCATCATTGGCTTGGGGTACGTGGGGCTTCCTCTGGCGGTCGAATTTGCCCGAGCCGGATTGAAGACGACCGGTATTGATTTGAAGGCGGACAAGGTCGAGCTAGTCAACAACGGAAAGTCGTTTTTGCCCGACGTTTCCGATGGGGAAGTAGACGCGGTTGTGAAATCTGGGAACTTGACTGCCACAACCGAGTACCAGGGGCTCGCGGCCGCTGATTGCGTCTGTATCTGTGTGCCAACTCCACTGGGTAAAACCAAAGACCCGGACATTTCTTACATCGTGGCTGCCAGCGAGGAGATTGCTCGTTACTCCCATCCGGGAATGCTTGTGGTGCTCGAAAGCACCACCTACCCGGGTACTACCGAGGAGTTGATCTTGCCGCGGTTGGACGCAGATGGTAGAAGAGTTGGACAGGACTTTTTTGTCGCGTTTTCCCCCGAAAGGGTTGATCCCGGCAACATGGTTTGGAAGACGAAAAACACCCCGAAGGTCATTGGCGGTATGACGCCTGCATGTACCGATACGGCAGTGGCATTGTACCGTAACGCGGTTGAGACATTAGTGCCGGTTTCGTCGCCCGCTGCGGCGGAAATGGTGAAGCTCCTGGAAAACACCTTCCGGGCTGTGAATATCGGTTTGGTGAACGAAATCGCGTTGATCTGCGACCGCCTCGATCTGAACGTCTGGGAAATAATAGAGGCGGCGGCCACCAAACCGTTTGGGTATATGAAGTTCACCCCGGGTCCTGGCTTGGGAGGGCACTGTATTCCCATAGATCCCCTCTATTTGTCTTGGAAAATGCGGGGCATGAATTACGAAGCTCGTTTTATCGACTTGGCCGACAAGGTTAACGCAGAGATGCCTCATCACGTGGCACGAAAGGTAATGGATGCCCTAAACGACGAAGGCAAGGCTCTAAAGGGGGCACGTATTCTCGTGTTGGGAGTCGCTTACAAAGCCGGTACCGACGATGTGCGCGAAAGCCCGGCGGTGAATATCATCGAGATCTTGCGCCGGAAAGGCTCGGAAGTAAGTTATCACGATCCTCATGTCGCGGAGCTGCAGCTTGACTCAGGAGAGAAGCTGAGCTCCACAGAATTATCGGCAGATTGTCTCAGCGCCGCAGATTGCGCGGTGCTGGTGACCGACCATGACGAATTCGACTTTCAAGTCTTGGCGCAAAGCGGACACCTTATAGTTGATACACGCAACGCTCTTCGAGAAGTGGCGGCAAAAGCGCGTATCGTCGGGCTTTGATGCTACAAGTGATCATCAATGAAACTTGAGTAAGATTCTAGGATCAATAACGACGAACACACCTATACGTGAACTCGATTAACGACCTGAAGATCAAGATATTCGCTGATGGTGCGGACCGCAAAGGTATGTTGGAAATGTACCGGAACCCGCGGATCAAGGGATTCACAACCAATCCGTCATTAATGCGAAAGGCAGGGGTTTCCGATTATGGTACTTTTGCTAAGGATATCCTCAGTGAAATCACCGATCGGCCAATTTCTTTCGAGGTTTTTTCCGACGAATTCGACGAGATGCGGCGTCAGGCCGAGTTGATTGCTAGCTGGGCAGACAACGTTTTTGTGAAGATACCGGTTACGAATACACGTGGCGAACCAAGTTATTCCGTTGTGAGTGAGCTTTCTCAGGCAGGAGTGAAGGTAAACGTAACAGCCATAATGCTGTTGGATCAGGTGCGAAAAGTAGGCGACGCGGTCAGCGGTGGGGCATCTTGTTGTGTTTCGGTTTTCGCAGGCAGAATTGCCGATACTGGTCGCGATCCAGTCCCGATCATTGCAGAATCCGTTCGGATTCTGCAACCGTATCCAAATGCCGAGTTGATTTGGGCGAGTCCGAGGGAATTACTCAACGTTTTTCAGGCTGACGAAGCAGGATGTCATATCATTACTGCCACTAACGATGTCTTGCGAAAGCTACAGCTTGTCAGCAAGAATCTCGATGAGTACTCGCTTGAAACTGTCAAAATGTTTTATGATGACGCCGCCGCCGCGGGGTTCACACTTTGACTTCATGAACTACACAGAGACTTTTCTCTCCAAGGTAGTGAGCATCGCCAACGCGCTAGATCGCAAAGCGATCGATGATATGGTGCGGCTCATGGTTCAAACGCGCGAATCGGGCGGGCGCCTATTCATATTGGGTATTGGTGGCAGTGCGGCGAATGCTTCCCACGCTGTCAACGATTTCAGGAAGATCGCAGGTATCGAAGCTTACGCGCCGACAGACAGTGTTTCGGAGTTGACCGCGCGCATCAACGACGACGGTTGGGACTCGGTTTTCGCCAAGTGGTTGCTCACAAGCCGAGTTTCCCAGAAAGACTTGATCCTCGTGCTTTCCGTTGGCGGTGGCAATTTGGAGAAACAAGTCAGTACCAACATCGTCAAGGCTCTCGAATTGGCCACCTACAAGGATGTTAAGGTCTGCGGAATCGTTGGGCGTGACGGCGGAGAGACGGCAAAGAAAGCCGATGTTTGCGTGTTGATACCCAACATTGACCCCCAGTGCGTGACACCACTGGCAGAGTCGTTTCAAGCTGTTGTCTGGCATCTGGTGGTTTCCCACCCAAAATTGAAATGCGGTGCCATGAAGTGGGAATCGACCGATCCTACTTGACATAATGGCCATGTGGTACTCAGCCTGTCGCCATTCCGTTTTTGCTTTCTCCTTCGTCAACGAGTTGGACGAGCGGGCGCCATTGTCTTCGTTTACGCAAGCGCTATGAAACCGTTGACGCTTGCATGCGTTGGTGCTGGCAATTGGGGAAGGAACCTCGTCAGAGTGTTTCAGGAGATGGTCAACGTCCGCGTCAAGCTGATCTGTGATTCGGAAGAAGCGATCCGAAATAGTCTGCGACAGCAATACCCGAACAGCGAGATCGTAAGTGATTGTCGTCAGGTGCTCGAGGATCGAGAGGTCGAGGCCATCGTAATAGCGCTTCCTGCCGTCCAACATTATTCGGAAACCAAGAAGGCCATTGTTTCAGGAAAGCACGTTTTTGTCGAGAAACCAATGACGATGGATTTCCGTGAAGCTGCCGAATTAGATCGCCTTGCAGAAAAGCAAGGAAAAATCTTGATGGTTGGACATCTGTTGAAATACCATCCAGCTGTCACCTTCCTTAAATCATTGATACAAAGTGGAGAATTCGGAGAAGTTTACTATCTCTACTCGCAGAGGGTAAACTTGGGCATCATCCGTCAAGACGAAAATGCACTCTGGAGTTTTGCACCTCATGATGTGTCGGTGGTTCTTCATCTCCTAGAACAGGAACCGGACTCGGTCAGCGCTCGTGGCGAATGCTATCTGCAGCCGCACATCGAAGATGTCGTTTTCGTGAACCTGCACTTCGCCGACCGAAAAATGGCCCAGCTACAGCTATCTTGGCTCGACCCTCACAAAGTCCGAAAGCTGACAGTTGTAGGAAGCCGTAAAATGGCAGTTTTCGATGACGTCGAAAGCGCGGAAAAGATTCGCGTATACGACAAGTCAGTCGAGTCACGAGGATACGTTTCATATGGCGAAGCAATAACCATCCGGTACGGGGACGTGGTAATCCCCCACATTGAAATGGTTGAGCCTCTTTCCGTAGAGTGCAGACACTTCGTCGAGTGCGTTACGCAAAACAAGAAACCCGACAGCGACAGTAAGGATGGTATGCGCGTGGTCCGGGTCTTGGAAGCGGCACAACGTTCCATGTCGAATAACGGCGC
>CAYNZV010000216.1:0-4421 GCA_964401715.1 uncultured Gemmatimonadaceae bacterium | reverse complement strand
GACCAACGCCGGTCGCACGCATCGCAGCATGCAATGCTGCGGTGCCGCTGGACAGGATCAAGGAGTTGCTTGGACACGAGACAATGACCATGACATTGCGATACGCACAAGCGCGTCCCGCACAGCTGCGCGAGGCTATTCGCATGTTGGAACAGGGGCGAGATTAGCTAAATTTAATTGAAGCTCCAGTACGGTGTCTGGAAACCGCGCCGATAGAAAGTTTTAGCGAAAAGAGTTTCGATGAATTTGCAGACTGTTGATAAATTGATCGCTGAGCGACTTGCCAACTGGGCACTCACCGAAACAGAAAAATCAAATAGACGAATCTATCTAATGAGCTTTGTAGCACGGGTCGAGGATGCTGTCGCGGAGTTTGGCGTCAACAGGATGCAGGTTTAGGTGTCCACAGACCAAAGGAGGAGAACGGTGGTTCCTCACTGGCCTTTGAAAAGCCACCCGTGTCCTACCGCATCGACTGCAACAGCGGACAGTCCCGTGGTGCTATGACAGCTCAACGGAAGGCGTGCATGGACCTCGAGGATGTGCGGCGCGAGTTTCCAGTAACCGAGGTGAGCGCCTACCTCGAGTCGGCCTACCACGGCCCTTTTCCTACTTCGGGTGCTTGCGCGATGTCGAATTATGTCGACCGATGGTCCCGGTACCCCTACCCGGACGGACGTGTCGATGAGTGGCTGCAGTGGGTGGAGCAAGTTCGGACGAAGGTGGCCGACCTGATGCAGGTTACACCTCAAGAGATTGTTTTCACGCGCAGCACCACGGATGGACTTCACCTAATCGCCAGTTCGCTACTGAAGCCGGGTGACGGGATCCTGGTCGGTGGGCTTGATCACCCGGCCAACTATATCACGTGGGGACATCTGGCCGATAGAGGGATCGATGTCACGATCGTGCCCCATCGGGATGGCGGAATGGCGATCGAAGATCTCGCGGCCGCCATTGGTCCGAAAACGCGAGCGATAGGGCTGTGCCTCGTCAATACCTATAACGGCTACCGCGAAAATCTTTCGGATCTTAGCCATCTTTGCGCCGAGCACGGCCTGCATCTGCTGCTGGACGGAATCAAGGCACTTGGCCACTTGCATGTTGACCTGGTTTCGAACCACGTCGCCGCCTTGAGCGCCGGCGTCTACAAGTTTCTCTGCTCACCTGAGGGACTAGGCATCACCTACGTGAACAGAGCTATCCTGCAGGATGTCACACCTCGAACCCCTCACCTGTACCGCGTCGAGCCTCGAGAAGATCCGAACTGGGGCCATTTCACCAGCCGCATACACCGCTGGGGAAACGAAGGTGTGGGGCCGCAGGCACTGAAGCCCGGATCACTGCGTTATCCGTTAGAGGCGAAAGGTCTGGAGACGAGCACGAATTTCCTGGCACTGGCAGGACTCGAGGCGATGGTCGACCTGCTGATCGCCTTCGGGGGGATGGTGTCGGTTGAGAACCGGGTGTTGGATTTATCCACCTACTTGTGTGCCACCGTGCAGGACCGTGGGCATCGCGTCCTGTCTTCTCGGGATCCCCAGCACGTGTCCGGTACTACACTGGTCGCTGTGCCCCATGCCGAAAAGTTTGTTTCGTATTGTGAAGAGAGAGGTGTTTTTGTAAGGCCGGGAAAGTCATTGATCGGCAACGAGGATGCGGTGCGCGTGTCGCCCCACATCTTCAACAATGTTGAGGACATCAATCGGTTCGCTGAGGCAATGGACGAGTTTCATTTATCCAATGCTTGAGCTGTCAATTAACAGGAGGCCAACATGCCACGTCAGATCGCATCACCTTCGGAGCTTGACTTAGAGTCACCAGGACGGCGCGACTATTGGGTATCGCTGCGACACACCAGCGTCTGGGGTACTCACCTGATCCCCCTCACCGTGATCGTCGGTCGGGAAGCACGCCCCGGGGAAGGACTCGTCGCCTTCGGTGGCACCCACGGGAACGAATACGAAGGTCCGGTTGCTCTCAAACACCTACTGCGCGAGATCCGCACAGAAGATGTGCTCGGACGCATCATCCTCGTCCCCGTCCTGAATGTAGCCGCGTTTGAGGTGGATGCGCGAGCCAGCCTGGCTGACGACGGACACAACCTGAACCGGGTGTTTGTCACCGGCGCTGGAACGACGCCAGCGATGGCTGGCATCACCCATCGGATTGCTGCCTTTGTGCGCGAATCAATCTGGCCTCATGTGCACATCGTTATAGATATCCATTCGGGTGGTCAAGAAGCGCGTTTCATGCACTGGGTGAATTTTAGAACCGGCGTCGATTCTAATACTGACGACGCTTGCAAAGAAATCGCTCGTTGGTTTGGTACCCCACTGATCTGCGCACAAGAGACCGAACTGAAAAGCCATGGCCCCGAATCCCCCGGGTCCTATGCTGGGATCTCGCGAGGACTGCACAACGAGGCGGTTGCCATGGGGAAACTGGGATTCGGCTCGGAGTTGGGGTGGGGGGCGTCAACGGATCCGCGTGGAGTGAGTTATGCCCGAAATGGGGTGCTGGCTGCGGCCATCCACCACAACCTGCTGCGCGGCGAGGCCAAGCCAATCGGCCACCACGCCGACGGCACACAACGCGTGGTGGGTGAAACGGCACAAGTACTTGCGCCGTACCCGGGACATTTCGAGCCCCTGATGGAGTGTGGAGAGATCGTCGAGCAGGGTCGGACTGTCGCTTTACTCCACGATTTCTACCGGCTCGACGAAGAGCCGTTGCCCATCATTGCTGGGGCCGACGGCATGGTGACTTCACTGGCGTGGGGAGCGCGGGTTGTCCAGGGGCAGACCTTGCTGAACGTTGGGACTCTGATCGAGTAGCGGCCGCGCCACCCGTCACAGTCTTTTCACCACGGACCGAAGGAGCGCTCCATGGATACTGTGGAAAAATCGTCCGAGCAAACAAAAACTGAAATTTACTTTCAAGTATGGAAGAAAGGTTTTGTTTTTGGAGAGAGGGCCACCCGGCAAGAATTCTGGCTGTTTTTCGTAATTAATGCCATAATAAATTTAATTTTTGGGTTCTTAAGTGGCATGGGTGGGATGGTAGAAGGAATCTTCATGGTGCTCTGGCTTCTATTCATCTTGGCAAGCGTTATCCCAACGATAGCCGTAATGGTCAGGCGCCTCCATGACACCGGGCGCAGTGGCAGATGGGCTTTCCTTCAATTGATTCCCCTTGGCGGGCTCATCCTTTTGGTAATGCTGCTTAAGGGCAGTGAGCCAGGCACCAATAAATATGGCGCCAATTCTAAAGAACTTTCATAACGGCTACGTATGATACGATTCATGAAAAGTGGG
Source organism: uncultured Gemmatimonadaceae bacterium (assembly GCA_964401715.1). GTDB lineage: Bacteria > Latescibacterota > UBA2968 > UBA8231 > UBA8231 > CAYNZV01. The sequence continues at coordinate 1,104 of CAYNZV010000216.1, read as the reverse complement.
TACTTACTCCTCGTTCTTGCAGGCAGTGTCGCTGCGTCGGATCTACGGGATTGTCCGCAGGGTCAATCTCGACGCTACCACAACTGCTATGGCACCTACCTGTGGGATAATGGCGATAAATATGTAGGCGAGTGGAGGGACGGAAGAGAAAACGGCCAGAGTACGCATCATTATTATACCGGATACCGGCGATAAGTACGATAGCATATCGCGGTTTATTGCAACCCACAGTGAACGCTGTAGAACTGCGATTGAAGTGTTTGAAGGGTTCGCACCATCCGACGAAGTGATAGAATCATCGCCGAATGGTCAGGTCGTTGAAGAAGAGGAAGAGGTATTAGCTGCAGAGAAGTTCTAAGTGTTCTGGATTCCTTAAAAATCGGAGAGATTCGGTGGGATACTGCACCCCGGTCATTGCATAAATTCCTCCGGCACCAATACTTCTGGGGTAAACCGAATCCGGCCGATGGCCCCTTTAAACCAGCAAACGCGATTCAAACGCACGCCTAACGCTGTTCGCCCTCCCTCCATCGAGGCAAAATCGATCGCACCGCTTGCTTCTTTAACGCCGTTGACGAAGTTGGCTTCTTCTCGGCCGTCGCAGGTCAACGCCAAATGATACCACTCTCCGACCGGGTGGAGTATACTTTCGTTCAGAAGCGCGCAGGTCGAAGTCCCGGAGCTGATAAACGTATCCAAATACCAGTGCCCATCGCCAGTCAAGCGCGTCTCGAAGAGCACCCGATTCCCATCGGCTTCCCCCAAGTGGAAAAAACGCTGCTCGGCCAAACCGCCGGCATCGGGACGAAATATCACTTCGGCAGTAAAAGACCTCAAACCCGCCAAGGGATTGGAATCTATGAACACCGCATCCTGCTTTCCATCAAATTCGATGGCCTTACCGTACGGACAATCTATAACAACGGGCTGGCCACTCGCTTCGAGAGCACACCCATCCAGTGCTTCGAGATTGTCTAACTCCCAAACTATAGATTGCATGATTCGATTCCTTTATAGAATGCTGCTACCACCCGACGATGTAATAGAATCATCGCCGAATGGTCAGGTCATTGAAGAAGAGGAAGGACTATTAGCTGAAGAAGG
>CAYNZV010000215.1:0-4424 GCA_964401715.1 uncultured Gemmatimonadaceae bacterium | reverse complement strand
TAGTTGATGACGAGCGACACGTGGCTGAAGTCCAATCCCCGACCGGCGATGTCGGTGGCCACCATGAACTTGATCTTTTTGCTACGGAAACGATTGAAGATGGAAATCCTGCGATCTTGACCCAAGCCGCCGTGGATATACTCAACCGAGCCGAGCTGCTTTTTCAAGCTGTTCATCAGGTCGGTGCCGTTGCCGCGGGAGTTACAGAACAGGATGGCTTGAGCGATTTTTTCACTGTTTAGGTAGTCGATCAGTGACTGAAACCTTCCCCGGCCGACATGCTCGAAACTATGAGTCAGAGATTGAGGAGCGCGCTGGTCTTTGTTGAGCTCGACCCTTACCGGATTGTCTAGGTAGGTGGCGGCGAGGTGGTCGATCTCGGCTGGCATGGTGGCCGAGAACAAAAGGGTCTCGTGCTCGTGCACCAGACATGACATGATGAAGTCGATGTCCTCCACGAACCCCATCTTCAACATCTCGTCGGCTTCGTCCAGAACGACGGTGTGGACCCGGGTCAGATCGACCAAGTCGGTGTTCCACAGAAAATCGATCAAGCGGCCCGGTGTTGCGACTAGAATATGGACCCCGTGACGCAGCTTGGCCCGCTGGATTCCCATATCGAAACCGCCAAAGACAGCAAACGGCACGATGTCGCTGTGGGCGGCAATGGCGTCGATTTCCTGCACGTACTGCAAAGCCAACTCTCGGGTGGGAACCAAGATCAAGGCTTGTATCGCGTGGGTGTTGGGATTGACCCGATGAACCAATGGTACCGCACACGCGCCAGTTTTCCCGGAACCAGTTTCCGCCAGTCCCAAAAGGTCGCGGCCGGCAAGGATGTGGGGGATGGCTGACTCCTGAATAGGAGTCATTTCTTCGTATCCGATTTTCTTGAGCGCGCTTAATATTTCGCCCCCAAGTTCCAGCTCTGAAAACTTCATCCGACTCCTGATAGATTTCTGATTATTAAACTAAGTTCAGGCTTATCACCCGATTGCGCAAACCGGTGACTGGCCGGTTTTGCACAGTATTGGCGTAAGCCTATTTTTGTCGATTGAAGGCCACCGCAAACTCGACTGCTGTAGAAAGGCCGGTACACCGATGACGCAAGTTCGTACCCGCGTTCCGCCCTCACCCACGGGATCGCCGCATGTGGGCAGTGCCTACATCGCCCTCTTCAACTTGGCATTCGCTCGCAAACATGGCGGTCGATTCATTTTGCGCATCGAGGACACAGACCGTGAGCGGTCCCGTGAGCGGTATGAGACCGCCATCATCGAGGCTTTCAACTGGCTTGGTCTGCAGTGGGACGAAGGTCCTGACGTTGGTGGGCCCCACAGTCCCTACAGGCAAAGTGAGCGGTTGTCGATCTACCAGGAGCATGTAGACCGGTTGCTCCTGAACGGCCACGCCTATCGCTGTTTCTGCTCAGCCGCACGCCTGCAAGCCGTGCGCGCCGAACAAAGCAAGCTCAAACAAAAACTTGGGTATGATCGTCACTGCTTGAACCTGAGTTCCAGTGAGGTGGGGCGCCGTGTGTCCACGGGTGAGCCACACGTGGTGCGGTTGAAGATGCCAGATTCCGGGGCCGCAACGGTCAAGGACACGTTACGAGGTGAGATCGAGTTCGACTATACCAACCTGGACGACCAGGTGTTGCTCAAGTCGGATGGGTTCCCAACCTACCACCTTGCGGTGGTAGTGGATGACCATCTAATGGAGATCTCGCACGTTATTCGCGGTGAAGAATGGATCAATTCGTCGCCGAAACATTTGCTGCTCTACGAATATTTTGGCTGGGAGCCGCCGATTCATACCCACTTACCGTTGCTGTTGAACCCGGACGGATCGAAGATGTCCAAGCGTAAGAACCCCACCTCGGTGGAGTTTTACCGGCGCGCCGGATATCTGGGGTCGGCTCTGCGCAACTACCTTGCCCTGATGAACTACGCGCCTCAAGGGGCGGAAGAGAAGTTCAGCATCGAGCAGTTCTTCGACAGCTTCGATCTGCAATGTGTCAGTCTGGGCGGGGCGATCTTTGATCGCAAAAAGCTGGATTGGCTCAATGGTCGGTACATCCGCGAGGACATGAGCATTGACGACCTGATGCACGCCATGAAGAGCTGGCAACTCAACGATCGGTTTATTCGCGCCACCATGCCGTTGATGCAAGAGCGCATGGACACCCTGGGCGACTACATGGACAAATGCGCTTTCTTTTACATGCGAGATCTATCGTACGACGCCGCGGACTTGGTGCCGAAGAAACGCAGCTCCGAAGAGGTGGTTCCGGTCTTACAGACCGTTACCTGGGCCCTCGACGTATTGGAGCCATGGAACCGCAGCCACATCGAGAAAGCACTTACCGAGGTTGCCCGCTTCTGGGAATGGCCAATTCGCGATCTGACGGCTCCGTTGTATATGGCTACCATGGGACAACGGGTAGGACCGCCCCTGTACGAATCGATGGAATTGCTGACTGTTGACCTAGTGCGGGTGCGCCTGCTTGATGCCATCAACCACCTGGGCGGGTTGTCGAAGAAAAAAAGCACCCAGCTGGAAAAACGGTGGCAGGAGCGCCAAGTAGAACAGGACGAATAACGGTCATTTCCCGCCCACCTTCTCCAGTTTCGCCCACGAATCGCGCAATGCCACGGCACGGTTGAACACCAATCTGCCCGGTCGCGAGTCTACTGCGTCTGGACAGAAGTACCCGAGTCGCTCGAACTGGTATGTCGTGCCGGGTTTCGCTCCTTCGAGACTTGGCTCCAAGTAACAGTTGGCTTTCACTTCGAGGGAATCCGGGTTGACGTGCTCCCAGAAGTTTTCCCCGTTGGGATCGCTTACCGTGAACAGACGATCGTAGAGGCGGACTTCCGCGGTGACTGCGTGCGCCGCAGAAACCCAGTGGATCGTACCCCGCACCTTGCGGCCATCCGGGGACGCCCCTCCCTTGGTCTCCGGATCGTAGGTGCAGTGTAACTCGGTGGCCACTCCCGATTCCGGATCTTTCACGACGTCGACGCAGGTAATGTAATACCCGTACCGCAGGCGCACTTCTTTCCCGGGGGTCATCCGATGATACTTCTTAGGCGCGTCTTCACGGAAATCGTTTCGCTCGATGTAGAGTATGCGCGAAAACGGAACCAGCCGCGTGCCCATGGACTCGTCTTCGGGGTTGTTAATCGCTTTCAGCTCCTCGACCAGATCTTCCGGATAATTGTCGATAATCACTTTCAGAGGATCCAACACGCCCATCACGCGCGGCGCTATGCGGTTCAGATCCTCGCGAAGCTTATGCTCGAGCAGGGCGACATCGATGAGATTTTCCCGTTTGGCCACACCGACTTCGTCCATGAAGTTGCGAATTGCCGCGGGCGTGTAACCCCTGCGCCGAAAGCCGGCCAACGTCGGCATGCGTGGATCATCCCATCCCGCCAGATACCCTTCATCCACCAGGGGAGCGAGAAAACGTTTGCTCATGATCGTGTTGCTGAGGTTGAGGCGGGCGAATTCGTACTGATTCGGCGGATCGGGGATCTCAAGCTCCCGTAGAATCCAGTCATAAATCGCCCGGTTGTTCTCGAATTCCAGAGTGCAAATGGAGTGGGTTACACCTTCGATGGCGTCAGACAGGCACTCGGTGAAGTCGTACATCGGATAGATACACCAGGCATCACCGGCGCGATAGTGGGCGTGGTGTTTGATGCGATAAATAGTGGGATCGCGCATGCTAAGATTGGGCGAGGACATGTCGATCTTGGCCCGTAGAACGTGCTCCCCATCTGGATATTTGCCGGCGCGCATCCGTTTGAAGAGGCCGAGATTCTCTTCGACGGTCCGGTTTCGATACGGGCTCTCGACCCCCGGTTCAGTGAGTGTGCCGCGATACTCCCTGATTTCGTCGATACTGAGACTGTCAACATACGCCTTCCCCTTTTCGATGAGCTTGACGGCAAATTCATACAGGTTTTCGAAATAATCGGAGATGTAGTACTCTCGATCCTCCCAATCGAAACCCAGCCAACGGATGTCGTCCTTGATCGCTTCGACGTATTCGAGTTTCTCGTTCTCCGGATCGGTGTCTTCGAAACGCAGATTGCAGACACCTCCGTGCTCTCTAGCAATCTCGAAATTCAAGCAGATCGATTTGGCGTGCCCGATGTGCAATCGCCCATTCGGTTCGGGGGGGAAGCGAGTCATGACGCGACCGCCATGTTTTCCATTTTTCACATCTTTTTTCACAATGACGCGCACGAAATCGGACGGCGTCGCCGCTTCTAGCTCGGATGAAGTTTTCTCAATCATAGTTTTGGATGCTTTAAAAATTAACGGCGTCTTGCCGGCAAATTTGCAAACTTAATCGATTCGATGAACAGTCGCCAAGGTTAAAGGTAAACTTCAGTCAAGCGTTCCGCCTGCCC
>CAYNZV010000214.1:0-4434 GCA_964401715.1 uncultured Gemmatimonadaceae bacterium | reverse complement strand
AGATAAGAATGAAATCAGCTTTTTCCACTTGCTCTGCGGGAAGCGGCGCGTCATAAAGTTCAGTGCCCAAGCTTTCCGGCCGGTCATAGTAACGCTCCTCCAACCGACGGTTCTGACCTCCCGATGCCACGATCCGATCCTTGGCGGTTAGGTTCTCGGGAAGCGGTGCCGTGAGCACGGGATCGAGGAAGAGGTAGGTGGCTCCCAACCTAATGACGAATCCAGAATTAGTCAGTCGCCACATAGCGTCGTATCCAGTGTCTCGGTACAGCTCTTTGTGGATTTTCCTGGCGGACTCGGGGCTGATATATTCGTTGGCATAGCTGGGTACAGCTCTAGGATACATAATCATGGCTCCTTTTTTTGTGAGACCGCGAGCATGAACATTGAGACGGAATAAATGAGTAGCGACATGTTCAGACTCAGCGCGTCATCTTCAGATTTACCCTCCTACAGACCTATGTCGATCATCCTTACCCCGTAAAGCCGATTAGCGCCCACACGATAAACGACCAGATGTAGAAGTTTTCGGATCGCCTGAATGAATCGTCGTATTTCCGTGCATCCCGACTCAATCCCACGATCGAATGTAACTCGTAGCCAAAGTATATCGAGCGTTTGGTCAGGTTGCCAAGCAGGGTGTGACGCACAAAGCGGGAAAAGCTGGCCAAACCGGCATAGTTTCTGAAAGTAGGGTACATGCCCGATAACTCAGTCCAACTAGAAACAGGTGTGACGATCAGGTTCAGCCCCTACGGTTGCAGTACAGAAAACCGGGCTCGAAAAGGAGGTGGCACCGTATTCGACCATCACGATTTCGACGAACGCAAGTGGCGAGTGGTCTGATAACGAGTTGACAGGCGCCGTCGAGTCTCTCGAGCAGCTAGGAGTATCCGTGGGGGAGTTCTGCTGGCTACGGCTCGACCTCGACAGGTCCCTGAGCCGTCAACGGGAACAGTTAAAGATCCACCTTGCCAAGACCGCTGTCTTGGAGGCCAGCTGTGTCAGCTTTGCACTCAAGCCGGAGGGCGAGCAACCGTTCAATCCAGTGGCCGAGGAGAACTGAAGCGAATCCACTTGGAAGAGGTGCATAGATCATGTCGGTTTGTTGGTGAAGGTCCTTCTATGCCCCGTCAATCTCGTCTTTCCGCAGGATGTGTTCGAGAGCGGCAGGGGCATCGACGCGCTCTTCGACGATCTGGGCAAAGAGATCATCGCAGTGCACTCCAAGGATCTGTTTGCTTACCCTGGCTCAGAGGCATTGATCCAGATAGAGGAAACGGTGCCGGGTCTTGGCGTCCTGGATCAAAGGACGCTCCCGCGGAGAGCCCGCGAGCTCCCCGTGAACGTCACCTTGCATGTGGAACATTTCGAGAGGCCGGATGTCATCGACGGACAGGACCACCTCAGGTCCGTCGCGAAAGAGCTGAGGCTCTCCATCGGATGACGTCAGTTGGTTGTTTACGTCCCCCTGTACCCAGCACGGGTTCCGATGTAAATTCCTTCGTTTTTCGACGTGGGAAATGCTAAGTCCACGCGCAACGTCAAAGCTGGGCACGGACGTGTTAGTGATCTGTACAGGGTCCCATTCCCCGGCGCTCACGTAGAATCATCCGTTACAGTTCTCTGAATCAAGGTGCCCTTGACGATGACACCGCTCTGTTCGCGTAACAACCTCAGACCCATCTCTTCGTGGTCTTGAAATCACGCAAGGTCTTCGTCTGAGACGCTATCTGTCGGGTAGGGATTTAGACACTGTAACTTTCTCTCTGGCTAAATCTCCTGCCTTCACAAGCCTGCGGCGTTGCCACATCCAGTATCCCAAAAACAACACTAGGTAGATACCCACAAGTACATTTCTCTTTCTCCAGCCCGGCGGGCCTTCGTACGTCGCCTCTAAAACGTGAATCCCAGCCGCCATCGGCACGATCATGCGACCGTCCATTGAAAGATTTCTTTCCAATTCTAACCTTGGAATCGCGATATCGTCCAAAACTACCTTCCATCCCGGAAGGTAGAGCTGCTCGATGCGCACATGTCCAGGCTCAGCGAGCACCAATCGGTACCGAAGGCGATATGCTGAATTTCCGGAAAGCGGAGCGAAGGTACCCGGATGCGAGCTGTTCAGCATCGGAGCAAATCTGGATCGGGGGCGTATGGTGTCAACGCGTTTTACCGTAACGGGCAGAAACTCCTGGGCCGACGTAAGGGTTTGCAAGGTCTCGTATTTTTGCTCCTTCCGCCATTGGTAGAGCTCTCGCTGAACGTCGAGAGCGCCCCTAACAGAAAACTGTTCACCGTGCCAAAGAAGGACTACTCCGATGCTGACGATTGCTGACGCTGCATAAATTATCTTGGAGACTTTGTTGGCGAAGACACCAAGGGTGGGGGCAATGCAGATAGACTGCAAGATGGCCGTTATCGACAACAGACGCCAAGGAAACTGCACCATGCGAAGAAGCTCGACTTTCTCCCACAAGAGGGCGGAAATAGGGGTCATCATGAGAATCGCACATAGATACAGTGCGTAGCAAGTGATTACCATGCCGGATTTCCGGGCAAGTATCGCGCCGAGCGTAGCAAACGAAAAATGAATCAGTCCCAGTTGGAACGACATGCCGTCTATGGAGCCAGGGTTGGAGCCCCCAAATCCCCAGGTGGGATCGAAAAACTGAGGATAATGCACGAAATGGTCTTGGACGCGATAGTTGCTCTGAAAGGCCCAGTCAAGGTGGACGAATTCCCGCATCTGAAAAACGGTCCACCAATAGGGACTGCTCAACGCGAGAGCGAGCCCGGCGGATATTGACACTTGTAAAAGAAACGGAATATTTGCTGGTATGCGCTGGATCAGGGTGTCGGTATCTCGCGCCGGTTTTTTAAGGTCCACGGCGAGACGGAGGGCGAGGATGCTGAAAACGGCAATCAGAAAAAGGGCGTTAGCGGGATGGAAATAGATCACTCCTGCAAGCGAAAGCGAGAGTCGGATCATCGATTTGACGCAGGAACAGCCTCTCCGCTCGCGGTCCCCCCATTTCAACAGAAAGTATAACGGCCAAGAACACAGCAGCATCGCTGCCAGTTCAGAGAGATCGCCCCTGACATACAGGTTTACATACAGGTACGGGGTAAACAAAAAAAGAACGGCGGATGGCAGGGCCGCCTCTGGTCCAGCAATTTCCTTGCACAATTTGTAGATACCTGCGCTGCCGATCGCGAAGAAAGAGCAAAGCGCCGTCAAAATAGCAGTTACTGGATAGCCAGGTAGAAACGAAAAGGGTAAGCTGAAGAAGAAGAAACCGGGTTGGTAAAAGCAGAATAGGGGATAGCCATACCCCCCGAATAAATCGGGCAGCCATCGGGGGTACCAGACCCCGTGTTGGATTGCGTTCCGAAAGAGATCGAGAAGAATGAAATATCTAGCGCCTTCGTGGGTATCGGGCCACAAACCCCATTCCCAAACGATCGGACTAAGAGGCAGAGCCGCAGTCCCAACGAGCACCAAATTTTGCCAGCGGATTTTCATATTGCCGAGCGACCGCATATCAATTGAAGATTGCTGCATCCAATTGAGAAAGGGAGATCGATTCCGGCAAGCTCTAAACGTTGTTGGCGCTGGCATGAGTTTCCGCGGCCGGCACTTGATCCACGCACCATCGCGGGGATGTGATCCGGAACGACACACCCGTCGAAACCCACCTTCCACGGAGTCCGCATGACCCGGTATATGTCGTAATACCCGTCGTCGATGGAGATCTCCTGCCACGGTTCCGGCATCGGATTGGAGACGTTGCGATTATAAGCCTGCTTTATATCCCCTAGTCTCTAATCTTAACTCATATCTCAAAGACGAACCTAAAGTGATCAAATTATGTCCTGAAAATCCTATGTTTTTTAAACCAGCACTCGATAAGGTAGAAGTATCAACTTCAGACGGGTCCTACGTTGTACAATCACTTCTCTCTTGATAAGTCTGGTGAGCCACAAATTCGGCAAAATGTTCGGTGGCGAATAATTTTCTATCCTCATTGTGTAGATGTTGAACGATTTCAGGTGATCCAGATAGCCGTGGCGGCCGTTTGGACCGAAACCCACCACTGCTATCCTCAGTCGCGAAATTTCAGATCGTCCGCCGCAAAAAACAAAACCCATGGCGCGGAATGAACACCACGGAACGCAGGTGTTTATCGGTCTTCCGCTTCTACCCGCGTGATCATCTCCCGCAGTTCAGCAGCATTACGATACATCGCGTCCACGTTCGAACCACCGGGTGGTTGAAAGTGGGTGGCAAGGGCCAGCACCGCGTCGATGCGAAAATCGCGCAGATGGCGGAGAACGGCGACGTAGTCGACCTCGCCATCGGCGAGAGACCGGTACTCAAACTTCAGCTTCGCCCCGTCGAAGATGCGCAGGTTTTTCAGATGCAGAGAATGG
>CAYNZV010000213.1:0-4454 GCA_964401715.1 uncultured Gemmatimonadaceae bacterium | reverse complement strand
ATCCAATCACAGAATGCAACGACAAGCGGCAGTGGTGCAGCCTCGTTACGGCATAAGACATAGTATGCGAGATTGGTTTCTATCTCGAGATCAAATGGCCGCAAAAGGCGGCCTGCAAAGAGGTCATCCCTTACGAGTACTTTGCTCGCCAAAGCTACCCCGAGTCCCTCAATCGACGCCTGGACCTGCAGGCCCAGCTGATTGAAGCGGGGGCCTCGAGTTGCATCAACGCCCTTGACGCCCGCAGCATTCAGCCATGTATCCCATCCGGGAAACGAAAATTCTTCGGATTCGACATGCAGCAACGTATGCTGGCTAAGATCGCTCGGCGTGGCGAGTGGTGCACCTTCCTCTAGCAAGCCCGGACTACAGACGGGAAACGCCTGCTCGTCCATTAGCTTGACGACGTGGAGACCAGGATAGGCACCTTGACCCAAGCGCACGCAGATATCGACGTTGTCGCGTGTGAGGTCAACCATACGCATAGTCGCATCTATACGCACGTCGATATCTGGATAAGCCTGATAGAACCGGTCGAGACGGGGAACGAGCCACTTGGCAGCAAAGAAAGGTAGTACGCTCACTGTCAAAGAACCACGGCCCGTGAGTGTCTGCAATCGGTTCGCCGCACTGGAAAGCTTATCAAAACCCTGGCGCAGGAGCGGCCACACAGCCTGACCGGCCTCTGTCAGCTCCACCGCACGGGTCATCCTATGGAAGAGCTGTACGCTGTATTGCGTCTCGAGTGCCTTGATTTGATTGCTGATCGCCGCCGGTGTCACCCCCAGTTCTTCTGCCGCCTTGCTGAAGCTGAGATGACGCGCCGCCGCCTCGAGTGCGCGCAACCCGGTTAGGTGAAGTCGCTGACGTGTCATGTCGAAGCATACCTCAATTTATATGAAGTATAGGCCTACTAACTGTGATTTGTCGAACATTAAAAATTAACTTAAAAATAGTTTAGTGAAGCCAGAAATCGTGAAAATCGTCACTCGTCAGAGAATGTATTCGGAGGTCTGAATGTCGTCTGCAGACATACGCGCGAATTTGAATCACCCAGTCGTCGACAGCGACGGCCACATGCTCGAGTTTACGCCGATCTTCCTTGAACACTTAAAAGCTGTAGCCGGACCAGATCTCGTCGACCGCTTCGTTGCCCGGTCGAAGGATAGCCGCGAGGCGATGTGGTACGCGTTGTCGCCAGAGAAACGCGCAGAATTCCGTCTCGCCCGACCGCCGTTTTGGGCAGTGGCAGCCAACAACACGCTCGACCGGGCGACGTCGATGCTGCCTAAACTGATGAAAAGTCGATTGGACGAGTTCGGGTTTGACTTTTGTATCTCGTATCCAACACTTGGCTTCTTCCTCTTTGACGAGCCCGATGACGAGCTTCGGCAAGCGAGCTGCCGAGCGCAGAACAACATGGTCGCCGACATTTTCTCCAGTGTGAAAGATCGGATTACACCGGCAGCGACGGTGCCCTCCCATACGCCACAAGAGGCAATAGACGAGCTTGAGCACGTGGTGAATCGGCTTGGGCTCAAGGCGGTCATGCTATCGAATCTTGTACGCCGGGTCATCCCGAAAGCTGCGGGAAAAGCTTGGGAAGGCGAGCAAGCGGAGTGGATCGATCCGCTCGCGCTCGACTCATTGTACGATTACGACCCGGTGTGGACGAAGTGCATGGAACTCGGCGTTGCACCGACGGCACACTCGTTTATGCAAGGGGCGGGCTGGCGTCGGTCGCATTCCAGCTACATGTACAACCAGACGGGTCATTTCGCCGATGCAGGAGAAGCCTTTTCAAAAGCACTCTTCTTCGGCGGTGTGACCAATCGGTTCCCCGACCTCAATTTCGGCGTGCTTGAGGGTGGGGTCGGTTTCGCTATCTCGCTCTTTGCAACGTTGCGTGAGGTCTGGCACAAGCGCGGTGCGCCAGGGATTGAGCACTTAGACCCTTCCTCACTCGATCTTGAGGAACTCGGCGAACTTTTCCAGCGTTACGGAGGCGACCAATTCAGGCGCCACCTTGGATTACCAGAAAGTGTAGGCTACTCGATCCTGCGATCGGACGGTATCGCAAGTGAAGCGGATCTAAAGTTGCTCGATGAATTTGAGCGTGCCGGCATCGAGTGCGACGAAGACATCCGCGCCCGGTTCGTCGACCGCATCTGGTTCGGCTGTGAAGCGGACGATGTGATGGCACCGATGGCGCTCACCGGGCGCGGCGTCCCGATGGACGCCAAAATCAAGGCCACATTCGGATCGGACATCGGGCACTGGGACGTACCGCGAATGAACCACGTCCTCGAGGAGGCCTACGAAATGGTCGAAGATGGGCTGGCGACAGAGGCAGACTTTCGCGATTTCACGTTTACCAATCCGGTGACACTGCACGCGGGTATGAACCCGGACTTCTTCAAGGGCACTGTCGTAGAGGATGAGGTCAACAAGTTGCTCATCGAGCAAAAAATATTGGCGTCACCGCCAACGCAACGCGAAGCACATGTTAGCAAGGGCGAGAGGCAGGGCGACAGCAATAGCAGCCCGTCTGTTACCGGGTCTCCCGATGGCTTGCCGGGGATGCCCTTTATTCCAGCGGACAACTGGTGGTTCAAAAATCATCATCAAAAACGAGGTTGAACGTTATGGCCATTAATGAATATTACTCGGAAAAAGTGCACGGGAAGCACGAGTACTTTGATCTTGGAAATTTTTCACTCATTAACGGCGCAACACTGCGGGGGGCAAAACTCGCCTACAAGACCTACGGGCGGCTTAATGCGTCGAAAAGCAACGCAATCCTGTTCCCGCACATGTATTCCGGATCGCCGCTGCACATGGAGACGTTCGTCGGTAAGGGCCTGGCGCTTGATCCGCAGAAGCACTTTATCATCTTACCCGGGCAGTTCGGCAACGGTATTTCTCCGTCGCCTAGTAATACCCCACCGCCATACAACCAATCCGAATTTCCCGACTTGATGATAGGCGATGATGTCGTAGCACAGCACCAGCTCGTCACAGAGTCATTCGGAATTGAAGAGCTTCAGTTGGTGCTCGGCTGGTCAATGGGGGCACAGCAGACGTACGAGTGGGCAGTGCGTTATCCGGACATGGTGAAGCGTGCGGCGCCTTTCGCGGGAACCGCGAGAACATCGGATCACTGCAAGGTGTTTCTCAAGTGCCTTATCGCGGCGATCACCTCAGATCCAGCGTACCAGGGTGGTTTTTACACGGATCCGCACGCGGTACACGCGGGGCTTCGCCGCCATGCGGATCTCTTCGCGCTAATGGGAGCGTGTCAGGAGCTGTACGTTCAGGAAGCATGGCAAGAGCTCGGTTTCTCATCGCTGGAGGATTTCATGGCAGGGTTCTGGCAGAACTGGTTCCTGCCAATGGATCCGAACAATCTCATCACCATGATGATGAAGTGGTATCGCGGCGACGTCAGTCGCCACACCGGAGGTGACCTAAACAAGGCGTTGGCGAGGATAAAGGCGAAGGTCCACGTGATCGCTTTCAACAACGATATGTTCTTTCCGGTCGCTGACCAGGAATCCGACCGTAAAATGATCAAGGGGGCGAAGCTCAAAGTCATCGACACTCTATGGGCGCATTTCGCGATGCTCTGCATTTCGGCAGATGATCGCACTGCAATCAACGGTTGCCTCGAGGACCTGCTCGAACAGAACAACTAGCGCACTGACCAATTCACAGGCGTATCTCGGATACGGCACAGATGCGCCCACCGTGCCAACGTGGCTAGTCTGCGATTTATCGATAATCCGCCCCCGTGGTCCATTATAATAAAGACTTATGTGCGCCCGGAACGCGAGGCAACTCGCGGGCGGTGGCCGACTGGGTCTGCCTCAAGAAATCGACAATGGGTGGCGTGACGAAAACCGCCTGCCCTTTCGTTGCTGACTGGTAGCTGAGGTACACGTTACCAAGGGATCCGGCTACACTAGCTGAATACGTGGCCTCACCTAACCTATAGGTGAACCGTTTTCTGTAAGACCTTCGCTAAAAATTCAGTTTAGACCAGTTCAGAATTTCGCTTTCACCACTTTGCCAAAAACAGCGAACCCGGATCGTACCGGTCAGATTTTCAGGTAACGTGTCAACGGGACGCGCCTGCTCCCCATCGGGGCAATCCATGACCGGTCTTCGAAATATGCTACACTCGCAATGGCCACAGATGATTTCCATTGGAGGTCACTTCTCGTCACTACGGAAGGTCAATACGAGAACGTCGCGATAGCCATTTTCCGCAGAGGCGAGCGGGGCGATCGGTGTAACGCCGTGGAGCACCCGGCTATCGTCCAGAAAGATCGTGTCGAGCGGCTCCGTCAGCGTGAAGCCGCTAGTAACGTTGCGGATACTATCAAATATTTCCGTGGTTCCGCTTTCCACATTTTCGCGTTTCACCAGGACAACGCAGACCCAGTCGACGCCGT
>CAYNZV010000212.1:0-4472 GCA_964401715.1 uncultured Gemmatimonadaceae bacterium | reverse complement strand
AGAGGCGGCGGTTGAATTCTCCTCGCGGATTATTCACAAGAAAACCGGCAAGCAAGTTAACACCGGAAGCAAGATTCTGTCCCTCGATGCCGAAACGGGGAAACTGCAAGTCTTCGGCTACGGATACGACGGCGACGTGTACTTCTCGAATAACGGCACGATGGAGATTCAGGGCAGCAAAATCATTTGGAAAATGAACGAGGTAAGCATCAACAAAACGAAGTCGAAATATACTGTGAAGCTTACCTTGGAGGCTCCAAAACTGTTATCTGTTCAGATGACCGATGTTTTTGTGGATGGAAAAAAACAGAAGAATTGGAGCACTAAACTGCACCGCAATACAAAAACCACCAGCAACTAAACCAACTCCCTCCACCCCTTAAACGCCGCAGGGTTGTTGTACGGGGGCAACAGTTAAATCGACACTTCTTTCTGACCACTGGAGGGTGAACTGGCATTGGCGTTTCATTGGGTTGTTATGGATGAACCTCCGAAAATCAAATGGACGAGGTTGATTTGGGCGGGGTTTGGGATGTTGTTGTTCATGATAGTGCCCTATTTGTTCGACGATGGCGGGAAACACTGGAGTGTTCTCTTGCAAATCTCGGGCGGTTTGTCCCTTTTCTGTTTTATTTTGTTTTGTATTGAAAATTGGAGGTGGCTTTTTCCAAATGACGGCAAATAGGTAGTTCATCGGCCCAACCTCACGGCACACTTGGGCCGCCAGCCACCACCATCAGCCCTCTTTTGCCCAACAATTCTCCAAGCCCAAATCCATTATTGATCGATTGAGTGCGTGGAGTTGGGAAGCCCCCCGCCCTTAAATTGTCTGTCGGAAGAGCTTCAATATTCATCCAAATTTTGTTACAGATTCCTCTCTTCGAGATTTAGATTGGTTCAAACTCGGTAAATTTTGGTTAGCGACTGGTTAGCGAACCGAAGGAACTGGAAATGAAACGTCTGCCAGGTCTGCTGCTGGTGATGGGAATCGTTGGGTGTGGGCAAAATGAAAATGCCGGTAACGCCGTCGATCCGAGTGTTGGTGCGGACGATCAATTGGTCACTGACTCGGGCGGGGGGAAAGAAAGCTCTTCGCATGCGGAGCCAGCGACATCAACTGCGTCCGCAGATACAGATCCCGTTGCCGCGTTGGAAAAACTCGGATCCGAAATATCCAGGAACGGAGAGGGGGAGGTCGACAAGGTTAACCTCCAAAGCCCAGGGATCGCGTCAGACGAGATTCTTGACGCTAGCGACAGCACGTCGTCCGCGAAAATCGCTGACAAAAACACCACTTCCTTATCCGCTCAATATGCCGATGACAGGCACTTCTCCAAGAATCTAACACTTCAAATTACTGACGATTTTCGTGCGAAGTTAGACGCAGATCGCTGGAGGATAATTCAGGGCAACACCAGAACCGAGAACGGATCTTGTCTAATGCAAGCTTTCCGTTCTCCACTGCCCGGTCCCGGAGGATTTACGTTTTCCATGTTGGTCTTAAAGAGAAGTGCCTCACTCCCAGCTTGAAAGGCGATAACGGCGTGGAAATCACGCTGGAGGGCTATACCCACGAGACGAACTATCCGAAAGGACTCGACGAGAATATTCTTCGAGGTCACATCATGGGTTGGGGGCTTACTCTTGCGAATTGGCGCGGCCAAATCGGAAGCCAGAAAGATCCGAGACACGACCGAGGTTTGCAACTTCATATTGATTGGATGGGTCCGCAAGGGGTCTATATCACCTTCGTTAGGGTCCTTGTGCCGGAAGACTTCAAAGCGTACTCCAACGATAACGTGTGGAGATCAACACCTGAAGCATTTCGCACGCAGCAGGACAAGCTGATCGAAAAGGGCGCATTTATCAGCGAACCTTGCCTTGTCATGGCGTGCCGTATCTACCGCCCGGACAAAAGGTTTCTTGAAAAAAGGCACCGATATGGCCTGTATCTAACCGACGATGCGCGCACCGCCTATTGGAAACTGGATGGCAAAGTAATGGATTCATTCGACATCACTGGCTATTTCGATTCCAGTCCTAAGTGTGCAAAAGAAGGCCTCTACCTCACGATTGCAGCCGCCGGGATCTATCAAAAGAATGTCTGGAAAGTCGACGACCTAGGAATCTACACGTCCGCAAAGTCCACTGGCCGCCGGGAGTCTAAGGCCTTTGGCGACAATGGAATTCCTCATCCCGATCGCCCAAACCCTCAGATCCGATGACGTTGCCCAACTGCAAGATCCACAAGTAACCCGCCCCTCCTGCCGCCGGTGCGGGTCCGACCCTTGGCCACACGCGCCACAATCGCAGTTAATCTTGCGATCAAACGCGAAAATCGTCACATCATATCCCGCCCCACACCGTGGACATTGGATGGACATGCACCGACCTAACAAACTTGGTCGCGCCTAAAGACTTGGCGGTTGCCAGCCACCAAGCTTCTTCTCGATGATCGCAGCTACGGCAATAGCCTGATCCTCTCGCCATGGCTTGGCGACCACCTGAACCCCGATTGGCATTCCGTCTGGAGCGGTACCACCTCGGACTGCAACGGCGGGCCAGCCCGTCACGTTGAACGCCATGCAGAACGCGCCAGCTTCCTGCTTCACGAAATCCCAAACGGTATCGTAGGCGATGTCGTTGATTTCTTGTGGGTCCGGATGTGGGCCAGCAGGTTTGTTGCCGACTGGACATACCAGCACGTCGTAGTTGTTCATGAAAGCCAGCATCCTTGCAGCGTATTTCTCCAACGCTACTTCCAGTTGAAGATGACGCCTGGGAGAGTATTTACCTGTAGCATAGAGATGGTCCAGCCACCTGATATTGAATTCCGTCATAAACAGCCGCTTCTCGGAAACCTCGGTGTTAGCCAAGCGGGCATACTCTTGTTGGTAGTACCTCGCGCCAATCGCCCAGGAAGGGATTAGAAGGTCCAACCAGAGATCCTGCGCTTCCGCAAAATTGTCTGGTCGGTCCTGCTTCACTTTAACACCCTCACCGCTAATCGCGTCGGCGGCAAGCTTAACGGTCTCCTGAGTTATGTCGGTTGGTTTTGAGTATCCGTCATCCACGAAGAACGCCACTCTAAGCTCTTTGCTGGATACAGCACCCACATTAGCGGGAGCAACGGGCGGTACGTGATGGTCCTTTCCGTCAGGACCGGAAATGATATCGAGGATCAGTTCTAGATCTTCCACGCGGCGAGCCATGGGGCCAACGCCGTTCCAGTGAGAGACGGACGGCGGAAAAGTCCCTAACATCCCAGTCTCGGGAACACGACGACTTGTTGGCTTGATTCCGGTGATGCCACAAGCGTGAGACGGTTCGCGGATACTCCCGCCAATATCTGTACCGATTCCGACAGGTGAACCGCCCGCCGCGACGATCGCTGCTTCGCCTCCGCTGCTTCCACTAGGGGTGTGGTCAGTGTTATATGGGTTGTTTGTTTGTCCATAGACAACGTTGTCCGTGATGGCGTGGTGGCACATTTCTGGGACGTTGGTCTTCCCCAGCAGGATTCCACCAGCTTCCTTTAGCCGCCTTACGACGGTGGCATCTTCTTCGGGCACAAAGTCCTTCAGTTCAGGGCAACCGTTGGTGGTGATCATGCCCTTGGTCAACAACTGATCCTTCATTGTGAACGGAACACCGTGCAGTGTGCCTAGCGGTACGCCTCGCCTTCGTTCCTTGTCAGCCCGCTCTGCCTCAGCAAGGACTTGCTTTGGCTTGATCTGAACGATGGCGTTGAGCTTTGGATTGACCTCTTCGATCCTGGCCAAATACGCTTCCGCGACATCCACCGCTGAGACAGAACCAGTTGCGATGAGGTGGGCCAGTTTCGTCGCTGAGAGATGCGTTAACGGCGGTTGCTCTTCGCTTGTAACGACATCGGCACCAACACACCTTATCAGGCCGCTGCTGATCATTGTCACCCCAACGGTCTTGATAAACTCACGTCGTGGCGGAATTGTATCAGGTGAGTGTTTCATAGCGTTCTCATGCAAAGAAGACGGGCAATCAGCAACTATTAAAACGCCCAACATCATGGCTTGAGGTTGATGTACAAGTAAAGATGGTGGGAGCCAACTTGTTCAGCAATCGTGTGCCGAAGATTGAAGCCGTTGTCCACTGAACATGATAGAATGCTCAGGTGCTTGACGCCACCAGTCATTCCCCAACAGGAGCCTTGAAGGTGACGCTGAACGAGGCCACTTACATTTGCGACAACTGTGGCGAAGAGATCGTCATTCCTGTGGATCTCTCAGCGGGATCGAGACAGGAGTACGTGGAAGATTGCCCTGTCTGTTGCTCGCCATGTGTCATTCACGTTCAGATTGATGACAATGGGGGCATCCGCGCATGGGGCGAAGCGGAGCAGGATCGGTTCGGGTAGCGTCCATTGTCGGAAGTCTAACAAGAATTTCCTGCCCACGTTGCAGCCGCCTGGATCGGTCATTCTGTAGAGATCG
>CAYNZV010000211.1:0-4488 GCA_964401715.1 uncultured Gemmatimonadaceae bacterium | reverse complement strand
CAAATGAACTTTCCGTTCTCCAGGATCTCAAGAAACAAGCGGACGTCACCCTGAAAAAACACGGCCTACGGAAGCGTATTCCGTAGCCCAAAAAATAGGGAAGCTGCACGTAATCAGGAAGAACCTGCGAAGCGGCGGAGCACTACGTTGACATTGTCAGGGTCGCTGCTTAAATCCCAGCTGGCTTCATAAGTTTTGCATTTTCTATCGGGCGTTAAGTTCCCACCGTGTTTCAAACGCGTTTCTACGCTGCCATTTTGTTAGTTCGGCGACATTATTGCACGTTGCCACAAAGTGTTCACGGTTCATTGAAAAGTCTTTGTCGAGGATATAGCCGACGTGCCAACAGTTGTTGCTATAGTCGCCGATCTCACGGTTTTTCATCAACACTCTAATCTGTGCCGTTATCATTTCCACCTTACGACCACGCCATTGCGCGATACCGTAATCTTTTGGCGTGGAGACGATGCTGTCAAATTCCCAGCCTTTCAAACGCTTATCTTTATACCAGCCCGGGAAGTCGCCCCAGAAGCCATACGAGTCGACATTCCTGGTGCTGGTGCCGCCATCGATCTTGTCGCGGACTTCTTGCAGCTGTGAGTCGATCGATGAGACTAAAGAGGCAACCTTGGCGCCGTACTGAGAGCGGTATCGCTTCTGGAGTTGCTCGAGACGTGCTGCCTCTGCCTCGAGACGTTCTGCCTCTGCTCGACGCTTGGCATTTTCTTCTACCTGCCGATTCTTTTCGGCTTCTTCGGCCTTCCAACGTGCTAGTTCGACCTGCCGCTTCTTTTCAGCTTGGGTTTGTTCGTTGTGAGCTTGCTTTGTCTGGAGCACTTTAATCCGATCAGCGATTGTGGACGCTGTTGTCCAAAATGGGAGAACCACTGGCGACAGATCAATATTTGCATTGGCAGAGGCATCAAAGATACTTTTGAGTGTTTTTTCGGACGCATAGATAAGTGCGCACTGGCCTTTTTGCGCCCGCCGGAACGCGACTTCTGCCGAGACGTTCGTTATTTCCTTGATTTCGACCCCATTGAGGAACCAAAGCGCCGACTGTGCTGCTGCAATTGATTGGTCGTGAGCAGCGAGGTCTGACTTGATAACCGTACAGCCCACTTTGGCGTCAGCCTGAAATGCACGATTCCGCAGGTCTACTGATTTAAGCGAAGGTGTGCAGGCTTCCTTCATTTGCTCAAGAACTTTTAGTTCTTTTGCGATTTTGAGGGCTACCACAAATTGGTGAGCGGGATGTGAATCCTGCGACTTCGCCAACTCGCTGCCCGTCTTCATGAGGGCTTCCAACCTCTTGATGACATCGCGGCAGTGTTTGGTCGTTTCGGTAATATGGTCTGGCGGTCTCTTGTTGATTGGTACCTCGTATACTGCCAGGGCACCAAAGCCATTACGCACCCCTTGGCGGATTTCGTTTTCATACTTCAGTGATAGAAGGTCCCGACGTTTAAGTTCGCGATTAAAGTCACTATGCTTGACTGTCATTAGCCTGCGGAAGGTTTTATTGTTGAGGCCTGCCACAAACTGATAAGTGGGTGGCAAATCTTGCGACTTAGCCAAATCAGTGCCTGTCACGATGAATGCATCCCAACCCTTCATGCCATCGCGGCATTGTTTTGTCTTTTGGATCCTGTGATTTGGCAGCTCTTTTTTGATCGCGGCTTCCAAAAAATTCTGATATCGCGGCGACAGCGACGTAATCGAAGGCGCGCAGGCTTTTACGACTTTGTCCTCAAAGACAATTTTACCAGATAGATTGAGGAATGCGTGGGGAGCATCTCTGCCGAGATTGACAAAGATTGTTATGTCTTTTTCGTCGACATCCGAAAGGGCCTTAAGTTCGGCTAGTGAGTAAACAATCGAAGTAACACTTGTCCGACTTTTAGAAGCCGGTAATACCGCGACCAATACGCCGAGCTTCTTAAGTTCTTTCTCGAGGCTGTCTCGCTTCTTCTGAAGTAAGTTTAAATTCGCTCCTTTGGGGATCGTCTGATATTTCTTGATTATCTGATATAGCTTTAAAGCACGGGGCGATAGAGGATTGGAGACAATACGCGCACGCAGAGAGCCGATATGAGCGGCTATCGCTTTTGTGGTACTAGCGCGTTTGGATTCCTCGGCTTCGTAACGCTTTATGCGTTGCTCTCCATGGTACACACGGAACGGTGCCGAGCCACGAGTATAAGCAACGAGTTTGAGGAAGCTGGAAATTGATTTCTTCTTCGCTATGTTAAAATCTCGGTGCTGCACTTCTTTAAGAGCTGGGATGAAGGACCCCGCAATGAACAGCGGATCGAATTCATTCGGATTGAGAGAGATAAACTCGCGAACGTCTTCAATATAGCGCTTGGCGTTAGCCTGCTTGGCAAGATCGAGTGCTTTGATGACTATTGGGTTCGTTAACGGCGGGAGAGCTACAAGTTCTCCAATAGCCAATCCGGCGCCTTGCTGGGTGTTAAGGTCAAGATTTTTGTTGTAACTCAAATATTCTTCAATAGCTGCGCGTAATTCCGATCCAAAAAGGCCGTCAACTCTACCCTGGTAAAGTCCCTGTTTTAGAAGCTGTTTTTGAATCATTTCACGCTTGGAGTTTATGAGCTGATTGAAAGCGCTTTCAATGTGATCTTTCTCATTTTCCTGTGGAGGTTTAAGATTCTTGCGTTTACGTTCTGTTGAAGCGCGTTCTTTCCTTTTTCGATCAGACAGCTACTTACGTTTAGTATCTGCAGAAGGACGATCCTTCATTTTTCGATCGGATAACTTCTTACGTTTGCGTTCTGCTGAAGCGCGTTCCTTCCTTTTTCGATCAGACAGCTTCTTGCGTTTACGTTCTGTTGAAGCCCGTTCCTTCCTTTTTCGATCGGATAGCTTCTTACGTTTGCGTTCTCCTGCAGCGCGCTCCTTCTTTTTTCGATCAGACAGATTCTTGAATCGTTCCTCTGTTATGTTTTGAGCGTAATACTTACCGTCACTCCGTACGTTGGATGTCTGCGCCGAGAGACCTGCTATCAAGAGCGTAGACGCTATACAGAACCCCAGTAATGCGAGCTTTAAAGAAGTAGAAATCCAACGGATCGAGCGAGGCATTTGGCTAACTCCTTAGCAAGTCTGCTTTTCCTTATGGACTGATATCAACAATATTCCTTGGCGCACACATTCTCTGACGATAAGCGCCTAGATTTATTTTCGGCCATTTTCAACAGCATTGACTACACGCTTCATCTGATTAGGCATCCAAATTAGCAAGCTGCCGATCGGGAAATTTTGACAACATCTAAGGTTCGTCTCTAGGCATTTACTCAGTCGGCTCGCCGGTCCGAAATTTTGCAGGGATAATATCTCGAAATTTCGCCAAGCCACCTATCTGAGGTGTTCCGGAAGCTTACCAGTAACATAGCACCTTACCAGTAACATAATTGTGTCTCGAAACTGCACGCGCTCCAAGCCAAAAGCCTCTCGCGGGAACAGGGACCGAACGTTCATTCACCGACCCGTGCTTCCAGGTTTGAGAAACCATGCTCAGGTAACCTCTATATAGACTCCTCAAATGCCATATTGCGTGCCATTATTCTCACATGAATCGGCTGCTACCAGTACTGTTCACACTTGCAACAATACTGTTTGTTGGATTAATCACGCCTGAAGTGGCAGCGGATCAAATCGGCGGCAAGTATTACGCCGAAGACAAAAATGAAGACGACGTCGTCTGGAAATTATATTTGGAGGTGGCCAATAACGAAGTCTCTGCCAGCGTGACATTCGAAGAATGTGAAGGTTGCGCAAATATGGGCGATAGAAGCCCCATCTTGGAATGTGGTTCAACCAAATTAGATACAGAAGGCAAATTTGAACTTTGGTGTGAGGCGACCGAAGATGAAGCCGGCGTAATCACTCGGATGCCTGGGGCTGTCGGTGAACCTAGGAAACTTATTGGTAATCTAAATAAGGCTAGTCTTTGGTCCGGTTTGAGAGCGGGTGGTGCAGAATTCGAGATAATTAGCCATTCTGAATTGGCAGAATTCAATCGGTTCAAAGCGGAAATGTCCGCTATTGGTTTCGAAGACCTCAACACAGCCACGTATGTAAAGGAAAAGTTAAAATCCGTTCCAAAAGTTATTGAACGTCAACGTAAGTTAGCGGAAACCAGAAGCAAGACTGAAGAGAAGGAGCGAAATCAGCCAACTGAGATAGTAGGGAAGTCCTTAAAGGAAAGATATTTATTGTGCACAAAGGCGACAACCCTCTCTGGTGATTGGTTGCCTGAAAATTCCCTCACTCAATATGCGGTGGCGAGAGCAAAAAGGATCGGTTTGACACCGGATGAATGCCGCAAACTCAGGCTCGCCAACAAGGCTAAGCCAAAGGGCAAGGCCGAGGAGGAGAAGAGTCCACTGGCGGAGGCGGATCAAATCGATGGCAAGTATTACGCCGAAGACAAAAATGAAGACGACGTCGTCTGGAAATTATATT
>CAYNZV010000210.1:0-4547 GCA_964401715.1 uncultured Gemmatimonadaceae bacterium | reverse complement strand
CAGGATGACTACCGTCGCGTTGGGGCAAATCATCTTTCACCAGATCAGGCCGTAAAGCGAGCATTAGGGAAGTTTCCATCTCCCCCGCATGGCCCCAACCATGGGAACCCGCCTCGCGGATCTTGTCCAATTCAGACTCCGCCGCTTTCCAGTGTGAAACCGCAAATATTCTCGAATCCGGATAACGTTCCTTTAGGTTCTGTAATGCTACCGACATATCCGGCTGATTGCCTCCATGTCCATTCACAATAAGCACTTTCAAAAACCCGGCCTGAAGCAAACAGCCAACGGTTTCAGTGATCAAATTTATGTGCGTTTCAGCCGTTGCTGTAATGCTCCCAGCAAAACGCATATGATGAAAAGAGTAACCAAGCCATTGCGTCGGCAAACACAATACGTCGTCCGGAATTCTTCGGTTCAGGCGCTCGATCACTTCGTCCGTTTCCATAGTATCCGTCAAAAACGGAAGGTGGGGGCCGTGCTGCTCAAATGCAGCGATCGGATAAACTGCTACCAAATCACTTTTGTCCAACATTTTAACCTCGGGCCAGGACATTTCACCTAATTTCATTTGGTTGTTATCACTCCTTTAAAAAACGTGGGCATACAAATATGAACGATGCAAAAAAACGCCGAATTGCGACCATTGGAGGTGACGGCATTATTCGCTTTGAAGAACAGGACACGCCCCCGGTAAAGCACGGTACGATTCTGGTAGAAGTCCACTCATCTTTGGTCAGTCCGGGAAGCGAAGTGGGCGGATGGCGCGGCTTGTTGAGCCAGCGTAACACGCCGAATCATGATCGCAAACCTAAGCCGTTTGGTTATTCAAATTCCGGAATTGTACGGCAGGTTGGCGTTGGTGTGAATGAATTCAAGGTTGGAGACCGCGTGTGTTGCATGGGTGGAGGCTACGCCTGCCACACCAATTTTGCGGTAGTACCTCATCATTTATGCGTACACTTGCCGCAAGAAGTAACTTTCGCTCAGGGTGCATATGGCCACCTCGCTGCCACAGCACTGCATGCCCTGCGTCGAAATGATCCTGAATTTGGTGAGTATGCGGCCGTAGTTGGATTGGGACTAGTAGGACAGTTGACAGCTCAGATGCACCGGTTGGCCGGGTGCTACGTGATTGGGTGGGACACTATCGATCTCCGGCTGAAGATTGCCCGCCACTGCGGCATCAACGAAGTTACGGATACTACCACAGAAACCGGTTCAGACGCCACCCACGAATTTACCAACGGTAAGGGTTTAGACTCTGCAGTTCTGGCTTTCGGAGGTGATGGCACCAAAGTATTTAACGAACTACAGCGCTCTTGCAAACGGGCACCGGACGGCTTATTCACGGGCCGCATAGTGATCATTGGCAAAACAACGATTAACTACGACGCCACCACTGCAAATATCGATATCCGCCGCACAGCCCGGACTGGACCGGGGTATAATGACAAAACATGGGAATCGGGTGAAGACTATCCCAGTGTTTATATGCGCTGGACTACACGTACGAATTTGGAACTGTGTATGCGCTTAATTTCTGAACAAAAGTTACTCGTCGACCCGCTAACAACGCACACGGTTCTAATGGATCAAGTTGAAAATGAAATAGAGCACATCATAAGAGACCCCGACAATATACTCGGAGTAATTATACAGTATCAAAATGCTTCACGTGATGTTACTTGAAGGCCGTATGACAGAAAACAATCGCGAGTGGAATGACGTGACTCCATTTATCGTCCGCTACGCCCGATTAGCTATGCTTGGGGTCCTGATGCTCGTCTCCCAAACACGCTCGAGCGACATCGGCATGGTGGCGATCCCATCCGGCCACTACGAGCGTTCCGACGGCGCCAGCGTGCGTTTGGACTCATTCGCCATGTTCGCCACCGAAACCACGTGGTCCCAATGGCAGCACGTCCGAAGATTGGGGCGAGAGCGCGGCTACGACATCCGAGGTGGCATCGGCGAAGCGGACCGGCCGGTGCAGAACGTCGTCTGGTACGACGCGGTTAAATGGCTGAATGCCCTTTCCGAGATAGAAGGCCGCTCACCGGCGTACTACGAAGACGCCGAGCACACACAGCCCTACCGGACTGGAGAGATCGACGTTTGTCAAGACTGTGTCGACTGGCAGTCAAAGGGGTACCGCCTGCCGACGGAAGCGGAGTGGGAATACGCATACCGAGCCGGCACTACAACAAAATACTACTGGGGCAACCACGCCCGCGAAGATCGCACCAATACGAAGTACGCCGTCATCCACTACTGGGGGAACCCGGAGATCACTGGCGGGCCCCATCCGGTTGCCGGAAAAATTCCAAACAGGTTCGGCCTCTTCGACATGGCCGGGAATGTGGAAGAATGGTGCTGGGACAGGTACGTTCGCGCGTATGAAGGGATAGCCGACAACAACCCGAAAGGCCCCCACCATGGGTCGTTTCGGGTTCTACGCGGCGGCGGCATGGTGATGGATAGAATGTTCGGGGCCACCGATCGTCACTTTACCTACCCTTGGTACATCAGTATGGACACGGGATTCCGGGTGGCTAGCTCAGATATCCGAGCAGATGCACGGACGCTGGTGGATGCGCCGCTCCTACCAATACCGTCGGTGGAAACAAAGCCGTTTAGTATCGAGAAACGCCTTACATATCGCCCGGACGACGATGAAGACCTCGCCCGCCGCCTGTTCGGACACATCAACCTGTCATCGCAAGGACTGGAACAAATACGGATGCTATTTGAGGCGGGTGAGTTCAGCCGCGCACTGGCCGCCTACCGCGACTACTTCGTTGAAAAGCTGAAGCAAAGTCCACTCGAAATCGAGCGCTACACTGGAGCGCAGCCCACTCTGGCAGACGGGTGGGTGGCACGCATGGAAGCCAAGGAGCGAATCCAGTGGTATGGCCCAGGCAGCCGCTTCACCAAGGGATGGATAGGACCCGGAATTGCTCAGAACCTCGCTTCGTCCTGGATCGAGACGGGCAAGGAGGAATACCTGCAGGCCTGGGCGTGGCTCGCAACGCAATTGGCACGGTACCAGAAAACGGATTGGAACGCCCTAACGTTTGCCGAGAAAGCGTCGGGACCGTCCGATAAGAGCCCAGACCGCTACTGGTTTTCCCGCAGCATCGGATACGACGCTGGCGGCGGAATGCTGTTTCCCGAGCAGTTGGCATACATGGTGAAGCACCCGCCTGAAAGCGCGGAAGCGATTATTCCTCCTCGGACACTAGCCCACGTATTGTTGATGACTGTTGAAGAGTGCACGGGAATCGGCCTGAAGGACGACCGTTCGAACGTCCCGAATCAGCTTATCGGAAACGGCATCACTTTTATCAAGCAGGGGCTGGTGCTCAGTGAGTTCCATGATTCCGAGATCTGGTTAGCAGTCGGTATTCGACGTGTGTTACGGGCATCCGGGACGGTGATGTCGGATGGCACAGATATAGAGTACTCGATCAATTACAATGCGTCCTTCGTGCACAAGGTCGATCAGCTCAATGCCCTGTACGACGGCCCTGGTCAAGAGTGGCCTGAATGGTTAGAGCAGCTGAACCATAAGAGCGATCAATTGATCAGAATGTATGGTGCGATCGCCATGCCGAACGGCGCTTTTCCTTCCGTCGGGAATCAGTCGTACGAAGTGGTGCGACCGCGACAGTTGCTCGAGGGGTGGCTGGGACGCGGGGTGAGCGGTTTAGCCGACATGTACTCGGCAATTCACCGACGCCCAGATGATCCCTCACCGCCGCCGCGATTCTCATCGATAGCTCTCCCGTTCGCAGGCTATTACGTACAGCGACAGGGCTGGAGAGCCAGCGATCTGTACCTGTTCATGAAGTCGAGCCGGCCCGGCGCCGGGCACCGCCATGCCGACAACAACGGCATTCAGATGGTCGCGTACGGGAGGCACCTACTTGTCGACTGCGCGGCACCGCCGTACGGTCCGCAATTTCTGCCAGAGGACCAACGCGTAGATCACATGTGGCTCGGAGAAGACGGATATTACGGTTCGAGCTTCTCGGCCTGTACGGTGGTCGTCGATGGCTGCTCACAGAAGAAACCACCCAAGGTGCAGCCGGACCGCGGATACGTGACAACCATCGGCTCCCGCTGGCACAGCTCATCTCGTTTTGACCTGACCGAGGGGGAATTCGCTGACGGGTACCGCAGTGACAAACCACTGACGGAAGAAAAGATCGAGGAACTTGTGGTGGGATATGGTCGCGGGGCCCTGGAAAAAATGATAGAGAAAAACAAAACGCTGCGCCGCGACCTGAAAGAGGTCGACGCACGCCACCATCGTCAGATTATGTTCATCAAAGAGGCAGGATTCTGGATCGTCACCGATCGCATCGAAGGAGGAAGTCGTTACACCCAGATCTGGAACCTACCGCCGCCGCACGAAGGAGAGAACAGGGACAACTACATCTGCCCGGGATTCTCTCCTGGCCAGGTTCGCTTCGATGAAGACGAAAAGTGGCTTCAGACAATCGCTCCCCGCGACGCGAACGACGCGCTGCGTCACTATATCG
>CAYNZV010000209.1:3137-4552 GCA_964401715.1 uncultured Gemmatimonadaceae bacterium | reverse complement strand
CTGAGAAGGCCGGTGTGCGAAGCCGGTGTTTTGGCATGGGAACGGTCTGGGGTGACTACAACTTCGATGGTTATCAGGATCTATTTATGAGCTTTTGTCAACCTAATCAACTGTTGCGCAACAATGGGAATGGGACGTTCACCAACGTTGCCGAAGAGTTGGGAATAGATGGCCCAAAGCGCCCTTTTGCAACTTGGTTCTGGGACTTCGACAACGACAGCGCTCTCGACCTGTTTGTTTCCACCACATCTGGTCCCATAGGCGTGTTGGCTTTGAATCCGCTAGGAGTTGACATTCCTGCAGAGGGATCAGGACGACGCGCCCTGCAAGAGGCGGTAGCAGACCATATTGATGTAATGCATCTCTACCGGAATGATGGAAAAGGTGG
The DNA here is from genome assembly GCA_964401715.1 of uncultured Gemmatimonadaceae bacterium. Classification (GTDB taxonomy): domain Bacteria; phylum Latescibacterota; class UBA2968; order UBA8231; family UBA8231; genus CAYNZV01. The sequence continues at coordinate 4,164 of CAYNZV010000209.1, read as the reverse complement.
ATTCCAAGAAATCGCAAAAGAAGTGAATCTGACTTATCCGGCGGAACCAATGGGAGCTAATTTCGGCGATTTGAACAACGATGGCTATCTCGATTTCTACCTGGCCACCGGCGACGCGTGGTACTCAGAGCTGCGGCCGAACGTGATGTTTTTGAATCAAGAAGGAAAGAAGTTCGTTAACGTTACCATGGCCGGTGGCTTTGGTCATCTGCAGAAGGGACATGGCGTTTCCTTCGCCGACATAGACAACGACGGGGATCAGGATGTTTATGTGCAGATGGGTGGTGCCTTTCCCGGCGACAAATTCAATGACGCGCTGTTTGAGAATCCCGGCTTCGGCAACCATTGGATCACAATAAAACTTGAAGGGAGGCAGTCGAACCGCTCGGCAATAGGTGCCCGCATTCACGCTCGCATCCTTGAAAAGGGCATCGAGCGCTCGGTATATCGGCACGTGAACAGTGGTGGAAGCTTCGGTTGCAATCCCCTGCGTCAAACCGTAGGACTGGGAAATGCTGCCCGCCTATTACGGCTGGAGATTTTTTGGCCGACTACCGGAAAGACCCAGGTTTTTGAAAATGTTGCGATGGACCAAACTATTGGAATCGTGGAGGGAGACGATCGTATTACTGTTATAGAATTGAAGACCTACAAACTTGGCAACTCGCAACCGAACCGACATCACTCTCATGATCACTCCAACGATTAGCGACCCCATGACACTCGAAATTGCCAAAATCATCATCACGAAAAGGCCGCAATTCAGCATCTGGAATACGTTTTTAGTCACTCAGCCGACACCAAGAGTGCGCGCACAAATTTATAACGGCAGCTACCAAGACAATGCGTTTTTACGTAACTGTCTTACGACATCTAAAGATGTAGATGATGTGCCAAGTGGCCAATTTTCCAGCCTGACAAAGGAGTCCTGATCGCTACCTTCGGAAAACTGTCAGTACTCCCTGTTGCAGTCCGGAATCATCTTGTTGACAAACTGGTCCAGACTGAGCAGCTAGGCCTCCTTGTC
>CAYNZV010000209.1:0-3037 GCA_964401715.1 uncultured Gemmatimonadaceae bacterium | reverse complement strand
CTTGACGGGTGGAGATTTATTCGAGTTTAGCCCTGAAGATGCGCTTCTGTATAGGCTTGCAAGTCAGGGGTTGAAGCAGTCTTCCCTCCGACCGACGACATCCAGCGTCGAACTTATGAATCAGAGATCGACTGAGGTCGATCCAAATTTGGCTCCGTGACCAATCTTGGCGAGAAATACGGACGACCATTCTCAAGGCACTGCATAATCTGGTAAAGGGATCGAAACCCGTATTCAAGGAGAGATTCGATGAAATCGTTGAGCAACAAATCGGCCTTTGTGGCGGGTGGCTCTAAAGGGATCGGATACGCCTGTGCCCTGCGCTTGGCGGAGAGCGGTGCCAAAGTTTTTCTGGCCGCTTCCAATGAGGAAAGACTGAAAGTTGCCTCTGCAAACATCAGGCGCAAGACCGGAGTCGAAACCGGGTTTCACGCTACCGATCTGCGTCAGCTGGAAAACTGCATACAGGCTTCGGAAGCTATGATCAGCATTTTCGGGGGCTGTGACATTCTGATCAATTCGGCTGGTGCCACCAAAGGAGGCATTTTCCCCGAACAGCCCGACGGGGAAATGCTTGACGGCTTCGCATTGAAGTTTCATGCCGCGGTGCGACTGTCCCGCCTGCTATGGCCGGAGCTGAAGAAGAGTTGTGGGTGTGTGATCAACATCGTCGGAGGATTCGCACGCACCCCGGCGAGCGACTTTATGGTTGGCGGTGCAGTGAACGCCGCCTTGGCCAATTTCACTAAAGCCTTGGCGGATCAGGGCCTGAAGGACGACGTAAACGTCAACTGGATCCACCCTGGCCTAACGGAAACGGAAAGATTGCAGAACATATTCGAGGTCCGTGCAGATCAACAGAATCGTACGGTCGAAGAAATACGAGACGAAACAATAGCTGCCGAAGGCCTGAGGAGGTTGGGGAAACCCGAGGATGTCGCGGAGTTGGCGGCTTTCCTGTGCAATCCGAATGCGCGCCATGTCCACGGAACCGGAATCGCCTTAGATGGGGGGGGAAGCAAGGGATATTACTGAGCGGTGTCCACTCAAAGGTCGCTGAAACAATAGCGATTTACACAAGTATGCCCGTGTCGAATACATACAAAATGCGGAGGTATGAAATTCGTACCAAATTGGGGATTGCAGTGAACAGGCAAGTTCACTGCCCACGGCGTTGATTGCTTGAGACCCCGGCTATTTTATGAAAGGTGCCTCTGAGTTGAAGGTAGAGACCGAACGGTAGAATTTGAAAGCGCTTTCATACACCGTTTGATCTTGGTGCTTTGGTCCCGTTATGCCCTTGACGATGATCGTCGCATCTGCCTCATGCCTGAAGACACCCGCGTTGATCCTCCCCAGCATCGCTGCGCCTTGGGTGTCAATTAGATGCTACTATCTCGGCATCGAAGATATCGGCGAGCATCTGTTGTCACAGCTCGCTTTCCGAAGCGCCGCCAGATGCGTATATATTCTGGCGGGATCTAATGACCTCCCCTGTATGGATCCATCACTGCAGGATTGGTCCGATAACTCCAACGATAGTAGCCGTTATTCTTCGCCAATTCGGTTTCAGATAACAGGTCCAGCGGAAACAACCTCTTGTTCATACCCCAGACCACGACCCAATTACCGATCCGTTTGGACTGGTAGTTCACCTCGCGGTTTTTCAGGACCTCCAGATAGTCCTCGCTGTTGGGTAGGATGTAAAATACATCTCTCTGGCGATCCACTTCGACGGAGAAACTTGGTATCTTATCCAAGTACACAGGCCCGATTTGCGGCGAGATCTTTATCCGGCTTCCGGTTGTGAAAGCAGCGTACGCCTGGAAGCAATACGTGCCGTAACCATGGCGCAATCCCTGACGGTCGAGAAAGTCAATGACGTCTCCGTGGTTTTTGTTGCCATCGACGGGATCAGCGTAAGCGAAAACCATTGTATGGGCGACACCCAGATAGATAATCGGTACTACAGCAAAGGCGGGTGCCAGACTTCTGACGCGCTTTGGTAGCGCGATAAGGCCGTGACAGAATACAATGGGCATGAATGCCATTAGCGAGGTAAGGTAGCGAACTTCGCCCAATCCAGTGACGGCCAGCAACACAATGGCCAGATATAGGGCTAGGTCAAAGTCCCTGGCCAACCTTTCCCTTTTTCCTTGGGCTGCCAACACCCGCCTTGCACGGCAGACAAAACTCCACAGGCACACTGCGGCGATGACAGTAAGTCCCAAGCTTTGAATTGCTTGGCCAACGGGTTCGAGAAAGAACCGCGGATAGCTGTAGAGGATGTGAAATATCGTAGGCGATCCCTGGCCCGTGAGCTTGTTGGCCAAGCCCGCGCCGATGGCACCCAATACGCCCTGCTCGTCCACCATCACTCGGGTGATGCCCAGAAATTTGGCCGCCATCAGCTGGTACGAAAGGAAATCGTTGCCTATGTTGAAGGCCAGCATGGGAGCGTATCCGATAGCACAGCCTGCAGCGAATGCCAATCGGTCACCTGTGTCCTTCCGCTGCCACAGCCACAGCGCGCTCAAAAACAATACGCCAGCAAACAACACGTTGTTGTATAGCGCGAGACCATTGAGTAAGCCTAATCCCGCAAGCCCAACTCGACCAAATCTATAGTCGACTCCGCGAACCAGCAGCCACAGCACTATCGTTTCGAAGAACACTAGACCACCGAAGCTATAGCCTTGCAGGGACATGAACAGTACTATGGGATGGCCCAGCGCAAATAGCGCAAGGGCCAGATTGGCCCAGACCTCAGGAAACAGCCTTGCATAGACCAAGCGTGCGTAGCATATGCTAGTGGCCGACAACCCGAAATAGAAGACGTTGACCGTCGCGATGCTGTCGCCGAACGCATACATCAGCAAAGCCAGCGGATACTGCTCGAGGGCACCGATGTAGGGAAGCTGAAAATGGACCAGTGGCCAGATTTGTCCTCGGCTGATCAGCTGAGCCATGTAGGCCTGCGGTGCCTCGTCGCAGTCGAGCATCGGCTCAATGTAGAAAACCAGCCCGGCCCTGACCG
>CAYNZV010000208.1:0-4578 GCA_964401715.1 uncultured Gemmatimonadaceae bacterium | reverse complement strand
GGTGATCGCGAATCGAACCTTGCCTAGGCGAGCCTCGATTCGGACAGCAATCTCAGTGTTCTTGATGTTCCATGCTGGAAGCATGTCTCCACCAAGACCCGCTGGAGTACCGAAACCTGCTGGTGTCGTACCTGCTCCGAAGCCGTCATCCGTGCCGTTTGGACCAAGGCCCGTACCGTCACAAGGAATCTCGCCGTCACCTGTGGTCGATGAAAGAAAGTCAACACCACCTGGTGCACAGGGCTCAGCACTGAAGTAGGTGGTAAACAGCGCGAAAGTTCCCAGCTGGCGGCCAAACATGTTGAAGCCCCAACTGGCCCAAGGAGCACCACCACCAACTCTCTGGAACCGGTCAAAGTTCCAAATCAACTGGATGGCTGTGTCTGTGAAGGGTCCTATGGAGCCTGGTCGCCACTGAGCTGAAATCATCCACTGCGGGATACGAATATCTTCGAACGAGTCGAAGAAAAAGTGCTGCCCAAAGTCGACCGGGTTAATAAGGTCCTGCAAGCGGAAGAAGTCTGTCTTTCCCCAAACGATCTGCTGCTTACCTACGCGGATCCAGACATCGCCGATCCTAAGGTCAGCATAAAGCTCCCGGATGGGATACATGCGACCGTTCGAATCCGTTGCGCCAAAGGCGACGTTCAGATGCGAATCATCCATATCCGAGCACTTGGGACAATTTAGGTTGTCATCCCGCATCGGAACCACAATCGGGAATTCCCGGTTGTAAATAACTGCGAAATTGTCGAGCCAGTCCATGGACTCAACGCCATGCAAGACGACCTTCTCGAGACCACCCGTTGCGTAAACTTCTGTTACGTTCGATCCCACACCAGGGTTCTGGTAAGGACCACGGCCTGCGGAATAGTCGAACCCACCGAAGCCGACTGGGTCGGAAGCGTGAGTGAAGTCGGCCATACCTGCCGGATAGTGATCTGAATTTCGACCGACCCTACCACCGGAGAGCTGCTCACCGTAGTAATGGCCCCAGTCGAACTGCGGTCGTGCAACCATCGTGAAGGCTACTTCGTCGAACATTCCGACGTCTTCCCACGTGATCGTTGCTTCTACCTGTAACCGAGTAATTAACTGGTTCAGGTATGCCGAGTCGCCGTCCTGGCCGACATGAGCTCGAGCCTCAATATCTGCGAAGCCTGCGATTTCGAGCTCGCCGCCCATGATTTCCCACGAATATCCAGCGCGGGCTTGCTGTCCGATACCCAAGACCAACACGAATGCTGCCGCGAGTACCGTTAGTGACGCGCATCCGCGCATCAAATGATTAAGCATGTTCCCCTCCTCGTTCCATGCCTGCCTATCGCCACTCCGGGGTTTCCGGAACGGCATACAACTTAGGCTACTTTCTGACGTCCTGGTGAACCTTCAGGCACACCTTGGTGTCCGCCATGGAAATAGCCCATTCAACTAAGGTAATTAAAGCACACACAATACAAACGTTTAAAGGCCTCTTTTGCAGATTTAAGCAAAAGAGGCCTTTATTTAGGGTCAAATGCGGGTTTTTATCACCCCGCTATTGTGGAGCTCTAGGCTCCTGCCTGTTCTTGGGCCGGAGCGTCTCCCGCGCCCCCTCGCTGGTCCTTAATAAAGGTCGGCTGAAAGACTCGAATCATCATCGGAAGGATGGTGATTGCACCGATCATATGGCCACCCATAAGGAGGGTCAGCAGGAGTGCCATTTCGGAATTGAACCTCAGCGCTGAACCGACGATCCAATAGAAGATCCCAGCAACCACTGTTATCGCCGTGAACACCACGGCGGCTCCAGTAGTTGAGAGCGTTTTCACAATGGCCTCATTAACGGTCATGTCCTGAGCCTCCTCTTTAATTCGGTCCAGGATGTAGATCGCGTAGTCGACGCCAATGCCGATACCAACCGCCGTAACGGGCAGCGTGTTCACGTTAAGTCCGATACCGCGAATGCCCATGTAAGCTCGGTTTACCAACACGGCGATCATGAGTACCACGAACACCAGTGCAGGCGCTGTAAACGATCGGTAGGTGACAAGCACGGAAGCCATCACCACAACCAAAATCAAGCAGGTCTGAATCAACTCAGAGTGCTCGATCTCTTCGTTCGCAGCCGCGGTAACACCAACGTAACCACCAGCAAGTTTGTACTCGATCCCTTCAAGCGGATGAGCGTCAATAAACTCCTTCACGGCAGTTATGGCGCGTCTCACGGTAATTCCTGTGGCGTCCTTAAAGAAGGTCACGAAATTTGCCCGTCGCGCAGGATAGTCAACGTACTCAAGAATAACTCCCGGAATCGCTGCACCTGCTTCGTACATAAAGAGAATATTTCCGATATCTCCACTCTCCTTTGGCAGCGCCGACCAGCGAGGATCATCGAAGTGATACAAGCGATTGATCGACCGCACCAAAGTTGGAACGTCCCGGGTACCGCCGGCACCCAAGATTTGCATCATGTGTAATCGGAACTTCTCTACGGTCCGCACCACATCAGGACGCTTCATATCGTGTTCCTTGAGACCCTCGAGGTAAACCGACATCTGGTTCGCTCCCGCAAACCTGTCGTTGATCGCGCCAGCGGCCACGTTGTAGTCACTGTCTTGGAATACGATCGGCGATCCTGGCAGGTTTTCCCCTACCACCACATCTTTCGCGTACCAAAGGGATCCGAAGACCAAAACGGCAGTAAGAGCACCGACAGGCACGTTCGACCGTGGCGAGACGATGAAATTACCGAGATGGAACATCATCCGTTGCCCAAACGGCTCTGGTGCTCCGTCTGAGCGTGTCCCCTTCGATGCAGGCACACTCGGCGCACAAACATGAGCGATCATCCACGGCAGAAGCAACGGAACCGAGACGATGTTACTTCCCGACCAGAAGCAGCAGAATATTCCGAGCTTCGCGATGATTGGAATTGAGGACACAGCAAGCACCAACAATCCAGCCGCATCCGTAAAGATCGCAATGAAGCTAGGTGTGATCAACTCGGACATCGTGTTGATAGTGGCCTGTTTTCGGTCACTACCCTGACGAATATCGTCGCGATACCTCTCAAGGAACTGCACCGCATGACTCGCCGTTCTGGCCGAAATCAGAATCGGAACCACCAAAATGAGCGGATCCAAGTTATATCCGATCCAACCCACAAACCCGAGGCCCCATACTGCGGAAAGGCCCGTACTCAGGATCGGGAGGATCAGTCCTGGAATCGATCGGAAGTTGAGTAGCAAGAGTGTCGCGAATAGGATGCCGGTGATACCGAAGATCGTCCCTAGCTGACCCGAGTGGTGATAAATCCACCCTTTCAGCATAGGTTCTCCCGCGATGTATACCGTGGTCTTGGGAGTGCCCTCGGGGTCGTTAGCATCGAGGACCGAATCAAACAGCGGCATTACCGCGGCACCCCAGATTTTCCCAGACTGCACTGCATCGGCCCCTTCAGGGACCCCCGCTTCAACGGCTGCTCCTACCGCCTCAACGAGCGCAGAATCGACCGCAAAGCCTTGCTTCTCCATCACCTTGTTAAAGTTGGCATAAGAGCGCTTAAACTTGTTTAATTCACCAGTGTTTGCCTGATCCCTCAGGCGATCAACAGCGCGAGCCACCCAGAAGTTGTCACCTTCCAGAAGCCTTCGCAATGTCCTCAGGCGCGAGAAGACGTTGTAGTAGTCAAGCCGGTCTTCGTAGCAACCCGCAAGTACCATCGCCGCCGTACCGTCTTCAGACAAATAGGTCCCGTAACCGATGTCGTAGTTAAACATCTCTTCACGAAGCGATTTCAGACGCGCGTCCTTACTCGGTATCCTCCGAGGGAGCACGGGTTTCGACTTCACCATACCAGACGAGTCCGTCACGATTCGCCGGATCTTTCGGTGCGCGATACTAGCCACTTGGTAGTGGTTCACGCCCTTGACCTTGTCGACTTCGTCGTTCAGGTACCGAACCTTCCAAAGGTCCTCTTCGTTGAAAATGTCACCCTCGTTTCGCTGCACGGACATCGTCACCACGTTCGCGCCACCAAAGGTGTCACGCATCTCGGTGTAAGTAACGATATATTCATGTCGCTGAGGTAATAGATCCGCAAACCGGGAGAAGACCTCAATTGAAGGCATCTTATAAGCCAAAACCGCTGTCGGAATGGCCATGATTACGAACGATATAAGTGGGTTGTTTATCCACCATCGCGCAAATTTACCAGTCCAACCTGTAGATCTTGCATGCTCATCTGCCATTTTTCTTCTCTCCTGACCTAAATTTCGTCGTCGGTGGAAATCGCAATGCTGCAGCGATCCCAACTTTCACCAGTTTTATAAACACAACTTCCTCGACCACCTAGGGCCAGCAGAGTGTTGCCATCAATTTTTAGTGCCGTCTTGAGCCACGAAAAGAGGCTCAACTGCGTCCGGTCTACCAAGTCCCAAGCATCTCCATCAAGCTGACCGAGAAGACCGACCGCGCCCATCACTAGGGGCTTATCAGGGCCTGCATCGAGACTAACACCGAAAACGCCACCGTCCGAAGGATCGGGGAGCGATTCCCATGTCTTACCTCGGTCGGTACTTCGAGCAGTCATGCCAC
>CAYNZV010000207.1:3453-4735 GCA_964401715.1 uncultured Gemmatimonadaceae bacterium | reverse complement strand
CAATTCACTTTGAACGACCAAGAACGATACGGTGTATTACTGGTAAGCTTCAGCAAATACAGCCATCAATCTAGCTTCGTCCCTTTGTACCAGGCACATCCACGAATCGACCTTGTTGCCGTGGCGGATGAGCCGAATATCGACGAAGAACTGCGATCCGCGAACACTGATTGGGCCACACGCTTGGGAGTGCCGTACGTCAGCGTAGATCAAGGCTTGGCGGACGAACGTGTCGACATCGTCAGCATAGGCCACGAGATAGAACGTCGAGCCGACCTTGCACAACGAGCCGCCAATGCAGGCAAAGCTCTATGGATAGACAAGTTCATTGGAGCTACCGTCGGCGAGTGCAACGCCGTAGTCGCCGCCGTGGACCACGCCGACGTTTGTGCCATAGTACCCAGCTTCAACTACGGGGAATTGGCCAGACAAAGTCTGGCGGTGTTGAGATCGGGCGTCTTGGGAACCTTGCTCGGCGTTCATGCCGATGGATTGTTCTCCAAAGGTTGGCCGCGGCCGATCGGGTCCGAAGCTGAAGATTTTCTTCCCCCGGGCAGGTGGAAGTTCCCTGACATTAAAAGGGAACTTCTCTGCGTCGGGTCGTATGGAGTGGGCCTGATTCAACATTGTCTTAGCCCCATAAAAGACGTCTACGGCCGGGCCGGTGCTCACTTCTTCCCCGAGCATGCCGTCCATCGCGCCGACGATTTCGGAACCTTAACCATGACCGATGACTCTGGGCGCATAGCCACGGCAACGGGCGGTCGTGTGGGAGTAGCGACCCACCCGCAGGGAGGGCCGTCTCGAGCTTACCTCGTCGGGAGCAACGGCAGTGCGGTCATTGACGGTAAGGGTCCGCCTGTGAATAGCTACTTGCGTGAAGAGATCGTCAAAGCGGATTACAGTATCCCTCCACACGATCCCATGATGTGGCACAGCCGCGCACCGATACCAACTACCAGCGCTGCGCCTGACGGGGTGGGCTTTGCCGCTGCGCTGGAAGACTTGCTGGCCGCCATGGACGATGGCCGTCAAACGGCCTACACTGTAGCCGACGCCCGTGACAACATGGAGATACTTACGGCCGGTTACATATCGGTTGTTGAAAACCGTGTTGTCAGTCTACCGCTTGAGGACTGATCTATATGCCGTCCATGCCGTCCATCGCCTTGGTGGCCAGTGCTTCGCAAAAGGAATCGGTCCAGGTGCTGTGTGCGGAGCTGGAGATCGCGGGGGTAATGAATCTCGGTCGGACCCGCCTAGATATCGGTTCGATACCGGT
>CAYNZV010000207.1:1704-3353 GCA_964401715.1 uncultured Gemmatimonadaceae bacterium | reverse complement strand
GCAGACGAACCTGCTGCGAGCCATGCGTCGCGCCCTGCGCACTTCTGCACTTACCGCGGTCGACCTATAGCCCCGCTACCTCATCACTTTTTCTGGTAACGTTCATAGCCACTCGCAGCTGCGGCCATAGCCACTCGCGCTGCACGTGACTTCACCTCTTCAAAACCTCTAATACCATCTGCGACATCGGAAATTTCGATCGCCTGTTCAATGTTGGCGTCGCTCAATCCCACCAACAACTTTTCGACGAGATCGCGGTACCAAACGATCAAAGCGCGTTCTTGCCTGCGTGAGCGGGAGAAAGCGAACGGATCTATCCTTGTTGCACGCAACCACTTGAGACGAGACAGCAGCTTCAACAAGGGCCGTATCCAGGGACCAAAGCGCACCTTGTGCTTGAAGAGCCATCGCAATGAAGGCGGTTGCAGATGGGAAACAACATGCACGTCACCGTCGAACAGCCGTTCCACCCGACGCTCGAACTCCGGTGCGGTAGCCAATCGAGCCACCTCGTATTCATCTTTGTAGGCCATGAGACGGAAAAGCTGACGTGCAACCGTCCGCGTCAAACGGATGGAACCTGGGACCACCTCCTTCTCCCGCACCCTGATCCGCTCTACGAATTCCGCAAAGGTGTCGGCGTAGTTCTTATTTTGATAGTCCGCAAGCGCGGACCGGTAACGATTAATCTCGATCTCATCATCGGACTGCAGCGACATCCTTGCTACCTTCGAAGAGTACTCGACCCCACCCACACAAATGGTTATGGGACTCAGATCTCCTTCCTCCGCTACCCGCACAAACCTGTCTGGCTCGGCGACAGCCACCCTTCCCCACCTGAAGGCGTTGAGGTTGTCTTCTACTGCGCGTCCATTGATCTCGATCGCCTGTTCGATGGCTGTGGCTGAGAGCGGCAACATACCGGCCTGATACGCAGCGCCGAAAAGCAGCATGTTGGCGAAGATCGAATCGGCAAAGAGAAGTTCTGCCGCCGCATAGGTGTCTAGGTAGATATTTTCTGCGGATCGCGTGTAGCGCTCTACAACACTGCGCAGAAACACGGCGTCAGGCATGGAACCGTCTGGATGTCGGTTTTGGTCGGCTGTAGGCAACAGACTACTCCCCACTACTGCCACGGTCCTGTCGGACGCCGCATATTTTAGGTTGCTCCCTTCAGCAGCCCGAGCGAGATCGAAACCAAGGTAGAGGTCAGCCGTACCTGGGAGAAGCCGATGGAAGCTCACCTGTTTGGTAGCGCTAATCTGTATGGGAGATTCCACCGGCCCTCCTTTTTGGGAAAGTCCGGTATTGTTGGAAAGGTAGACATACTTTCCTTCGATCATGGCCGCGAAAGCAATGACATGGGAGATGGTTACTGCACCCGTTCCACCGCGGCCCACAGCGAAAATGGTGAATGTACTATCCACCTTCGGCACACTCGGTTCCGCCGCGGGGGGTTCTATCAGCTCCACGGAATTGCGACGGCGTTTTGCCCCCGCCCTTGGAATGACCGACACAAAAGCCGGACATTCGCCGTCGACACATAGCAGGTCCCGGGTACACTGCGACAAACGAATCTGGGTCTTGGGTCCCATTCCCGTTTCGACCTGGTAGAGCGCCGCGCACCCCTCGGACTTGCGGAAGCAATC
>CAYNZV010000207.1:0-1604 GCA_964401715.1 uncultured Gemmatimonadaceae bacterium | reverse complement strand
GCGATCGGTCGTTGGCCAGCAGGGCGCTGGCCACCCGTAAGCGCGACCGCCCCATTGAAGAGTAACAGAAAAGTGATGTTTACATCGGCATCTATGCAGCTCTGAATCGCAGTGCGACCGCTGTGGAAATAGCTGCCATCGCCCAGGTACTGGAAGATGTGCTTGTTGCCATTGAATTGGGCCCACCCACTGTATATGGAGCCACCGGCACCCATGGTAGGTATATAGAGAACGTCATTGTCATAAGCATCAACCGCACGTATGGAGCTGCAGCCGATTGCCCCACCTGGTTTTTCTTCGAGATCGCGATACAAGTTGTATGGACAACCACCGCAAGACATGGGAGATACCATCGGTGTGCTTGGGTACTCACGCTCGTCTATCCGTTCCAACATGCCGCTGACCACTGCTGAGGAACCCTGCCTCAATCTCGGCCCCAGCAGTCGGATCAGATCCTCCGGAGTCAGTTCTCCATGCGCTGGGACGAAGGATTCGCCGCGTTCATCGCGTTTACCGCAAACCGTCTGCACACTCGATTTCCACAGCGCTGCTCGTACTCCGTCTTCCACAAACTCACCAGCCTCCTCGATCACGTAGATCTCGCGCAGACCCGCACTAAAATCGGTGATAGATCGGGTATCTAATGGGTACGTGACGCTGAGGTTCAAAACAGGAACACGTAGTTGCATCGCCTCCAAGGCACACTTCACATCGACGGAGCTCTTGCCGGTGGCTATAATGCCGACTTCCCCACCTACGTCACCGTTTGCCACGCGATTCAAGTTGTTGAGTCTTACGTACTCCTGTGCCAGTGGAATTCGTCGTTCCATCAGCTCTTTCTGTATCGGCAACGCCCCTGTCGCCATGACCAGCTGATTGAACCGCTTCTCGAAGTCTGATTCGGGCAATCGGCATTGGGGTCGAGAAGACTCTAAATCTACTGTAGCTGCGCCGTCGCAGATCGGCGTTGCCAACTTGAGGGCAGTAACAAGACCGCTCCAACGCGAGCATGCGATGGCATGCAATCCGAGCAGGATGATCTCAGCGACGTTCGCTGGGTAGAAAACGGGAACCTGACTGCCGCGCAAGACCCAGTCACTGCTCCCGGGTGTCACTGAGCTTTTGGACGCGTGGTCTTCGCCGCAGAACATGACCATGGCACCCGTTCCCGAAGATCCAGCCAAATTCGCAAGCCAGATCTCGTCAGGCACCCACATGGCGCCATGGGCTTTGCCATACCAAAACGCGTCTACATCTGCCGATGCAGCGTATTGGCTACCGAGTATGGCGGATGCTGCAGCCTTCTCGTTAACTCCTGGTTGATGTACAGTGCGACCGGCGTGGTTCAACAGATCGATCTGATCCGCAATTGCCATATCCAGACCGCCCAGAGGTGATCCTTCGTAACCGGTGATGAAGCTCTGGTTGACTTTACCTCGCACAGCATCGGCACGCTGTTTCTCCAAAATCAAACGCACCAGAGCCTGAATGCCGGTCAGAAATACCATGCCATCGTGGCGTGTGAATCTATCTCGAATATCCATCGAATCCGTAAATGATGTCGTGTGATCGCCGATCGAGGCGCAAAAGTTTTGCTGGATAAT
>CAYNZV010000206.1:0-4819 GCA_964401715.1 uncultured Gemmatimonadaceae bacterium | reverse complement strand
TGCGCGTGGTCCGGGTCTTGGAAGCGGCACAACGTTCCATGTCGAATAACGGCGCAGCCGTCCCCGTAGTGCCATAAAGCCCCCACGGTCCACATCAACCTATCCGTTCTGAGTGCGGTGTCCATCATCGTTGCATTTCGTAACATTTGACAGTCCAATATCTTAGACTTATTGTTACTTTTTGTAACATTTGCCCAGCCCTTTGAAAAAGGAGTTTTCGAATCGGGGATAGCGAATATGGATTTACTGAATCAAGACCAAGAGACTCGAGAAGATCTCGGGATGCTCGCGGTGATGGATGTGTTGGTGACGGAGGAGCAAGTAACTCAACGGGAGTTGTCGCGGCGGACTGGTTTGAACCTGAAGAAAGTCAATTACTGTCTGCACAAACTTCTGGAAAAGGGCCACGTTAAATTCCAGCGAGTGGTTCACAATCCGGACAAACGTGCTTACCTGTATGTGCTTACCCCAGCCGGGTTGCGCGCAAAGTCGCGGTTAACATACAGTTTTCTCAACTACACATTGAACTTCTACAACCAGATCGAGGACAGGTTTCGCAAGTGCTTTGCGGCAATGGCTCGATCTGGCGTCAAGAAGCTTCTGTTGTATGGTGCCAGCGACGCTACCAAGATCGTACTATCGCTAGTGCATGATGAAAACATACAAGTCGTTGCCATCTGTGACGGTCCAAACGCCATGCGACAACAGATCGAAGAAGTTCGAGTCGACGGAGAATCCAATGGCGACAACAATTGGGACGGAATCCTGATAACGGCATTGGAAGATCATCGAAGACTCGAAGACGAGCTTCGTTCGTTGGGCCTGTCGGAGGAAAGGATCTGGAAGCTCTCTTAACTATCGCCGAGTGAGAGGGCAGTTGGTTTTTCTTTACTCGTCTCAGTAGCGAATTAAGTTGTTGTTTTTTAAAAGGTTTAAGGAAATAATGTTAGAAAATCGACGGAGACGGAGTCTGCTTGGCCGAGGGTCTTGCGCTGTCGTTCAGTGCTTGACAGACTCGTGAGTTAAAGGAACTTGAGAGCGATATGCCAAAGAAGATTATGGTAACGGGTGGTGCCGGATATGTTGGGTGTGTGTTAGTGCCCAAGTTGTTAGCCGCGGGTCACATGGTGGTTGTTTACGATCTGATGTTGTTCGGTTCCGATGGCCTACCAAAGCACGAACGGCTTGCGGTGGTCGAAGGGGACCTGCGAAATATGGCGCACTTCTCCAATCATCTAACGGATGTCGATTGCGTCATTCATTTGGCATGCATTTCAAACGATCCAAGTTTCGAACTCGATTCGGCGCTGAGCAAGTCGATAAATTATGACTGTTTTGGCCCGATGGTTGAGGGGTGCAAGCGGCAAGGAGTGCGACGGTTCATCTACGCTTCCACCAGTTCGGTGTATGGAGTGAGCGATGCACCTGAAGTCACCGAAGAACATCCTCTCGTACCGCTGACCGATTACAATAAATACAAGGGTTTGTGCGAGCCTATCCTCCTTCGGCGCAAATCGAACGACTTCGTAGTGGTCATAATCCGACCTGCCACGGTATGCGGCTACTCGCCGAGGATGCGTCTCGATCTGACAGTCAATATTTTGACCAACTACGCCTATAATAAGGGAGAAATAACCGTATTCGGCGGCAACCAAAAGCGACCCAACATTCACATAGAAGATGTGACTGACCTGTACGTCTCGCTAGTGGACGTGCCATCGAATCTCATCAATGGTCAGACATTCAACGCGGGTTTCGAAAACCATACGGTTTCCGAAATTGCGTCCGAGGTCAAGTCGGTGGTAGAAAAAGAGATGCCAGGTCTTGCCCCAATACACATTGTGACGACACCGAGCGATGACCTGCGGTCGTACCACATAACTTCGAAGAAGATTCGCGATCTACTTGGTTACGTCCCTCGGCGCACAATTGGGCAGGCAGCGCGAGATATATGCTTGGCATTCGAAGAAGGAAAACTCCCAAACGGAATGATTGACGACCGCTATTTCAATGTCAATACGATCAAGAAGCTTCGATTGAAATGAGGTGCGGCAAGCGCGCATTGGTTACGGGCGGCGCCGGTTTCATTGGGAGTCATATGGTTGAATTGCTAATGGAGTCCGGTTTTGCGGTGCGTGTTATTGACAATTTGTCAGGGGGGCGTCTCGAAAATCTGGATCATCTTCGGGGTGAATCAAGTTTGGATTTCGAAGAGCGCGACATCCTCTCGTTGGGTGAACAGGAAGCGGTGTTCGCCGATGTCGATCTGGTATTCCATTTGGCTGGAATTGGCGACATTGTCCCATCCATCGATCGTCCCGTCGACTATATCGCTACTAATGTTCTCGGGACAGTCAAGATCCTCGAGGCATCAAGAGGCGCAGGCGTCAACCGCGTTGTGTACGCTGCTTCATCTTCCTGCTATGGATTGGCCAAACAAATCCCGACGAGCGAGAAAGCAGAGATCGATCTCCAGTATCCCTACGCGTTGAGCAAATACCTTGGCGAACAAACGGCATTTCATTGGGGACGGGTTTACGGTCTTGAGGTCAACTCGATCAGAATATTCAATGCATACGGACCCCGTTCGCGGACGACTGGCGCATACGGCGCTGTATTCGGGGTATTTCTCGCTCAGAAGCTGGCTGGGCAACCACTTACTGTCGTCGGAGACGGAAACCAGCGCCGGGATTTCGTCTCCGTGCGCGACGTAGTTAGGGCCTTTCTCGCCGCTGCCGAAACGGAGCGCACAGATGAAATTTACAATGTTGGATCGGGTGGCCCGGTTTCGGTTAATCGCCTCGTGGAACTCTTAGGTTGCGAGTCCGTGCACGTTGCAAAACGGCCTGGGGAACCAGATGTAACCTGGGCGAACATCGACAAGATCCACACACAACTGGGTTGGCAACCGGAGGTGACTTTTGAAGAAGGAGTAGGCGAAATGTTGCAGAACATCGATTACTGGAGAGATGCACCAGTTTGGGATACTGAGTCGATTTCCAAGGCAACGAGGGCGTGGTTCGAGGTTTTGGAGGAGAAGGCGTGACATCCGAATTGCCCGACTACAAACGAAAAATAAAAACCGTCGAGGAGCTGCAAGCGATCATTGGCGATCCCCCGAGAGAAAGACCGGTGGTAATGTGCCACGGCACCTTCGATCTGGTTCATCCGGGACACATACGACACCTCATGCACGCTAGGAACAAGGCGGATACCCTGATTGTCAGCGTGACTAGTGACGCCCACATAAACAAAGCAAATTTCCGACCCTTTGTTCCTCAGCATCTCCGGGCAATGAATCTAGCTGTGCTAGAAGTTGTGGACTACGTGACAGTTGACGACAATCCCACGCCGATCGAAAACATCACGAAGCTGAAACCCGATTATTTCGCCAAGGGTTATGAATACATCAAGGGGGGCATCAACCTAAAGACACAAAAGGAAAGGGTAGCCGTCGAGAATTACGGCGGAGAGCTCGTTCTGACTCCAGGGGATGTAGTCTATTCATCGTCTCAGATCATCGACGATACTCCTCCTGATATTTCAATCAACAAGCTGTATCTCCTCATGGATTCGGAAGGCGTTACTTGTCAGGACCTTCGGCGGGTTCTTGAATCCTACCGTGACCAACGCATTCACATCGTTGGCGACACAATAGTCGATTCGTATGTGTACTGCTCCTTAATCAGCTCTGGAATGACGAAAACACCGACTCTAAGCATGAAATATGATCGCCAGATCGATTTCGTCGGCGGCGCCGCCATTGTCGCGAAACACATGCGCTCAGCTGGCGCTGAGGTGCGATTGTCAACTGTGCTCGGCGATGATGATCTCAAGGACTTCGTGATTGACGATCTGTCATCCGCGAACATCTGCTGTGATCACGTTGTCGATAAAACCCGACCCACGACACAGAAAAGCGTCTTTGTTCAGGGGACCTATCGAGTGCTCAAGGTTGACAAACTTGATAACAGCGAAATATCCGACAACATAATGAGCAAGTTCAGCGAGCATATATCTTCTTCGGCCGATTCGAACGCCATCGTTTTCAGCGATTTCAGGCACGGAATATTCAGCCATAGGACGATCCCCCAGTTCATTTCAGCTCTTCCGAAGGAACCGTTGCGCGTTGCCGATAGCCAAGTTGCTAGCCGCTGGGGAAACATCTTGGAGTTCCAGGATTTTGATTTAATAACTCCCAACGAGCGAGAAGCCCGTTTCGCTCTGGGCGATCAAGACTCGGTAATCCGGCCATTGGCGCTTGAATTGTACCGACGAGCCAGTTGTCGGAATCTGATTCTCAAAATGGGGGAGCGGGGGATTATCACCTATCGGGCTCCTAGCAGTGACGTAAGGTCATTTTTCACTGTTGAAACATTTGCAAAGCACGTGGTCGATTCGCTGGGTACCGGCGATGCGCTTCTCGCGTATGCCACCTTGGGATTGGCTGCGACTGGTTCCTCCGTTATCGCTTCCATTCTGGGGTCGTTTGCTGCTGCGGTTGCATGCGAACAAGAAGGAAACAGAGTCGTTGATCCCCAAGCTGTTGTGGGTAAGATCGACACGATCGAGGAGGCATTCCGGCACACGTGAGGGTAGTTATCGTTGGGTTCGGTACCCAAGGCAGAAAACGCTTGGTGGCTGCCGGAGACGACGTGGTTGCGACCGTCGATTTAGCGGGAAACGGCTCCGATTACAACTTCGTTTCCGACGTCCCACTTTCCAATTTTGATGCCGCGTTGGTGTGCACTCCCGATCAGGAGAAGTTCAAGATCATCGAGTATCTCCTCTCCAACGGAAAGCATGTTCTCGTCGAAAA
>CAYNZV010000205.1:0-4825 GCA_964401715.1 uncultured Gemmatimonadaceae bacterium | reverse complement strand
GCGCAATCGATGAAGTGGATGCAGGCGTATGGCAGCGGAACATCCCCTGAATTAGACCACGATGGTTTTATGTGGATGCTCCACGGGGACGTCGGCGAGGACAATACGACACCCATGGTGATGAATAAGGAAGATGCCAAAGATCCCAGTCAATGGATCGAGTCAGGACCACACCTAATGCTCATGCCCAAGGATCCAAATACGATCGCAAATCACACCACGGACTTCAGGTCGGGCGCGCCGTATGTCATGTTCCCGGGCTCAAAGTACGCCCACCTCATGATTCCGTTAGCGAACTATTACCAATACCAAGAATAGTGATTAAAGGAACCGGATCCGTGGTCCGTTGCGGACCACTTTCCCGGCAGTCGAGGTGTCCAGCCAGCGAGTTCAATCTCGCCTTAAGCCACCCTGGTAGCGTTTAAAAAGCCAGAACCCCAACTAAGAAGAGTTCTCGCGTAGAGGCGACCCAGCCCGAAATCACTAAGACACATTATTTGCGGCGCTGAAGTCGATATAACGCGATGTTCTAATGTATGCTGAACGGAGGATAACCACCTATTTAGGGGGAATGGATGGACCTACCCAATCTGGGGACCAACCCCGAGCTTGATACGATCATGCAACGCGCGCGCAAGTTCGACATAGAAACGAACTTGCTAGACCTCGCCATGTACGGTTTCACCGTTGTGCCACCAGAGAAGCTAGGTTCCAAGGATCTAACGCCTCGTCTCCGAGAAGCGATCCTAGGTGTCTACGAACGAAGGACGCAACATAAGATCGACGACTGGTCGACCTACGATGGCAAAATCGAGAAGTATCAGTCGTGGGGCTGGTTGCTCGAAGACGACGTCTTTCTCGAAGCCATGCACAACCCCGTGTATCAAACCATCGGCCAATTCCTGACGGGCCAAAGTGGTTTCTTAGCGGGGGCAGCGGTGATTTTTAAGACGCAGGCACAAGAACTGGACTTGCCCCTGCACAGCGACAGCCATGGAGTCCCACCGCCCTGGCCGAGCTTTGCGACATACGGCAATCTGTCCTGGCTATTGACGGATTATTTGAGCCGAGAAGACGGACCCACCGTTTTGGTTCCGGGTAGTCAGCGAGGACGTATGCCGAGAGGTAACGAATCCAATGCGCATCTCGAAGAGAACGAGCACATCAAACCCATTCCCTTAGAAGGAGCTGCCGGCTCGTTAGCCGTCTGGAACGGATCGATGTGGCACGGATCGGTACGTCGCACCAAACCCGGAATGCGAATCACCCTGGTTACCGTCTGGCAAAGAGTCTTCATGCGCCCGATAGAGCGTGTAAAGGAAATATCGCCCGAGCAGCTCAAGAAGTGGCCGGATTTACCCAGATTATTGGGTTACGAGCGGATTTATCCGTTTCAAGAAGAAAACACCCGTCCAGCGCAAACCGATCCGACGATCCAAGCTGGACGAGATCAATACGCTTAAGAAGTTAGAGGAAAGTCATGCATATTGCGGCCCTTGAAAACGTACCAGACACCGACGCTACTCGGCTTGAAGCCGAAAAACTCGACATCGAACGGCATCTGTTGGAACTCCACACGTACGGCGTCACCATCGTTCCGCCGGAGAAAGTCGCTGAACCAGAACTAATCCAGCAATTGCGTGACGCCATACTGCGTGTTATCGCCGAACGCCATGACCTCGAGGTTCCGGACGATTGGAGAACGCATTCCGAGCCCTGGGGCGGCCCGAAATCCTGGTGTTGGCTCTTCGAAGACGAGTCATTCATACAAGCCGCGCTCAACCCGACAGCCAATTGCATCGCCAAGTTCATGTGCGGACGCAACGTTGTGCTCCAGGGAACCCCAGCCATTATCAAGACGACGGGCACACCGAGTCGAACCGGCACCAAAGCCAGAAATGACGAAGGCTTCATGCGCCTTCATACCGATACCCATGGTGTCCCTTCGCCGTTGCCGGAATGGGCTCAACTCGTGAACATCTCCTGGCTGCTGACGGACTACAACGGCCCAGAAGATGGACCCACCGTATTGGTACCCGGAAGCCATCGATACGGCAGGATGCCGAGGGATTACGAAAGAGAGTGGTGGGTCGAGGACGCGCCGGTGCAGGCGGTGCCGTTAACAGGCAAGGCCGGTTCACTCGCCATATGGCACGGAAGTCTGTGGCACGGTTCGAAGCCACGAAGCGCCGACGGCATGCGCATCACCCTGCCATTCATTTACGGACGTAGCTACCTGCAGACCATACACGACTGGCCAACCGCTCTGGCCCAAGGCGACAACGCCAAGTGGCTGGAGAAATATCCGGAACTCAGTGAGCTTCTCGGATGTTGGCATCCCTACCCGACCGACCGTGATGGCCCAGACGTACCCCAGTCTAAAAAAGGCGACCCGCGGATGATCAGAGTCGGCGACAACATCTACGCGTAACAACAGTCGAAATGGTGCTTCTCCTGGGGAACCACCGGGTAGTCGCCGGTCAACGTATACCTCCCTATTCCTTTGACTAGTCGAAGTGATTCGGGAGCCGAAACGTCATCTCGCTTAGGGCCACGGTATCGTTGCTTTGGTGTTGAGCCATGATCGAGAGCAATTAGCTCATCGGTGCCAGGCTATGGGACGCCGGCCCGATTACAATGCTTTCAGTCCTTCGTAAAAACCCATACCCAAACTACGGGCACGCACATCACCTAGCAGGTCGTTGCTCATCTGATTCATCACGTAAGAAAAACAAGCCCGATGCGAATGATCCAAAGTGATGGATGAGCCGCCCGCACCGCCCCAAAAACAACCCTTGGTGCCTTCGGGTGCGCCCCATGCTTCGGGGCCACCAATGCCAATACCTAGACCATAACCTATGCCATGAGGTGTACCCACACCGGCGATTTCACCCTGATCGTTGAAAATTCGGTCAATGGTCTTTTGCGACAACAACTTAACGCCGAAAGCTGAGCCACCGTTGGCCACGGCCGTTTGGGCCCGGACTACGCCTCGAGCGTTTCCGTGTCCGTTGACGGCCGGGCTTTCCGCCTGCCGCCAACCATCGGAATTCCACACCTCTTGAGAAAGTTCTGGCGTCCCGTCGACGCGCCCCTGATAGAAATCGGGGATTTCCATGCCCTCTGGCATCTCCATGGGCCCACCGTCAAGTATTTCCGCGGTTCGATCGAATTCGACTGGGTCTAGACCAATATGGAAATCCGCCTCCACGCGCCTGGCGACACGCTCACGAAAAAAAGAACCCAACGACAACCCGGAAATACGCCGAATCAGCTCGCCCACCAAATACCCCTGCGTAAGTGCATGGTATGCACAAATAGTACCGGGCTCGTACCAGGGTTCTTGACGTTCAAGGACATGAATAACTGAGTCCCAGTCGTAATACTGATCCAGGGTTAATGGTTCACCGAATCCAGGCAATCCCGCGGTGTGACCCATGAAATGGCGAACCAAAGTATTTTCCTTGCCGTTCTGCGCGTACTCGGGCCAATAGTTGGAGACTTTCTCTTCGATTTCGAGTTCGCCGCTGTCGATCAACATCAACGCGCAAAGCGCCGTCATCGTCTTGGTCGTAGAAAACACATTGACGATACTGTTTTCTTCCCACGGCAACGATCGAGGTTCATTGCGGTAACCGCCCCATAGATCGACGATCATCTCGCCCTCGACGGTCGCCGCGAAGCTTGCACCGACGTCGCCCCGCTCGGTGAAATTGCGTTCGAATTCCTCCCGTAATGCTCCAAAGCGCTCATCGCAGTAGCCGTGGATTTCCATGGTTTTCCTTATCATTTTTGAAGCCCGTTGTTCCGCCGCGGGCATTTGTGTTGAAGCAGTATGATCCACCGTTGAACCCACGGGTAGTCAAAGTCCTACCGCTAACAAATGGATTCCGATCAGCTTACGTAAAGAGTTCTGCCAACGTATCCGTGGATACGCCAATACGCTCCATGAACAACTCTATCCGCATTGGAGCAACGCCGCGCCAACGGTTGCCATCTAACAAACGATGTGATGCTCTTAGCGTTCGATTTGGGAGGACAGTGACAATGAATCGAATCAAAAGTTTAGGGTGCCTGCTAGCCACTTTCGCAACGATCCTATCGGGTACCACCATGGCCGCACACCACGATGATCTTCAGCCCGTCGCAACACCCGGCCAGGTCATCGTGACCTACCGAGGCGAATGCCCAAGCGAAGCAATCGACGAAGCAATCACTCTAATCAAAGAAACAATTGCCTACGAAAGAAAGAACAGCCCCATTCTGTACTCGTCTTCACCCGGCGTATGGAGTGACGGGAGGATCGGCGCCGTCGATTTACATGAATCACAAGAAGCCATGGAGAAAGCATTCGCCTGGCAAGTCGCTGACGCTAAGTGGTCCTCTATGTATGAGGAGATTGCTTCACGTTGTGGCATAACCATTGAAGATTTTGAGGTGGATTCACTCGTCGCGAGGTGATTCCTTACGGTCTATTCAGCCTAAAATTTACTTAGTTTCTAGAAATACATCATATCTTATTGGTTTATATAACTTTTTATTAGTGATCTTTGATTAAAATCCTATCGTGGCATTACATCAACACCTATAGGTACAGGGTCTTTGGTCACGTAACATGCTCATCAAAGCTTTCTTCTTACTCATTTGCCTTTCGTCATTTCTCAACGCTTGCCAGAAAGTGGAACACCATCTCGGGGCTAACCGCTTCGAAGACATCTCCCTTGAGACGGGGCTGAATTTCGAACACACCTCGGGCGTTGAAGGCCAGTACCTGTTACCGGAAATTATGGGCTCTGGTGGGGCCCTTTTTGACTTCGACAACGAT
>CAYNZV010000204.1:2055-4849 GCA_964401715.1 uncultured Gemmatimonadaceae bacterium | reverse complement strand
TGTACTACCGCGAAGTCGCCGACGGCGAAGAAGTTCCCACGGGTGTCGATGGACAATTGTTGACTGCTACCTCGTACTCGTTGTTGCCGGAAGATATTCGCGGAGCGGTGTTGTACTTTCGCCGAACCGGTAACTCGCAGCTAGTCGAGGTCGACGCCGCTACCTGGGAGGCACTGGAGACGGAATCGAAGGGACCAGTGCGCTACTTCCGCAAAGTGGTGGGCTTGGGCAATCAGACCGTTTTTACGGAAACAGGAGATACGCTTTCGGCTAGCCAATACAACGGCTTGGGCCGAGTTCGGGGCTGGGTCGTCGGTCGGGGACAACTGGTACGGGTGCGCTTTGCATCGTCGGTCTTCCTGCACGGGACCAAGCTCGACGTTGCCGTGCGCAATCGCACTGCGATGACTCCCTGGCAATCGGCCGACGCTGGAGATGCAACCGGGCTGCGCCCTTCGGTGAATCTGTCGATTGCCGCCTTGGGCGCAAAGCACATCATTGGCGACATGATAATACATCCAAACCCATTCACTCCTAATGGTGATCAAATTAACGATGAGGTTGGGATAGAATTCTCTTTATTCAAGGTGTACGAAATGCGGCCAACCGCGGTGAGGATCTACTCCTTAGACGGTCAAGCGGTACGCGTATTAGAGAATGTGGCTCAGGGTGGGCGTCACCGCTTGACCTGGGATGGACGTGATGCCGGTGGAAACGTCGTACCTCCAGGACTCTACATTTGCCAGGTAGACGTCGCGGCCGATAGTGAAGGTGTTGCTGGACAACGGAGAACGCAGCTTATCGCGGTAGCTTACTGAGAGAATAAAAGGGCGGAACTATGCGGACATTAACAATGGTTTTGAGAGGCACTTTGGTGGTGGCTGTAATGGCCACAGGCGCGATAGCCCAAATAGACTACGGTCAGCGTTTGGGTATGCGCCAGGGCGATGAAAGCATGTTTGCGCCCCAGGGGCCGGGCGTCATGTTGGGCGTGTTGGAACCATCGATGCGTCGCTGGTATGTTCCGCAGGAACTCTACAAAGAGTACCAGTGGCGGCAGTGGGAGTACACCAATTACGCCCGCAATCCCTTCCAACGCTACGTGGACATCAGCCTCGAGGGTGATTATTTCTACGACCTCTATGGAAATTTTCTTACGCGAGGTTGGCTGATATTCAATAATAGCCAGAGTAAGCCGCAGCAGTTCGGTAACTCAATATTCAAGTCGGATCGGTTTCGACAGTGGTTTTCTGAGGTAGTTGTCGCTTCTGATTCCAAGGGGCAGTACTTCTATACGCTGACGACCAGTTCGCAAATGCGTTCCGTAATTTCGCCGATGGTGTTCAGCAAGCCGCGAATGGACGGGGTCCAGTTTGATTTTGCTACCGATCGATACGAGGCGTCGTTGGTCTATTCGAGATTGAGCAATCCGGGAGGAGGCACTACCCGGGATCAGGAGGTGTTGCGCACCAACAACACTACATTGCTCGGCGGTCGTCTTTCCCACCAAGTATCAGACGTTCTGAGTATTGGAGTACACGGAGCAAACGCGCATCAATCGAACACGTTGTCCGATCGCTTGGTAGGTAACCCATTCTCTGGTGCGCTGACAGTGGCACAAAACAAGACCGTGGGATTGATTCAGATCGTGCTACGCGACGATAGTCCAGGTGATGGAGTTGGCGGCGCGGCGTTTTTTGCTGCCGGTTCCGATGTACTCATAACCTACGAGGACGGCACGGTCGATGCGGGCAAGGACATACAATTCGGTCCAGTCATTGAGGGTGGCTTCGTGAAGCAGGGTTTTATCGCCGCTGACGGAACCGAGGAAATTCGCCTCCGCTACGACTTCGATAGTCCCGATTTCGTGGATCGCTCAGCTTACCCGAAGGAGGACATTGTCAAGGTAGAATTCCGTCTGGTGCTGGGGAATGATTACCAGGTCTGGATGACTTCAGATCGCCAAGTCAATCGCGATGGGGAGTCGGTGTTGCTCTTGGTAGCGCAAGCGGAAGGAAACGTGCAGGATATCACTAACTTGCAGACTGTGCGCTTCGAATATGGACTGCCCACGGCCACCCATATCTTCGGGGGCAATGTAGAACTTCGCGATCTGAAAGGCTTTGATCTCTACGCAGAATACGATTTGAGCGTCAGTTATCGAAAATACCCCAACGTGCTTCGTGACGAACACGAGACCGCTTCGGGTATCGGTGGTAAGCGACGTGCGCCAGCGTGGATGATCAACCTTTCGAAACGATTCGATCCGTTTTTCGCGTATGGCGAAGCGTATAGTATGGATCCGCTATACAATACGCGCACCTTCGTTTCTACTGGCACTGGGGAAATAAACTATGACAGCGAGCGGGAAGGTATTATCGAACTGGTTGAGGACAACGATGATCAAGATCGTTTTCCTGATACTGTACGGTTCGATTGGCTCCAGGGCGATTCGCAGGTGTTTCCAGGTTGGGACCAGAATAACGATTTCGTACCAGACATAAATCAGAACGATAATTTTGTGCGTTCCAACGCCGTGCCCGACTACGAAGAGCCCTTTCTCCGCTTCCATTCAGACAGACCTGAGTTTTTGTTCGGGATGGACATGAACAACAATTTTTGGGTTGACCAGTATGAAAATGACGAGGAGCCTGACTACCCTTATCGTCGCGACCATCGAGGTTACAACATTTACGGTGGTGCAAATATTACCCCGGGGTTCAAACTTGTGGCCGGCGCGCTACGCGAAGAGCTGATTTCGTCTGAGCAGGAGAATCGTAGCACTTACGCTCTG
>CAYNZV010000204.1:0-1955 GCA_964401715.1 uncultured Gemmatimonadaceae bacterium | reverse complement strand
TTTCGACAACTCATGGAGCGGGGCCGCCGTGAGGCTTTGGAGCTAGACGAATCGGATTTCTTCTTCGGTATCATAAACAAGGCGAGCTATCGTTGGAAGTTGGGCAAGGTAATAGTGGAACCGCGGTGGAAGAGCGAGTTTCGCAAGCAGAGTCGTAGTCTGTTCGCGCTCGACAACAGCACCAGTTTGCAGGAGTTGTTTTCGGCCGTGGTTGAGACGAGAGTGTTGCGACAAACAAAGTTACAAGCGGGTTTGGAGTATTTAATCTATAATGACTTTGATGTCGATTTCGAAGATTTCAAATCGCTTACTGGGGCGTTTCAGTTTACCAACCAGTCGCAGTACCTCGGATATCAGTTACACGCTCTCGCGGGGCTACGCATAGAACGTCGAGATTTCAAGGCAGCCAAGGCTCGGACGACTAGTCAGACCTTCATCACCATCTATGCCGGATTGGATTAGCGGGGATCGCGGAATATTGCCGTGGCGAATCCTAAAACAAAATTACGCAGTGATTTTGATCGGTGTTTTGGCACTGGCGCTGCGCTTAGTGTACCTCGCAGAAATGGAGCGGCATCCGTTTTTCGAGATGCCGGTGGCTGGAGAGCGGGGCTATCTGTCGGATGCACAAAATGCAGACGTGGCCTCGGAAGCTCCACTGTACTCAGTGTGGCTGCGGGTGTTGGAATCGCTAGAGATGTCACCGAGGGTTGCTCAGGCGTCGTTGGGTGCGTTGAGCTGTATTGTCCTGTCACTCATTGGGCGTGGAGTCGCGACGCCGGGCGTGGGCAATGTAGCCGCACTGGCGTTGGCGCTGTATGGACCAGCGATTTACTACGTCGGAGCGCTACTGCCGGCGATTCTTGCTTGTTTTCTGGGTCTCGCTCTACTGTTGGCTCTGTTGTGGGCGGAGCAATCCGAGACCCGAAGGCGCTTTGCGTGGCCGGGGGTGTTGATGGCATTGACCCTTTATTCAGCACCATTTGCGGTGTTGTTTGCTCCGGCGGTGGCGTGGTCGCTATGGCGAAATGGATTCATGGCGTGCCTCTTGGCTTTGGTGGCCGGCGCGCTGTGCACGTGGGTGCTATCCTCAGCGGCCCCCGCGATAGATTTCCAACGTTTTCTTTCATTCGATTTGGCGTACTTGACGGCGCACGGACGAGAGACGATGGCGTCGTTAGATATCTATCAGTTGCGGGATTCTTCAGTGGTGCTTGCCGTCTTGGTGTGGAAATGGGGTATGGCATTCCCCTTCGGTTTGGTGTTGCCAATAGCACTTCTCGGTTTGGTGCTGGCATGGGGAGAATCACGCGGTCGGGGCATTGTGATACACTACGTCGTCGCTCTCGGTGTCGGCGTTTTGTGTATGGGCGGAACAAGCGAAATGAGATTTGTACTCGTGCCCGCATTGACGCTTTATGCCGTGGTCGGTATGTCTTTGGTCATGCGTATGCACGCAGCCCGCGCAAGATGGCTACTGCTCGGAGTTGTCACACTTGCCGCATGCCTGAACCTTCCGGTGCCGCAAGCCGACCGCGCGGCTCAGGTCTCCCACTATCGGTGGTTGGGCTATGCATATGAGAAATTGGGCATGGTAGCTACGTCTATCGACGCGTACGAAAAGGCTATAGCGGGGGATGCCTATGATCGCGATGTGCATCTCGAACTAGCACGTATTTACGCCGGGGTCGCAAGGCGGGAACGAGCGATCGGAATTTATAATGCTATTGTCAACCGTTCGCCCGAAGATCGAGACTCTCGTCGCGCTCTGGGTGACCTGTTGATGGCAAGCGGCCGACCACAAGAGGCTCTTGTTCACTACGAATCGTTGGCGAACGGCGATCAAGATATGCTCGGGCGACTTGGGGATGCACGGCTGCTGACGGGTCAAACGACAGGTGCGCTCGCTGCATACGAGAAATTACTGACAATGAGGGCTGACAGTAGCCGCGTAC
>CAYNZV010000203.1:0-4891 GCA_964401715.1 uncultured Gemmatimonadaceae bacterium | reverse complement strand
TATAGGCCTGGCGTTCCTCCGGTGTGTTGGTGTTGTCGGTCTTCGGCACGTCGCTAGTTCGCTGCTGATAACCTCCCATCTTGTAACGTTGGGCGGGGTTCGGGTCCGACAGGTCTTTGACGATCCCCCAGGGATCTATGCCAAAACCGGAAGTCCCCTGGGGTGAATAGACTATGTTGGTCGCAGTGGACCCCTGCCAGGAAACAATGCCTAGATCTGGTTTGTCCCAGAGGAGCCCGTCTGTAGAAGTAGCGTAACATATGAAGTGCGCGTTGTCGGTATGGTACCACATCTTGAAGAGGTTTTCCTCTGCGTCGTACAACACCGAACCCCAAAGGGCCACTGCGTGTCCTTCCCAGGGGCGGTCGGACCTCACGACGGGTTCCAGCTGTAAGCGGGCGGGCTGCTGTACCTGCCGGGTAAATCCAGGATGGTCCTGGACCTCGTCATCATCCACAAAAAGATGAAGGCCGGGGTCGTAGTGATTGTCCGTCATAGATTATCTCTTTCGGTTATTGATTAGTGGTGAGCCTATATACCATCTGGAGCCGAGTGTGAATGGGGTATGTATTAAAGCTTATTTTTGGTTCCACCTTCGTCCAATTCTATTTCCCGTCTGGGCATTATAATGCTGTAGCACGACAATCTGCATCAGGAGACAGACAGCCCCTGATTTACTCAGCTTAGCCGCGGGCTTTTCTTTGCCCTGATTACAGCGGACGTGTCCTAATGTATGTCGCTACAGCTCTCACTTCATCCAGCCATATTCACCTGCTGCTCAGCAATATCGATCTGTACATTAACGCCCAACAAATTCCTTATCTGCGCAGTGCTTTACACGCTGATAGAAAACGCCAGTTAGCACGTTCACGTATAGATAGTGATGATTCCAAAAAAAGGCCGTGCGTAATGCAGAAATATGTTCGTAAAGCAAAGTGGACGGCCATTCATTATTATCAAACTGGGCAGCGCTTCTACGAGACTTGGCTGTCGACGTCAACAAATGGCCTTTGCCTCTCCGTGGGACGAGTGGCAAGGTTCCCGAGTTGGCGCAAAATAAAGAGATGGTATGAAAATGAATGATGCAATCGAAGTTGATGCGCGGAAGCAACTCTTCATCGACGACCGATTCCTGGCGCGGTAGTACGGTATGCAATTGACCGACAATCTGCCGCTCAAAGCCGAATGGGTGCTGTGGCCCGAGACCGCCTGGGAAGGCACCAGTATGGGAATTTACTCGACCTTTCTCGAAGGCGGAGGAATCTGCAAGCTCTGGTACGACGCTTATATCCCCCAGGTCTCAGAAGAATTGCCGCGTAGTCTGTGCTATGCAACCAGTGAGGACGGTATTCACTGGCAGCGTGAAAATGTCAATCTCTTTGACTGGCTCGGTCACAAAGAAAACAATATCGTCCTTCCGGGCATCTGCGGCTCGGTGATGATCGATCCACAGGCGCCGGAGCAAGAGTGCTTCAAAGCGGTCTGTAAAGTATTTGAGAATACGCTGTGGCCCGATTCAAAGGGCGCCGGCTGGCACGAGAACCTCGGCTCCATCCACGTTTTCACAAGCGCTGACGGCATCCACTGGACACAGATTAAACCGGCGGCTTCACCTTGGTTCCACGATTCTCTGAACTTCATTTTCTACGACGACCGACTCGGCAAGTATGTGGGCTATGTGCGCACCGCCGAGCGCCGCACCGGCGGTCAGGGTCCTCGCACGCAGGGGCGCGTGGAACTGGACGATCCGCTGCAGACGCCGTGTCCCTATCGTGATGTGCAGCCGGGCGTTGAGCTTACGAAACACTTGAAGAACAACATCGTTTATCACGGCCAGTTCGACACTGCTCTGAGTTGCCATGAGTCCGACCCACCCAATAGCGACTTGCAGATGTGTCCGATCGTCAAGTACCCTTGGGCCTAGGATGTGTATCTGGGGCTGTTCACCCTGTACCGGCACTATCCCTGGCCACCGGAAGGAGAATATTTCATTGACGGGCCCAACTCGGTGCAGCTGGTGATTAGTCGTGACAGCATCAACTGGCAACGGCGGGAGCGCAAGCCCTAAATACTGCTGGGACTCGTGGGCGAGCACGACGGTGGCGTCATCTGGCCAAGTCTGGGGATGATTCGTAGTGGCAATGAGATCTGGCAGTACTACTGCGGCTCGCGAGGGACGCACGGTCGGAAGAGGGACGCTGCGACGGCGGATTGTGCCGCATTGTGCAGCGGCTCGATGGTTTCGTTTCCGCTCATAATATGACGCACAAGGTCTTCAGAGAAGACCTGAGGAATTGCTGTTGGAGTGACCATCCAGAGGCGGAAATCCGAGAATTCTGCGGCGTTCTCAATAATAAAACTCGGGAATACTTTAAGCGTACAGCCAGACGTGAAGAGAACCCTGTGAATGAAACCCTGGCAATATTGCCCGAGATGGAAAATGCGTAGAATTGTGTGGCGGCTTCGCGCCACACTCCTCAACCTGTCGAACAATGTCAGTTTAGGTCTTGATCAGCTAATCGCACACTAGCCAAGGCACCTTAATACCTTATCTTTCGTTGCGCCACGGCTCGCTACGTTTGTTGCTCGGTGTTTGTTGGGGTGGCAGATGGGCGTGGCGATTCTACACAAAAGGACGAGTCTAATGGATGAAAAGAGGAGAGCTGCACGCTGGCGTGACCGGCGCATCATTTACAACAATGACGGCGACGACGTAATCCAGGCGAGGACGTCACAGGAGACCGCTCAAGGTCTGGCGGAGCGCGAGAGCGGTGAGCTTATCGATGACTTTCTCGACGCCCGCGCCCGGACGCTTCTGGGAACGCAGGTGGATAGCAACTGGTATTGCAGCTGCATGGCCGGTGTTCGCTTCTCCCACCATACCAAGCGGGGCGGGTTCCACAATGAGGGGATTCCCCTGGGGCTGGTCGAAACCTACGGACGAGACAGTCTGCAGATTCAGACAGATTTCTGTCACGAGAACGGGCTGGAAGCCTTCTGGTCGTTACGCATGAACGACGTGCACGATTCCCACCCTGACGGGTCGTCGTCCTACTGGACCTATGGTCTGGCGCCCTTCAAACGCGACCACCCGGAATTTCTCATGGGCGAGCCGGCAGACTGGGAAAAGGAGGACGGTCCGAAGAAACTATGGTCGGGCATGGATTTCAGCCTTCCCCAGGTCCGCGATCACGTCTTCGGCAATATAGATGAGGTAGCGCGCAACTACGACATCGAGGGGATAGAGTTGGACTTCTTCCGGCACTATCCCTTTTTCCGTGAGACTCGAGAGATGCTTCCGGTCGAGGCGGAGCACGTGGAGATGATGACGGATCTGGTGCGGCGGGTGCGGAAGCTGGCTGACGAAGTGGGCCAGCAGCGTGGGCGACCGCTGCTGGTGGCGGCGCGCCCGCCATTCAATCTGGCGGATGCGCGTTTCATCGGCCTGGACGTAGAGACCTGGCTGGCCGAGGACTTGCTGGACCTGCTGATACCCGGAGGCGGCGTCGAGTCGCACATGACGGAGTCGTTCGGCCCGATAATCAAACTGGGACACGACCATGATGTGCCGGTGTATCCTTGCATCGGCTGGGGGTTCTGGCATCAATGGACGTTCCTCGATCTCACAGACGGGGAGTACAGGAATTACAAATCCTGGGCCAGATCCCTGAAGGAGATCGGCTCGTCGTTTACGATCGAGATGAATAAGTGGGAAGACATGCTGCCTGCCTGGCGTGGGGCAGCGACCAATCTGCTCGCTGCCGGGGCGGACGGCATCTACGTCTTCAACGGCGCCTTCGTCGACGATGAGGTGTGGATGGAGATCGGAGATCTCGAAACGATGGGAGGCAAAGACAAGCTCTTCGGCATCGACGATTTTCGGGGTAGCAACAGCTTCGAGCAATTTCGTGAACTGGAGTTGCAGCCCCGAGAGACCGCCAAGGCGCACTTTCAGGTTGGCGAAGATCTGAGCTCGAGGAAGAGCCCTTTTCGCCTGCGCCTGCACTTGTGGGAGCTCACGGCGAGAGATGAGATATCGGTGAAATTCAACGATGTTGCATTGAACGACCTGCGGCCGCAGAAAACTCTGGAAGCGGTGCCCGCCGGCCACTGGCTGGAGTGCGAAGTGCAGCCCGATCGGGTCGTCCATGGTGAAAACAGGTTCGAAATCAGCCTGAACACGCGGGACGACTCTGCAGGGACACCGATCGTGCTCGATTGTGCGCTATTGTATGTGCGCGCCGTCTGATTTCAACGAGATGATGATAGAAGCAGATGTGGCGGAGGCAAGGAGATCTTACACCGAATGAAAGGTCTCGGCATGACAGAGTGTCTGCGATTTCATAACGGCCGATGCACACCAACCTTCAAGAATCCAAGAGATGGAGAAATCATTCATCAACTTGACCATCTGTTTGTAAGTGAAAAATCTTTTGCCTTCTCTTTCGACGTGCATGACTGGATCGGTGCGGCAGGCCAGTCCGTATTATGAACTATTGTGAGCAACACTTCGATTAAATGAAACCAAGCAGTAGCGTGAAAGGCGTAACAAGTAAGAAGAGACATTCTCGGACAGGTTCTCGGCCCAAGATTAAAAGACCCTATGTAAAGAGGCCAACGTCTCGCGTAAAAATAAAAGGGAAATTGGAGAATGTTCGGAATAATGTGCGCTCTGTAGTGAAAAACCACGACACAACTTCGTCGTTAACGAGCGAACAATGTAAGAGGTCGGAAAAAATCCAGCGTGATCTTGAGTGTGTTATAAATACTCTCTGACCTGTGGTGATGAGTTCATGGTGGATTCGCGTACACCGATCACGCCATGTCCGAAGCAGGGGACGTGGTAGAAGAAGGAATCCAAGCATCCCAACGAATCCATTCTCGAGCCTCG
>CAYNZV010000202.1:0-4906 GCA_964401715.1 uncultured Gemmatimonadaceae bacterium | reverse complement strand
TCGATCTCGTGGGTCCAGGCGGAGCGGTGCTGCTGGGCGATGTGATAGTACGTATCCGCGATCTTGGCTGGGAGCATCAAGCCGTCGTGCTCCATACCGCGGGTCTCCCGCAGCTCTTGAAACTTCTCCGGGCCGAGCATTTTCCCAAGCGTATCCGGTGCGTCGACCGAGCCGTCGATGAGGATGTGGGCTACGTGAATACCTTTGGGAGCGAACTCCGCGTTGAGACTCTGGCAGAGCATCCGCCGTCCTCCCATCGCCGCCGCATGCGAATGCTGCCCACGGTTGCCGCGGAATGCGGCAGTGGAGGAGGTCACTAGGATGGTTCCGCGGCCTCGCGCCTCCATCAAGGGGCACACTGTGGATGCGAGTCGAAACAACGCGAAGGTCGCGAGCCGCCAGCCGATTTCGAATTGCTTATACGTCGTTTCCTCCAGCGAGTGGTCTCCGATCTGAGCGCCGAGATTGAACACCGCAACCTCGATCGGTCCGATATCGGCCTCGATTGACGCAATACGTTCCTCCAGGCTGTCGGCCTTGACCACATTGAGTAGGAATCCCGAGGCAGAGCCGCCGTCACTTTCGATTTCCTCGACGAGCTGTTTCAATCCGTCCGCATTGGTGCGGCGGCAGAGCACTATGTGATAGCCCGCTTGCGCGAAGCGTTTTCCGACGTGGCCGCCGATCCCAGCGCCAGCGCCTATGATGAGACAGACCGGTTTCATCTTGGGTCAACTCCTGGTTTCACGTTCTGTAATCCGTTTGGTCAATGGGGCGTATACTACATGAGGGTTAATGGGAAGGTTATGAAAACGCGGGAGATCCTGCGGAGCGTTAGTCTTCAGTCGACTGAAAACTTATTATCGGGGATTGCCTGTATTTGCTAATCATCACCCTTCCCTTAAAAAGCATCAAGCACACCAGTTGATGTGGTATCACTATAATTTCAACGGTGGGTTCTGGAATAAACATCAAAGGGAGGTAGTTTTGAAATTAGATATCAGCGGTCATTGTTTGTGTGGCTCGGTTAGTTTTGAGTGTAACGCTGAGCCAATATTCCAAGGCTCTTGTCACTGTGATGATTGTCGCCGGTCGAGTGGCAGTCTTTATGGTTCGTTCGTTTTTGTTCCGGCTGAATCCGTAACGATCACGGGTCAGACTCACTCCTATCAGCATAAGAGTGACCGCGGCAGCACCATGACTAAAGAGTTTTGTCCGACCTGCGGATCACAGATGTTTTCGCTGAACACCCATTTTCCGGAGCGGCGAGGGATAAGGGCGGGCATCATTGATGATGCCAGTTGGTTTAAACCAGACGCATATCTATACGACTGCAAAAAATTGCCGCACACGCCCGTCGACTCCGAGATAACCACATTCGAAAGATCGAGAACGACTTGATTAGCCACAAAATTCCCCCTGGAAGTATGGACTGGATGTTCCTATTTATCTTTCATAAACAATGAGAGGGGTAGTTTGACCAGAATGCGGCCGACAGGAGTCGTTCGTGTTGATTGGAGTCGCATCCAGTCGTGATCGGTGTGCTAAATTGGGTGATGTCCCGTATGGAGTTATATCGCTGTACCAGTTGTCAACACAGACATACTGACGAAGCCGAAATGGCCGTCACGATCCGCCTCTTCAAGCTGTCGAAGCCATAGTGCGACGTCGTCTTCTGGCATCCCATTCATTATTGCGAAAGCAGCGATAGTTTTAGAGGTCCAGCGTGCAAAGGCATTGCCGTGCATCGTCATATTCAATATGGGTATTGGCATCGAATTGATGCCAGCAAATCCATTATTTGACAAAATTTTCGGCAACTCTAATGGCAGCATCTGATGGGGGCAATGATCCCGAAACACATCAAGAATAGTGCCGTTAAGAGCGGGATCGGCTCCGTGAAATCGGTGGTGATCCCATAAGATCGAAATGGTGCACAGCCGTCCACCTTTTCTTAACACCCGCCGGAGTTCGGCAACTACGCTATCTATATCGTCGATATAATCTAGAACATTGGTAGATGTAGCGCTATCAAAGGTTTCATTATCAAAGGATAGGTCGTTTCCTGAGTCTTGTGTAAATTCTACGTTGTCTAGATCAGAGCAATATTCCCTTGCAACCTCAAGCTGTTTCTGACTGGGGTCAACTCCCACCACACGACCTTCCGAGCCCACCGCAAGTGCGAGACTGCGAGCTTGGTACCCGCCACCACATCCGAGATCCAAAATGCTCTGTCCTGATTCGACGGCGAGGGATTCAAATACTATCTTGCGCCTCCCAATGCCTTCCTGAGTTTGAGAAACTTTGCGCTGTAACTCTCCTAGGTCTTGGTCAAAGTCCATAGTTTTATCCCTTGGTAGTGATTAAAAATGCGCGTTCAGTGTAACCAAATTGGTGTAAGAATCGTGTGGCGAACCGATTAGACATAGCAATATCATTGTTTCTTTTCTAGACGATAGCAACTCCAACGAGCAGGAGGGATAGATCTATTCCCTATTCGCACACTCCTGCCTTGATAGGGAAATCTCCGCCATATTCAAACAGGGCAAGTGAAGCCATTAGTGATAGATTGGTGGATGACGCAGGGCTGATAGATGTACCGCACCGACCGGTATCAATAGGCACGATAGAGACCGATTACAAATTGACTAAAGAAGAAAGAAAGATAACGAAGAAAGCACTTGTGAAGGAAATTTCTGAAAATGAAAAATCAGGAACAAACAAAAGTACGTACGGCACGCACGTTGGCCATGAAGGGCGGCGGCTATTACAGCCAACGTACCCGTGGAGCCAAGGATGTCATAGACAATGCTGCAGGGATGCTCCTTGAAGCAGTTGACGCGATAGACCCGCCGACTGAGGGGCACCCGATTGTTCTTGCTGATTTTGGCGCGGCTGATGGCGGCACATCAGAAAATGCGCTGAGAAAATGCATCGATCGAATCCGGGTACGCTTCCCCGACGTACAGATTCAGGTTATCTATACCGATCTACCGAGCAACGACTTCAGCGCCTTGTTCAAAAACCTCCTTGGGTTTGGCTCCTTAACGCCTAATACCTATCTCACAGACCTAGAGGGTGTTTACGTAAGCGCTTGCGGCATCGGTTTCCATAAGCAGCTTTTGCCTGA
Organism: uncultured Gemmatimonadaceae bacterium; assembly: GCA_964401715.1. Classification (GTDB taxonomy): domain Bacteria; phylum Latescibacterota; class UBA2968; order UBA8231; family UBA8231; genus CAYNZV01. Next base: position 1,776 of record CAYNZV010000202.1, on the reverse strand, counting down.
TGCATCGTTGGACATCGGTTTTTCTGCAACTGCGATGCACTATATTTCTGAGAAACCCTGTCCTATCAAGGGTCATGTCCACATGGTTGGCGCAACGGGCGATACTCTTGCTGCCTATGGGGCAAGAGCGAAGAAGAACTGGAATGATCTTCTTCTCGCTCGGGCCAGTGAACTACGTCCTAATGGCCGGCTCGTGATGCTGAACTTTGGAATCGACGAGGAAGGTCGTTACCTTGGCAACACTGGTGGGGTCAACATGTTTGATACGTTCAACGATCTCTGGAGGTCAATGCGTGACGAAGGGATTATCTCCAACGATGAATTTATCAATACGGCTTTCCCGCAATACTACCGGACTGTTGAAGAATTCTGCGCACCACTCAAAGATAAGGATTCAGCGGTCTATCAGGCCGGTCTGAGACTTGTCTCGGCTCATACCGGCGTCGTGAAGTGTCCTTATCGAAGAGCCTATGACGAATCTGAAGGAGAGATGTCAGCCAGAGCTTTCGCCAAAAGCTATGTCCCCACCTTAAGATCGTGGAGTGAAGCCGTATTTCTGAGTGGCCTTGATGATGAAAGGCCATTAGAGGAACGACACGAGATCGTGGACGAGTTCTACCAACACTACGAAGATCGTGTCGCCTTAGATCCGGATGGCCACGCCATGGACTACGTACACTGCTATATCGCAATCGGGAAGGTCGCCCATCAGCCGTGAACGGAAAAAATCCGGAGAAGACAGCCCGTGAGATTGGGATGTTGTGAGCTGGGATAAAAATCGAACTTCGATTACGACGCTTCCGCAAAAACAAAAGAGAAGCGGGTACGTTGAATAAGCTCGCACATCGTTCACCCGGTCTCTTTTCTCTGATTCTACCCGCCGAGAATCTCTTCAATAATGTTCTGCACTGACAATGCGGTTCGAAACGACGGCATAGTGTGTTCTCGTCCTTCCAAAGCATTGCAAAAATTATCCAACATTCGACGGTAACCATCCTGCCGAGGATCGCTCAATTCCTTCAATTCCTCCCTCCAGTTGGAACCATCAGTCGACTTCAATTTATTCCAGTCCCAAAGGCGCAGAGAGGTTTTGGTACCCCAGATGGTGAATTCAACAACATCAGGGCCGATTCCGCCTGCGCCACCAGTCAAGTAGACATTTCGGCCGCCGCACTCCAGGTTGGCAAAGAAATGGGTCTCACAAAGCGATGGATCATCAGGAAAGCTTACGTGTGCATCGACAACTGTTGCCGGCCCAAATAGCTTTTCGACCAGATAGACATAATGCGATACAACCTCCCGAACAAATCCACCTTGTTCACGTAGAGTCAGCCAGCGAGCAGGCGCCTGCCAGTCTCTGGGCCAACTTGAGAAGTGGAGTCGAAGATCTACGCGGGTGACGTCACCGACGGCGTTATCTTCCAGCTCTGACTGAATCAAATTAATGGGTTGGGATTCTGCAAATGGGAAATTGACAACGTTCAGCACCCCGGCACTCTCCACCGCATCGACCATCTCGCTGCTAGAGGAAATATCCACCCCTAAGGGTTTTTCGCAGTAAATTGCCTTGCTCTCGGCGGCAGCCAACAATGTGTAAGTATGGTGAGATGCGGGTGGACTGGCGATATAGACCACGTCTACTTCTCTATCTCTGACAAGGTCTTCAGCCGATTCGGATAGGACTGTGGTTGGATAGGCCTGTCTGACCACCTCACAAGCCTGGGGATCAGGATCCCAGGCTCTAGTAATATCAAATCCGCCATGCGCACTCATATT
>CAYNZV010000201.1:0-4912 GCA_964401715.1 uncultured Gemmatimonadaceae bacterium | reverse complement strand
GCTGACCGCTGCGATGATACCAACCAGTGGATGGACTTGGAGGCTCTGGAAGAAGATTACTTACCGGAAATCTGGCGTAACCCTTCGGCAGAAGCGCTACGAGCAGGCCACGGTGGCGGCGATTATTTCGAAATGCTGGATTTCCTCGACAGCATCGTCAACGGTACACCATCGCCCATAGGCATCCATGAGGCGATGGACATGACCCTACCGGGCCTCATTAGTCAAGAGTCGATCCGTGACAACGGCAGCTGGAAAGAAGTGCCGGACTCCCGCTGCTGGTAAAAAAACAGGCTGTCGGACCACCAAAGCTACCTATTGGTATTTTCGACATCGGAGCCCATCGGTTCTCACCATGCGGTCCATCCCCCGTCAACCGTCACGTTTTGTCCCGTCATGTAGCTGCTGGCATCGCTCGCAAGAAAGACCAGCGCACCCTTCAGCTCATGCGGTTCCCCCATCCGTTTCATCGGACTCTTGGAGCAAAGACGCTCGACCATCTCAGTCGGAGCTTTTTCCATGTTGGGAAAAGGTCCGGGACTGAGGCAGTTTACCCGCACAGCGTCCGATGCCCAGTAGATCGCCAAATGCCGTGTCAGATGAATGATGCCTCCTTTGAGCGCGTGGTAAGCGGCCGGACTGGCGTTACACACGCCGGCGTAGGTGTCAGGGTAAGACGCAACCTGTCCGTACATCGACCCCAGCATGATGATGCTGGCGGGTCGCTGTTGTTCCACGGCTTGGTCCCGCATTAGCCGCGCCAAGGTAAAATAACCGGCCACGTTGACTTGTTGACGGGCAAACTGCTCGTGGGTTACGGTGGTCCAGTCGTCGCCCAGTGCTTCGTGACCGTTGTTCACCAGTATGTCGATACACTCGGTTTCAGCCAGGGTTTCCGCGACGCCCGCCTGGATGGAGTTGGCCTCGGTGTGATCTAACTTCACTCCAATGTGGCTGGCCGTTCCGGGCAGCTGGGCCGCGGCCTCGCATGCGCGATCCCGGTCCCGACTGCTGACCACCACCCTCGCCCCAGCTTCGGCCAGAGCGCCACTGAAGGCCGAGCCAAGATAACCGGTTCCACCGGTGACCAAAGCCACTTTTCCCGTTAGATCGAAAAGTTGTTGAACAGTTGACGTAGCTGCCATTAGTCCTCCCCCAAGAAAACCTGTTTTTGCCGCCCGACCTTAACTCGCTGCCTGATCCCAACACTCGGCAACCGAGGTGATCTGGTGGTAGTCGCGCATCTCTAGAGCGCAACCTATGGACGTGGTTTCCGCATGTCCAATTCTGCTGTACAAAACATGCCAATCCTCAAGCGCGACCACATTGGAACTTTGGTGCCAAAAAACCTACGGAGCAGCAACAATGGCCACCAACACGAGCCCAGTTAGCGTCAGTTTTCTTCTGGACTAGTTCAATCGGCATTATTTCGACGCCCTTCACAGGAAGCCCCGGACAAGACGTTGGGTTTGTTGTCTCTGGATCACCTTAGCTTCCAACATGTGGAATTCGATGAATTATGACTGGGCGCTAGTAGAAGATGAGATTGAGCAAGCGTTTCAACGCTGTCAAAGCAAAGGACCACACTAACGCAGCAATCCCTGGGACAAGCTCGTTCCGAATACATTTGCCCAGCAAACAGGGGTCACATCACACTGACCGCGGACTCGATGCGGTTGAGCGATTCGTCTATCTCTTCCGCGGTGTGAGCGGCAGAGATGCCGTGATGGCCGGCCACCACTGAACCGTAGTCGTGGAAATACACTCCGTTCGAGAAGCAGGCGCGGACAAAACGGGTTTTCATCTCCAAGTCACGATCCAGTGTATCGTCAAACCGCTCCACTGGATCGGTAGAGCCGAAGAAGATCCCAAAACGTGCACCCAATCCCTGGACCCGCACTGGGACCCCGGCTCGAGAGAAAATGCCCCGCATTCCATCCCACAGACGGTCCGCCGAGTCGTAGATCTGGTCGTAAAACCCCGGTCGCGAAATCTCCTTCACCGATGCGAGCGCGGTGTTGATCGCCGGAACATTGCCGGTGAAGGTGCCGCTCTGGGCAATCTTCCCTTTAGGGGCAGCCTGATTCATGATATCCGCCTTGCCGGTGATCACCACGATCGGACCGCCGTTGGCCACCGCTTTTCCCAGCACGCACAGGTCAGGGGTGATCCCGTAGTAACCCTGGGCGCAATCGGGGCCGGTGCGGAACGCCGACAACACCTCGTCGTAGATCAAAACGATCCCGTATTCAGTGGCTTTCTCGCGGACAAACTGCATATACGGCGTGTCGGCCACTATACACCCCTGATTGTAGTTGACCGGCTCCATCATGATGCCGGCAATCTCCGTACCATGTTTCTGCAGCGCCAGTTCCAAGGCTGTCTCGTCTTTCCACGGCACCACCACTACCAGGTCGTCCAGTGCTTCGGGAATTTCTGGTGCTTCCCTTGATGGCGACAGAATACTTCCCGGCGCCACCGGTGTCAGCGGTGAATGGGCGTTGTACATCACGTAATCGTACAACCCGTGAAAATGTCCCCAGAACTTCAGCAGTTTCTTGCGTCCGGTATATGCTCTTGCCAGCCGCAGACAGATCATCGTGCCCTCAGAGCCAGTATTGCCATAACGCACGCGTTCGGCACACGGCACGATTTCGGTGATTCGGCGCGCCAGTTCAGTGTGCGCTTCCATCTCGTAACCGGCCAGTATGCCCGACTCCACTGCGGCCAGCATCGCCTGTCGCGTCGCCGGATGGTTGTAACCCAAGAAAGCAGCACCGTGGGCAAGGTTGAAGTCTATGTATTCCTTACCCTCCACGTCACGGATGCGACAACCTTCTGCAGATTTGAGGTACAGGGCGTGGCCCAAAGAAGGATTGAACCTTCCCGACGCACCCACTCCTCCCGGTAGATATCGTTCCGCTTCCGTCTGCAGTCCCATTTTGTCCTTGTCGATCTTGGTCAATTTTAATTTTTCCTGATTGAGGTTGGGCAGATATGCAAATAATCCGCGACCATCGAGATCAGTTCAAACCGAGCTCACCGCGAACCAAGTCTGCACCGGCAACCAGTGCTCGCAGCTTGCGATAGGCGACGTTCCGAGGCAGGAACCACATACCGCAATCCGGCGCCAAGTTAACCCGCTCGGGAGGAACCTGGCCAAGGATCTCCCGGATGCGATCTGCTACACGGGCCGGGTCTTCGACCTCTTCGGTGCTCAAGTCGAGCAGTCCTACGATCACTACCTTGTCACCACAATGGCGCAACAGTTCCGGTCCGTGTCCCGGCTGCTCGTACTCGAGACAGATCTGATCTGCTCTGGATGCTGCAATCGCCTCGATCGCTTTGCCGTAGGACGGATCGACTCTTTTTGAACCGATGGTTGCGTAACCGTAACAGACATGGACCACGGTGGTAGTCTCGATCCCGTCCAAGGCTCGATCCAGTGCAGCGGTACCCCAGGCGCGCGCCTGATCGTGGCGAAAATGGAAATCAGGTTCGTCCAACTGAACCAGATCGAGCCCTTCCTTCTGCAGCACCCGCAGTTCACTGTTGATCACGCCGGCAACCGCCATGCCCAGCGCAGCTTCATTTTCATAATACGCATTCGCCAGTCGGCAGGCTGTAGTGAGCGGTCCAATTACGGTCATCTTCACAGGTTTGCGGGCATGGCATTTGAGAAAGCGAAGGTCCTCTAAGGTTATCGGTCCGCCACAGCACACCTCACCCGTGACTCTCGGTGCCTCCGCCTTTTTCAGCCGTTCCTCGATTTCGGGAGCGAGATCGAGGAAGCTCATGTCCCGCTCCCGCATCGACCAAGCACCCAACCTTTTAGTATCCAGGCCCTCTAAGCACTGAAAAAAGTAGGAGTCGAATCGCTGTCGGCGTTGTTCGCCGTCGGTCACCACGTCTAACCCGGCCCGTTCCTGGTCAGCGATGGCCAACAGGGTAGCGTCGTCCTGGGCTTCGGCAAGTACTGCGGGCTCAGGTCGCCAGAAATCGTCGTCGTACGGCGTAGTGACGCGTTGGTGGCGGATCAACCAGCCGGGTTTGGTGTAACTGCCGACCAGCTGGGTTCCGAGGGGACGTGTCATCAGGCAAGCAACCTTAAATCAAGGACCGACTTTTGTCAGCGGTCTATGCTAACTAACCGAGTGATGCAAAGTCAACTAGAGCGTGTTCGAGGAATAAATTTATTAAGTGCGGGTTGACAACGGCACCGTTTGTGGCCCGTTTTTGAGTATCCATATCAACTTCGCACAAGACAGATGAAAACGATCTTTATCCTGATGGACTCCCTGAACCGGCATTACCTCCATGCCTACGGAAATTCCTGGGTCCAAACGCCCAACATCGACCGTCTCGCCCAACGGGGCGTTGTGTTCGACAACCATTACTGCTGTTCAATGCCATGTATGCCGGCGCGACGTGATCTATACACCGGACGCATGGACTTTCTCGAAAAGCCATGGGGGCCAATACAACCTTGGGATATCTGTCTACAACCGGAACTGAGGCGACAACGCGGTACCTACAGCCATTTGATCACCGACCACTTCCATTACTTCCGCACTGGTGGAGAAGGGTATCACACCTGCTTCGACACCTGGGAGTTTCAGCGCGGGCAGACTTGGGACCCTTGGCGTCCTTCGGTGGGAGAACCCCAGGCCCCTCATTACCGTGGACGAAACCGGCGCACCTACTGGGCAAACCGAGCTTTTTTTGATACCGAGAAAGATGAGGATTACCCCACGCCTCAGTGTTTCTTGAGGGCGATGGATTTTCTTGACCGCAACCATAGTGAACCAGACTGGCATCTACACCTGGAGGTGTTTGATCCCCACGAGCCGTTCATCTGCCCAAAAAAGTACCTATTATTCCAATGCCAGTTAATATTCCAGGTAAATGCTTA
>CAYNZV010000200.1:0-4932 GCA_964401715.1 uncultured Gemmatimonadaceae bacterium | reverse complement strand
GAATCTCTTCTTTTGCCATCTGTAGTTTGTGTTCGCGGTGGATCTGACTCGTTGCAACGAACACATGGATACGAGGTTTTGCCGAATCCTTCACCGCGTCCCAAGCGTACTTAATATCTTTCGAGTTGCAGCGAGCTAAACCGCAGATGGTGGGGCCTTCGATAGTACGCGCGATCGAACGAACGGATTCGAAGTCACCCGGTGAAGCGGCCGGGAAACCTGCCTCTATGATGTCTACTTTAAGATCCCGAAGCGCAGTGGCAACACGGAGTTTCTCGTTGAGAGTCATGCTGCAGCCGGGAGCCTGCTCGCCATCTCTTAACGTCGTGTCAAATATGGCGACTCTGTCGTCATTTACTGCGTTCATGTTCCTTCTCCTTAATCTCCTGGAGGGGACCTACGAATCTTATGCCATCACTCCTGCAACCAAGCCATTCGCCCCCTAAGCTGAGCGCCCACGGTCTCGATATCGCTATCAAGGTCCTCCTGAAGGAGGCGTTTGTATTCGGGCAGGCCGGATTCGTATTCGGTAACCCAATTCGTTGCGAACGTCCCATCCTGGATTTCCTTGAGGACTCCGAGCATCTTTTCACTCGTGTCGTCGTCCACGACTTTTGGCCCACTGGTTAGATCACCGTACTTAGCGGTCTCACTCACGAATTCGTGCATCTTCGCAAGGCCACCTTCGTGCAATAGGTCAACGATGAGCTTCACTTCGTGCATACACTCGAAATACGCGACTTCTGGCTGATAACCCGCTTTCACCAGTGTGTTGAAGCCGCGAACGATCAATTCAGACAGACCACCGCACAACACAGCCTGTTCGCCAAACAGGTCCGTTACGGTTTCCTCCGCGAAAGTTGTCCTCAACACACCTCCTCTGGTGCCGCCCAGGCCATGGGCGTAGGCGAGGGCGCGTGCCTCAGCCTGACCTGTCACGTCCTGATGAACCGCTATGAGGCAGGGGACACCGCGTCCGGCTTCGTACTGACGCCGAACGAGATCTCCGGGTCCCTTGGGCGCAATCAAAACAACGTCGAGATCTTCTCGAGAATTGATCCGGCCGAAATGGATGTTGAAACCGTGGGCAAACAGGACAGTAGCATTTGGTCGTATCTGAGGGAGAATGCGTTCGTAGATCTCGGCCTGAACCATATCGGGAGTCAAGAATGCGATAAGTCCCGCACCTTCCGCCGCTTGTTGGAAATTCTGCACGGCGAAACCGTCGTTCTCGGCTTTCACCCGCGTCGATCCGTCCGGTCGCAAGCCGACTACTACCTCATAGCCGGAATCGCGAAGATTCAAGGCATGAGCACGACCCTGACTACCATAGCCAAGCACCGCGATCCGTTCCCCACTGAGTACCTCTGGACTGGCATCCGACTCCACAAAGAGTTCCATTGCATTAACCTCACATTAAATAAGGACTGGTTACCGAATGAAGGAAAGACGTCAAAAAAAAACCCCGCAGCCTTTCGGGTGCGGGGTTTGCGTCGGTCTTCGTCGTCACACCAAACGCCCGCACCTGCCGTCACTAAGCAGCACTAGGAGGAGCAGCGCTTGGTAATTTTCGATCATCTCAGTCAGTTTTCATCAAACAATGCTGCATGATCCGAAAAAGGTTGGGAGATGTCAACGTTAAGACGCTGATTTAACGGGGCTATCACCTAAGCTAACTAACTGCATAATTACATTGACGTTATTCGCAACGCCTACTCCCAGCCGGAAGTCCTATCAGATTCAGCGGAGTTGAACGGGGGTCCGGCAAAGACTTTAGCTAGATCTTGTAGCACCGATCCGCGGTTTTGCGCTATCCTTCGGGCCCTAGCGCTCGGGACACAGAGGGACAGTGTTTCTGCGCGGGCGCTTTGGTAACTGTTACAAGCAGATTGATCTAATCAAGAAGGAACTCGGGGAACAATCGCGAACCCGTCGACCTGTCAGTGTAAAAAAAACTAGAGTTGATACTCTTACCTTAGACTTTGAGGAGTGGGCATGAGAGCCAAACATAACGCAGTGCTGATCCTTAGCACTCTCGGTGCGATCTTCACCGCACAGATGGCCGCGGGCCAGATGGCGGTAGATAGAATTATCGAACTCGAGACTGCCCGTATTCAGCAGGCACAGGCGGCGCAGGAACAAATCGACGAGATCATCACTGAGACGAGATCGTTGGGCGAAGAGTTCCGGGCGGTGATGAAGGAGGTCGATGGACTCCTTGTCTATAACACCTTGCTTGACAGACAAATCGCGGACCAAAATCAGGAACTCGCAAACCTTCGCGAATCCATCGACCAGGTCCAGGTGGTTGAACGCCAGATTCTGCCCTTGTTGACACGGATGATTGATGGACTGGAATCTTTCGTCTCCTTAGATGTTCCATTTCTGCTGGACGAACGTACCTCTCGAGTCGAAAACCTTAACGCGCTCCTGGGACGCGCCGATGTGACCGCAGCTGAGAAATTCCGCGTGGTTATGGAGGCCTGGCAGATCGAGAACGATTACGCACGGACCATCTTCAGCTATACCGATGAACTAGATATCGACGGAGTCACCCGAGAAGTCGACGTTCTACAGATTGGCCGGGTAGCGTTGCTTTACCAGACGCCCGACGGAAACCTCTCTGGTGCCTGGAACCAAGCTAACCGTGTGTGGGAGGCGGTCGGTAACGAGTACCGCAATCCTATTCGCCTAGGTATCCGACTCGCGCGTAACCAGGTCGCGCCGGATCTATTGCTACTACCGATCGCTCCGCCGGAGGAAGGTTAATGAAAAACTATAGAATTTTCTCACTGGCGGCCCTGGCAACGATTATCGCCACGCCCCTGCAGGCGCAGGACGAGGAGGCCACCAGCTTGGCCGAACTCCTAAGCTTCGTCGAGCAGGGTAGTGCACGAGATAACCAGGAAGAAATGGCGCGGATCGCCGAGTTTGAGGCCAACAACGCGGATCAGGCACAGCTCTTGGACGACTCTTTGACCCAAAAAGCCAACGAGGAGGACCGCAGCGCGCGTCTGGAAACTCAGTTCGAGGAAAACGAGTTACTCATTGCTGACGTTACCGCTCAGCTCGATACGCGTCTTGGCTCTCTTCGAGAGTTGTTCGGCGTGCTCCAGCAGGTGGCCGGTGACGCACGCGGCTTGTTCGAAGCATCGCTCACCAACATCGAGTACCCCGAACGATCGCAATTCCTGACTGATCTTGCCGCAAAGATGGGATCTAGCAGTCAGCTAGCAACCGTCGAGGAAATCGAGCGCCTGTGGTATGAGCTCCAGCGAGAAGCCACTGAACTGGGCAGGGTCAAGAGACTTCCTGACTTTGAGATCATCACAGCCGAAGGGGAGATCAGCAACGAGGACATCGTCCGCATTGGTGGATTCAACATCATCGCCGACGGTCGTTATCTGCAACACAACCCCGAGACCAATTCCGTCGCCGAACTGCAACGTCAACCCGAGCAGGGACGGTTTGTGGGCAGTACCTCTGAATTGCTGGGTTCCCAACCGGGAGACAGCGTGGTGCAATTTGGCCTTGACCCAACCTCTGGACAGATCCTCGGGCTACTCGTGGAAACGCCGAATCTGCTGGAGCGCATCAACCAGGGTGGCATCGTCGGCTACGTGATCATTTCGCTGGGCACCTTCGGCGTCCTTCTTTCGCTCTTTCTGATGATTACCCTGGGCATCGCCGGTATCAAGGTCAACCGACAGCTCAAGCGTGATACGCCGGATACCGGCAACGCGCTCGGTCGTGTCCTACAAGTCTACGAGGATAACAAGCAGGTCGACACCGAGACGCTGGAGCTCAAGCTGGGCGAAGCCATCTTGAAGGAAACGCCGAAAATTCAAAGGGGCATTCTCATTATCAAGGTGATCTCCGTGGTCGCTCCGTTGATGGGGCTGCTCGGAACGGTGACCGGCATGATCAATACTTTCCAAGCGATTACGTTATTTGGTACGGGTGACCCGAGAATGATGGCTGGCGGTATTTCGCAGGCCTTGGTCACTACCGTGCTCGGCCTGACTGTCGCGATTCCAACTGTGCTGCTGCACACTGTGGTCAGTGGCCGCAGCCGTAGGATCATCCAGATTCTGCAAGAGCAGAGTTCCGGTATCGTGGCAACGCAGTCAGAGAAAACGGCAGCGTCTGAAGGTTAGATAACGCAGGCGGTAGGTCCGACTGCACCGACAAGGTGCAGCGGACCCTCCGAGCGAGGAGTGACTTGATGCAATCGCTATTAGACGCTTATGAGGCAATCCGCGATTTCCTGGAGTTGGGCGGTCCAGTACTCAGGTTGATCGGGTGGGTGATCCTGTTCCTGTGGATCCTCATCTTGGAGCGCTTGATGTTCTTTCGCACGGGTATGAGACGCCTTGCTAGGGAAGCCCTGAACGAATGGGAGGCGCGGGAAGAGCGAAAATCCTGGCAAGCGCATCAAATTCGAGACGGCATCGTATCTCGCTTCTCGATGGCAGCTAATCAAGGGTTGCCAATGATCCAAACGTTTGTCGCACTCTGTCCGCTACTGGGCCTTCTTGGCACCGTTACGGGGATGATCCAGGTATTCGAGGTTATGGCGATATCTGGCAGTGGCAATGCCCGGTCCATGGCTGCTGGGGTTTCTAGAGCCACCATACCCACCATGGCAGGTATGGTGGGCGCCTTATCTGGCGTGTTTTTCGTAACCATTTTGACGCGGACAGTGAAACGGAATGTTCAGTTTTTGGAAGACGAAATGACCATGGATCACTGAGAATCTATACATAATCTGTGGTAAATAGACTTAAGTGGTGCACAAGGTCGACAAACATAAACAAAATGGGAAGGTGAGGCGATGAGAAATCGCATTTCCAAACTAAAGATTGAAGAAGACGAGAACGAGATCAACCTGACGCCCATGCTGGATGTGGTGTTCATCATGTTGATTTTCTT
>CAYNZV010000199.1:0-4935 GCA_964401715.1 uncultured Gemmatimonadaceae bacterium | reverse complement strand
CGCGAATCTGTTGGTTAGTGATTCCCATGCGCCTGAATCGCTATCTGGCTAGGTCGGGCGTTGCTTCCAGGCGTCAGTGTGACGATCTGATTCGCGCCGGCTCGATATCGGTAAATGGACTGCTGGTCAGCGAGCTTGGATGTCGGGTGGAGGTGGGCGCGGACCATGTGGAGTGCCGGGGGGAAACGGTAGAACTTCCGGTTGGGCTGGAGTATGTTGCCCTTAACAAACCGGTATCGTACTTGGTAACTCGACGTGATACCCAGCGCCGACGTACCATCTACGAGCTCGTTCAGGAGCGCCATCCTGGAACAGTGGCCGTAGGGCGGCTAGATCTCAACACCAGCGGATTGCTGCTTCTGACCAACGATGGCGACCTCGCATACCGCCTGAGTCATCCGCGGTTCAAGGTGGAGAAGCATTACGTTGCTTTGGTCCAAGGGGAAACAAAAGAAGCAACGATCCAATTATTGTGTGACGGCGTGGAGTTGGAAGATGGCAAAACCGCTCCTGCAAAAATCGAACTTGTCGATTTGGTATCGTTGGGAGACAAGGTTGCTACCCGCTTGCGGATGACTATTCGCGAGGGCCGGAAGCGTCAGATCCGCCGTATGTGTTCCGCGATTGGACATGAGGTTCTGGAGTTGACGCGATACGCGCTGGGTTCGCTCGAGTTGGGCGAATTACCGGTGGGTGCGTGGCGGCACCTCGAAGCGCAGGAAGTGTGTCGACTGCGACAGCATACTGGTTTACCGGCAGAACCCGCTTGACGAACAATTCGGCGGTCACACGCCACAAGTGGGTTATTGCTATCGATGGTGTAGTAGGCGCCGGAAAAAGTACGACGGCTCGCTGGGTAGCAGATGCACTTTGCTATCGGCATATAGATACCGGGGCCATGTATCGAGCCGTTACCTTGGCGGCAATCCGCAAGGAAGTGTCCGCCTCCGACGAGCTTGCCCTCGCCCAATTGCTCGACGGATTGAACATTGAGCTGGAGCCCCAGTATCTTGGGGGAAAAATCCGGCTCAACCGCGAGGATGTCACCGACGCAATCCGCATGCCCGAAATTTCGAGACGTGTGGGTTCGTATGCAGATGTACCCTTGGTACGTCGGGCGCTGGTCGCGCAACAACAAGCCATGGGTGCGAGTGGAGGTGTGGTTGCCGACGGCCGCGACATCGGCTCCGTCGTTTTTCCGAATGCGGACCTGAAGGTGTTGCTCATCGCGGACCTCGTCACCCGCGCCGAGCGACGATATGTGGAATTGACGAAAAAGGGGGTGAACACTTCCAAAGCGGAAGTAGAGGAGGACATACTCGTTCGCGATCGTGCAGATGCAGAAAGAGACTATGGTGCCGCTAGGGACGCCGGTCAAGCTCGCGTACTCGACACCACGACCTTGACCATCAAGGAACAGGCCGAACGGATCGTCGCTTGGGCATGCGGCACCGAATGACGCCAGCCGCGCCGCATTCGCATCAGATGGAACACCGGCACAATCGTTGAAACAACGTTGACAATAAAACTGGTGATAAAGGACAAAAATGACACAAGAAAACACTCAGACCGAAAAGCCTGTTTACGGCAATGTTGCGGTCGACCAGTTGGAGGAGCCTGAGTACAGCGACAAGCAGCGAGAGGAGTTTATGGCGCTGTACGAGGAGAGCATTTCCGGAATCAAGGAAGGACAGATCGTCAAAGGTCGGGTCGCAGCGGTGAGTCCAAGCGAGGTTCTGGTGGACATCGGATTCAAGTCGGAGGGTGTTATTCCTATCCGCGAGTTCAGCGATCCCGATTCCATCGTTCTCGACCACGAAATCGAGGTCTTTCTAGAAGACGTCGAGGATAGAGATGGTCAATTGGTTCTCTCGAAGCAGAAGGCCGACTTCATGCGGGTCTGGGACCACATAAAGGAAGCCCATGACGACGGTTCGACGGTAATGGGCAAACTGATGCGGCGCATCAAAGGAGGAATCGTCGTTGACTTGTTCGGCGTCGATGCTTTCCTACCCGGCTCTCAGATCGATACTCGCCAGGTCAAGAACTTCGACCAGTTCATCGGCAAGGAGTTCTCGTTCAAGATCATCAAGCTCAACAAGGCGCGGCGCAATATCGTCGTGTCTCGTCGCGCGGTTTTGGAAGAAGAACGGGAGAAGCTTCGTTCCGAAATTATCAAGGAGCTCGAAGAGGGTCAGGTGCGCGAAGGTGTGGTTAAGAACATCACCGACTTCGGCGCCTTCATCGATCTCGGCGGCGTAGACGGTCTGTTGCATATAACTGACATGTCCTGGGGCCGCGTCGGACATCCCTCGGAGTTGGTGAACATCGGCGACCGCATCAAAGTCAAGGTGCTGAACTACGATCGTGAGCGCGAGCGTATTTCCCTTGGGCTGAAACAGCTGACCTCCCATCCTTGGGAGGGTATCGACGAGAAGTACCCCGTGGACACCTTCACACAGGGCAAGGTGGTCAGTATTACCGATTACGGCGCCTTCGTCGAGCTCGAAGAGGGTATCGAAGGCTTGGTTCACATCTCCGAGATGTCCTGGACCCAACACGTGCGTCATCCGTCCAAGCTGGTGAATATTGGCGACACGGTGCAAGTGGTGATTCTCAAGATCGATCAGGAGAACCACAAGATTTCGTTAGGCATGAAGCAGACCGATCCCGATCCTTGGGATTCACTGGACGCGCGTTATCCCGTTGACGCTCGCATGGAAGGAACGGTGCGCAGCCTTACTAATTTTGGCGCTTTCGTCGAGATTGAAGACAACATCGACGGCCTAGTACATATCTCGGATATGTCCTGGACTCGGAGAATCCGGCAAGCCAGTGAGATGTTCAAGAAGGGCGACGTAATTCCTGTTGTGGTTGTCGAGATCGACAAGAAACGCCGGCGCATCTCGCTTAGCCACAAACTCGCTTTTGAGAACCCGTGGTCGCGGTTGGCCGAGATTTACGCAGTAGGTACGGAGACCAAAGGTACCGTGTCACGTATACTAGAACGCGGCATCGTCGTGTCATTGGACGAGGATGTGGATGGATTCGTTCCGCTTTCTCAGCTAGCCATCGACGATCTGCAGACGCCGCGGCAGAGTTTTGACATTGACCAAGAGATTCCGCTAAAGGTCATCGAGATGGACGATGAGCAGAAGAAGATCGTGCTTAGCGTTCGCGAGTATGTTAAGGACAAGGATCGCGCTGAATACGAGGCATACTTGGAGCGACATCCGATCAGAGAGGTTACCATTGGTGAACTCGTGGAAGATCAAGACGACGAGATGGAGAGCTGGGGCGACCCGGCATACGATACGAGGGATGCGGCGGAAACCGTTGGCGACTCCGATCCAGAAGAAGTGCCTGAAGCTTCCGACTCCATCGAGGAAGCCGAAGAAGAATAGTACTGCTGTCACAACAGCTGCAAATAGTTCGAGTCGAGGGCTTCCAGAGCCCTCGACTTTTTTGTTTTCGCACCGGCTTTATGGCCCTCTGCGATCGGCTTATCTTAAGCTCGATTAGTCTTATGCAGCATTCGACCAATCACTGAAGGAACGTGTCCGTGTCCAAACTTACACCCGCGATGGCGCAGTACATGCAGTTCAAGCGTCAGTATAACGACGCCATATTGTTTTTTCGCATGGGTGATTTTTATGAGATGTTCTATGACGATGCGGTCGAGGCGGCCGATCTCTTGGGACTGACACTTACCTCCCGCAACCACAGTAAATCCTCTGGCTCGGTGCCGCTCGCAGGGGTTCCGCACCATGCTGCCGAGTCCTACCTGACCAAGCTCATCCGAATGGGCCGCAAGGTGGCGATTTGCGAGCAGGTGGAAGATCCAAAGAAGGCCAAGGGGGTGGTCAAGCGAGACGTGGTGCAAGTTTTATCTCCTGGGACCGCCCTCTCCGACTCAGTTCTTGATCAGCAGCGTAACAATTTCCTCGTCAGCATTTGCTTGGCTGAGGACACGGTGGGTCTCGCGGTGGTAGATCTGTCTACGGGCGACTTCATCCTCAGCGAACTGTCGAAAGACGAAAGCTGGAATGAGCTGGAGATTTTATCGCCGGCGGAAATTCTCGTCGGCGAAGGCGCCGAAGCGGAGTGGGTAGATAAGTTGCGAACAGAGCATCCGGACACCACCATCAGTCGGCTAGACGATTGGCATTTCGAATTTAATTCGGCGTACGAATCGTTGACGGCACAATTTGGAGTCAGGTCATTGAAAGGGTATGATGCTGACGATCTCCATGTTGCCATCTGCGCGGCGGGTGCTTCAGTGGATTACTTGCGCGAGAACCAGCGCGGCGCCATTGCCCACCTAAACCGCATTCAACGCAAATACTCTGCCCATTTTCTGCAACTCGACGCCACAGCTCAACGTAACCTAGAACTGTTGGCCAACCGGCACGACGCTAAACGCGAAGGTGCTCTCGTACAGGTAGTTGATCAGACTCGTACGCCAATGGGTGCCCGCATGCTGCGGCAGTGGCTCTTGTCTCCGTTACGGGATGCAATGAAGATAACCCAGAGACACGATGCAGTAGCAGCCTTGCTGGAGGCCGACCAGAAACGGGCGTCTCTGCGCGAGGTACTATCCGAAATAGGTGACCTGGAACGCCTCGTAGCCCGCATCTGTTGCTTCCGTGCCAACGCCCGTGACCTGATCGCACTGTCCGTGTCGCTGCAGAAGCTCGATGCGATCCGGACGCAGCTACACGAGTCGGGAAGCACACTGTTGGAGTCTTTGAGCAGTACCGGACTTCCCGATGTGACCCCGCTGGTTTCCCAGCTGCGTGCCGCTCTTGTAGATGAGCCGCCACTACACCTGTCAGACGGCGGCCTGATACGCGATGGATATTGCGACGAGCTCGATGAATTACGCGACACCAGCAAAGACGGCAAAGAATGGATTGCGCGGCAGCAAATGGCGGA
>CAYNZV010000198.1:1837-4948 GCA_964401715.1 uncultured Gemmatimonadaceae bacterium | reverse complement strand
GTGGATTCAACTTTCAAGTGCACGATTTATGAATCGCGGTCTTTTTCGTCAAACACCTCTTGAGGGGTTCGAAACCCCAGAGCCTTTCTCCGTCGTTCATTGAGTCGTTTTTCCACGACTTCTGTTTGCCCAGTAGATCTTCTCGGAGGCTACATCGACCTGCATTTCCTCCACACGCGTGACACTTGCAACCAGATCCACCACGCTTGAACCATCCATGTTCGATCATTGAATCTTCTGGGAACCGTAATCATTCCATTACAGATATTACTGTGCCTCCACAGTTCTAAACTGGCTCAGCAACAGCAAGCAGTTGGAGACTAAAACTAAGGACTTCGACAATTTATCCATCCAAATGCAATTCGGGTGGATTTTCGGAAAATTGCGGATTTCTTTTTAAAGCCACATAAATGAGTCACTTGAAATATGGAAATGCAAAAAATATTTTGATGTTTTCTGCGCTCCGATTCTTTTCCGGCAGCTCCGAGAAGAATGTTTGCGCCCCCGAAACATTAGATAATGTCGCTTGCTGTCATTGCTTTCTGAGCTGAGTTTGACACCACATTGTTGTTGGTTACTCTGTCTCCTACCTTACAAAGTTCGATGGTTTTTCCCCGCCACAAAAGGAATGGATTATGAAACATTCGTTCAGGAACCTATTTGCTATATTCGGGCTTTTCGTCTTGTTGGCCGTGCCTGGTGCTGCAGTAGAAGAGCCCAAGAGCACAACGTTGAAGGTCATGGCTCAGAATATTACAGAATCCGTTGGTAAGTGGAATGAAGAGTATAAGCTTTACGTACTATGGCCCGATTCCAAGAAAGGTGTCAGTAATGCGAGATTACCGAAACCGGAAGGCTGGAAGAAGGCCAGCAATGGGAGCTTGGAAAAGATAGTCAAGCCCACCAGCAATACCGTATACACCGCGAGGCTTACGCTGGGTTGCCTCATCCTGTCCAAGGCAATGAAAAGCGCATTCAAAGGGGACAAGATTACGTCTCGAGAGTACGTCATGCTCGAACATGATCCGATTTTTACTCCAGGAGATCCCCAAGTGACTGTGTGGGCCGACAAGATAGAGACGGAATACAATGACACGTACACCTTTTACGTTCTGTATCCTCGCTGGCTACCGATTCCTTCTGGATGGAAAGATGCTTTTTTCTATGGAGGAAGTATGGTACCTGCAAGCATGTCGAATTTCGCGGAAATGAAAGGCAAAGGAAAGCTGACTTTTTCGGGACATACTAAACAGGATTGGAAACGTAGTTACAAGATTATCGAGCCTGCCCTAGCGGAGTCAACGAAATAGATGTCAAAAACTTCCTTGTCCGAGCCAAAACCGCAGCGCATATCTCTCAACGAACGTTTCGTCGAGCTGTTTATATCTGACGGCATCGAAGAACGCGTCGAGAGCCAAGAACTGCGCCAGATCCTGCACCGCGTTTTACGGGAACTGGAGCCAGAGGAGCTGCAAGTAATCGAATTGCGTCACCAGCACAAGAAATCGCCTGGATACGTGGCAGCCAAATTAGGTTTGAGCCGCGAAGAGGCTAACAAGCTCGAATCGCGCGCTTTACAGCGCATCCGAGACTATCTCACTAGTTGCGGGCTAGAACTCTAGCGACCGTGTTTCTGGCTTGTCACACCCGGCTCATCGCACTTGGATGTGGCGGCCTTTCTGGATTCATCTTCACCCTCGCCATTCCAAAGGCCGAGATCGGCATCTTCGCCTGGTTTTGTTTTCTTCCCGCCCTTCTCGCCTATCGATGGACCTCGGATGCCGCACTCACAGGTCTGGCGTTCGGCATAGTCAGCGGCGTAGGCCGCATATACTGGATTACTGAGACGCTACAACTTTTTGGTGGGCTGGAACCATTGGGAGCAATGGTGACCAATGCCCTGCTCATCGCTTACATGTCTCTGTATCCCTGCCTATTCTTTTACCTTATCCGGCGAATTCTCCCGCCGTTGGATCCGAGGTCTCCGTGGGTCGCGGCGTCTCTTTGGGTCTTCCTCGAGTGGCTCCAAGATTGGGTTATAACCGGCTTTCCTTGGGAGCTGGTGGGCTACAGCCAATATCGCTTCTCGTGCTTGGCCCAGGTAGCATCACTGACAGGAGTTTACGGCCTCAGCTTCTTGATCTTGCTAGTAAACGTTGCACTTGCCCAATTTGCCGCAAACCGGTACGCATGGAGACGCCTTATTGCCCCAGCACTTCTCATAGGGCTTGCGTTGACATACGGTCAGTACAGGCTTGATCTGTTAGGGAAAAAAAGCGATAGATCCCTTTCCGTTGGTGTAATTCAGGGTAACTTCCCCCAAGACATCAAGTGGGACAAGAATCGTTTGGCCGAGACCGCTACCCGATACGCTGTCCTTTCACGTAGCCTCGCCGAATCGAAGCCGGATCTCGTGGTGTACCCGGAGACCGCCTTGCCTTTTCGTTTTCGACATCCACGGTATGGTGATTTGCGAGCTAAGATAGAAGCGACCGCCACCGAACTGGAGACACCTCTGCTGGTCGGCAGCTTGGATGGCGTGAAGTCCGGGAACTCTGAGGCGCTTTACAACCGCGCTTTTCTGCTAGACGCGGACGGGCAGATCGTCGATTTCTCCGACAAGGTGCATCTAGTACCCTTCGGTGAGTACATTCCTTTCCCATCGGTCTTCCAATACCTCGAGGGTCTTACCACCGAAAGCGGTGCCTTTACCCATGGCGCCAAACGCAAAGCGATGCACCTACCCGGCACCACCGAACGGTTCGGGGTATTCATCTGCTACGAGGCAATTTTCCCAGGGATATCCAGAGAACTCGTGAGGGAAGGCGCAACCTTTTTAGTAAACATCACCAACGATGCATGGTTTGGACGCTCAGCTGCACCCTACCAACATCTGGCCATGGCGGCGTTGCGTGCGATCGAGACTGGCCGCTCAGTTGTCCGCGTGGCCAACACCGGAATTACCTGCCTTATAACTCCCTCAGGTTCAATCTCCGAAGCTACCGAGTTGTTTACTACAGCTGCATTTGTGCTTGGAGTACAGACACGAACTGAAACGACCACCTATACCTTGATCGGCGATCTATTCGTCTTTGGGTGCGGTTTATATCT
>CAYNZV010000198.1:0-1737 GCA_964401715.1 uncultured Gemmatimonadaceae bacterium | reverse complement strand
CTGCTCCTCGGCCTTTCGACAGTTTTCCCATCTCGAAAACTCCCGTCGTCCCGCATTCGAACTCGGCAATCCATGCTACCCAGTCCTCGAGATCTTGGGAAGGGCAGGGTGAGCCATCGGCCTCATGATCACGAGCGATCACCTGTTTCGTCGAACCACATACGGCGCTGATTGGTCCCAACAAATCTTCGGCAAAATCGATGCGATGGATCCCCATGTCTCCCAGCTCGCCGTAACCTGCCTGCTTTCTGTATTGACGCCAGCCTATTGATTGATCGCCCCAATCTTGCAGCCGCTGAAATCGAGCGTGTCTGACCTCACCTAAGGCACCGTCGCGGACAAGCTTCTTCAGAAATCGCATTCCCGGAACCCATCTGTAGGTAAGGGCCACCATATGGCAAAGTCCTGAATCTGAGGCTAATTGCAACATGGCAACGGCCTCATCAATCGTTGTGCTCAGCGGTTTCTCACATATGACATGACAACCCCTCTCACAAGCTTCAAATACTTGATCGCGATGAAGGAAGTTGGGCGTCGCAACGGCGACTGCACCAATCTCTGATTCTGCTAAAAATTGTCCATAATCAGTATAGACCCTCGACACGCCCCAATCATTCGACCGTTTTTTCAACAGATTCTCGTCTGCATCGCAGATCGCTACAACCTCCACATCGGGTATACGACTGAAACCGGGGTAATGAACTGCCTCGCAGACACTTCCAAGGCCAACCAGACCCACCCGCAGATAATCCTCATTCGCCATCTTGCGTTCCAATCCTTTTCATTTTCACCAACCATTCCTCCCCACGTCTCTCGGCGAATGAATTTCTTGCCCTGGCAAGCTCGACGATCTCGAAGCGCTCCGAGAAATTGTTATCGATGTCTGACGGATCTGTGGAGTACGGAGGTCCCTCGCCTTCCACTTCCCAAAATAGGCCCACCAACTGTCCTTGATTTCGCAACACCGTTGCCATTACCCTGGCATATTCTGGTCGCAACTCGGGAGGAATGGCACAATAACAGGTGTGCTCAAGAACAAGATTAAATTTATTCTCGTAGAACTCGTCCAGTTCGAAAATGTCGGATTGGACGACACGTACCGGCAGATGCCTTACTCGCATTCTCGCCTCTTTGACCGCTTCCGGTGCAAAATCAACCGCAGTTACTTTCCATCCTGTCTCCGCCAAATGAATCGCTTCATGCCCGAAACCGCAGCCCGGCACCAGTGCTTCCCCACCGGTTGGAGGACGCACGGATTCGAGAGCCTCAATAAGAGCTGGCGCCGGCGCCCCGAGATCCCATGGCGGATCACCTTCAGCATAAATATCGCTCCAAAATCCTGGTTTTCTGGTATGCACTCTGTACTATTTCCAAACTGTCTTGTCGGTGGTATCGTTGTATCTGTTGTATTGCTCCACGTAATCCTCGCGGATCGGGCTGAATATGTCGAGCACCTTTGCCGGTCCTTCGATAACCTCTCCCGAATGCACCACGTTAGACGGTATGAGAAAAGCGTCCCCGGGCTCCATGACTCTATCTTCTGCTCCAATCTGGAACCTGATCCTACCGGAAATCATTAGCCCCGCCTGCTCGTGCGGGTGGCTGTGTTCGGGAACCATACCTCCCATTTCCAAAACCAAGAACGATAACATCAAGTTTTCACCTGCAAGGATTCCACTGAGAGCACCTGGGAAGAGCTCCATCTTGGGCAGCTTTTCCGAATTGATGAATGGCATT
>CAYNZV010000197.1:0-5011 GCA_964401715.1 uncultured Gemmatimonadaceae bacterium | reverse complement strand
GGGTATAGGGATCGATAGATGCGCATTCTCGTTATAGGTGCTGGAGCGATCGGTTTTCAGCTGTGCAAACAGCTAGCTCAGCACGACCACGACATCATCCTAGTCGAACTTGATCCCCGCCGTGCCCGTCGTGCTGGCGAACAGCTGGACGCCCTCGTGGTTCCCGGTAACGGCACTAGTGTTCGCACACTGCGCAGTGCTCGCATTGAGCAGACTGACGTGGTGGCCGCAATGACCACTAACGAGGAAGCGAACCTCCTAGCCTGTCGTCTGGCAAAAACCTTGGGTGCCAAATCGACCATCGCTCGAGTACGCAATCCAGAATACACTCTTCCCGACTATCCGCTGAGCAACGAGGAGCTTGGCGTAGACCTCATCATTCATCCCGAGCGCGAGACGGCCGATGCCATCGTGCGGCTCATCCGCCAATCGAGTGCTACCGACATCATCGAATTCGAGAACGGCAAGGTTCAACTGCTGGGCATTCGATTGGAAGAAGACTCCCGGCTTCTACATACGCCGCTGGCCGAATTGTGGCAACGTAGCAACTACCCTCCGGTGCGCATCGTGGCAATCCAGCGGAAACAACAAACGGTTATTCCCCGTGGCCCCGATGTTCTGGTGGCCGGCGACCAGATCTATGCCGTCTGCGATCCCACCTACATGCCGGAATTCATTGCAGCCGCGGGAAAAAAGGACACGATCATAGCGGATGTGATGATTCTTGGTGGAGGTTTGGTAGGCCAGTTCGTGGCTAGCTCGCTGACTCCAAAAGTGAATGTCAAGTTGATCGAGAGCAGAGTCGAAAAATCGTGGGAGATCGCCGATCGGCTCCCAGAGACCCTGATCATTCAGGGCGATGGGATGGATTACGATCTGTTGGCCAGCGAAGGAATACTGGAAATGGACGCCTTCGTGGCGGTGACCGGAGATGACGAAACCAACATCATCGCTACTTTGATGGCACGGCATCTAGAAGTACCGCGTGCCGTGGCGCTGGTAAACAGGATCGACTACCTGCCAATCACCCCCACCATTGGATTGGACGCGGTTATCAGCAAGCAACTACTCACGGTCAATGCGGTTCAGCGTCATATCCATCACCAAGAGGTCGTTTCTATGGCTACCTTGCCAGGTGTAGATGCCCACTGCATTGAGTACCGTGTTCTCGAAAACAGCAAGATAACCAAAAAGCAGTTGAGCGAATTCAAGATTCCAAGACATAGTCTAATCGGAGCCCTCTTGCGGGATGATCAGTTGATCATCCCCACCGGCACTACCCATCTTAAGCCCGGGGACAAAGCAGTGGTGTTCACTCTCCCGCAAGCACTGGCAGACGTGGAAAAGCTGTTCACCAGCTAACGCCAACTACGAGCGCAACGTGCACTTCGGGGCCGTAATCCATATCATCGGGTTTCTACTGGTCTTCCTGGCTGGGACCATGCTGTTACCGATTCCTTTCTCCATCTACTACGGCGACGGTGACCAAGCAGCTTTCGTCTGGAGCGCCGCCGTGACTTTCGTGGTCGGACTGATTGCATTCCGGTCGACCAAGTTGGATCAGGATCTGCGGCCGAAAGAAGGTTTTGCGGTTGTCACCCTCGCGTGGGTCTCATTCTCGATCTTTGGCACCTTGCCTTATTTGCTGTCAAACGCCATCCCCTCCGTCACTGACGCGTTTTTCGAAACGGTCTCCGGTTTTACGACCACTGGTGCCAGTATCCTCACGGATATCGAGGCGCTGCCTCACGGCGTACTGTTCTGGCGCAGCCTGACCCACTGGATCGGAGGCATGGGCATCATCGTACTATCCCTGGCCATCCTGCCCTTCCTCGGCGTAGGCGGCATGCAGCTATTCAAGGCAGAAATCCCGGGTCCGGTAGTGGAGAAGCTCACGCCCCGCATCACTGAAACCGCCAAGATTCTCTCAGGAGTGTACCTTATAATCTCTGCTGCCTTGGCGGTGTTTCTCCTCGCCGGTGGGATGAGCCTGTTCGACGCCCTTTGTCATACTTTCGGCACTACGGCAACTGCCGGATTCTCAACTCGGAACGCCAGCATTGGCGCCTTCGATAGTACCTTCATCCGTTACGTCATCATCTTTTTCATGATCCTGGGCGGTACCAACTTCTCACTGCACTACCGTTTCTTGCGTGGCGATTTTACCGCCCATCTGCGGAATGAAGAGTTTCGCGTCTTTCTCTTTATCACCGCCATCGTCGTAATGATTATCGGGTTAGACACCTACTACAACAACTATCACAACCTACCGAAGACGGTGGAAAGCAGTTTGTTCCAGACGGTATCGATCCTCACCACCACGGGGTTTACCACCACAGACTACGAGCAGTGGTCTCTCGCTTCCCAGCTCGTGCTCTTGACATTGATGTTCGTCGGTGGGTGTGCTGGCTCTACCAGCGGTGGCATGAAGATCATGCGCATCCACGTATTGCTGAAGTTCGTCTTGTCCGAGGTTATACGATTGCTGCATCCACGGGCAGTGGTACCGGTACGTCTCGGTCCGCATGCGGTCCCTCGTGAAGTGGTCGCCAACGTATTGGGATATTCGATTCTGTTTGTGGGTTTGTTCGCCGCCGGCTCGCTGCTGATGACCACCATGGGATTGGACCTAACCACCGCCACCGGTGCGGTCGCCGCTACCCTCGGCAACATCGGCCCCGGTCTGGGCATGGTGGGTCCGACTGACGGTTATTCACAGATGCCGGTTCTCGGGAAATGGGTACTATCGACCCTGATGCTGGTGGGCAGGTTGGACATTTTCACGGTGATCGTGTTGTTATCACCGCTCTTCTGGAAGAAATAACATCTCCGCCCAATTTAGGTAGCACTGCCACTCGCTTCTATGACGGTGCGCACCAGCTTTTTACACCGATCGATGTCGTAGTCGCGCAATATGGTGATCTTCTGCGCTTCCAATGATCCTTCGGCATGAATCGCCAGCAGCTGGTTGTATCCTCCGAATGCCGAGGCAGTCAGGTCTCGCACGAGGTTGAAGGCGCGCAAACGCAGCTCTGTTGAAGTGCCTGCCTTGCCGCCAAAGAAGCGTTCGATGTATGGCCGTGTCTGCGGATTCTCCAGGTCAGCGCTGGAGGGTCCAGTAACGACGAGGCCGCCGGCAATATCCTGCAACCAAGCCACCGCCTGGTGATAATTGCTAGCAAAGTAATGCTTCGCTAGGTTGGCGTAGATGACGTTGGGGACGGCGGTGCCGTCATCGGTGACACGGCACTGGTGCGCTGCGGCCAAGCTCAAGCCGCGTACCGTTTCGGCATAGGTGATCAGTTTGGTCAGCTTCTCGCGCACATGACTGGTGCGCTCGATGCCGTTGAATTCGGCCAACAGTGCGGCGGCACCGATGAACAGATCACACAACGGCGGTTTGTAAGAAATAGCAGTGAAGCGGTGGAATTCTACAAAAGCGTTGGCCAATACCCCCGAGTACTGCCACTCCCGTTTCAAGAAGACTCGTTCGGCGGGTACGAAGACGTCGTCGAAGATGGTGAGGCTGTCCACCATTCGGTGCTTTGAGCTAATCGGATAGTGGAAGCCGTCTTCATCGGCAGCGCCCAGTGGACTGGCAATTAGTTTCAGGCCCGGCGTATTCACGGGCACAGCGAAGGAGACGGAGTATTCGGAATCGTCCTTCTCCAGAGCCCGGGTGGGAAGCACGATAAGCTCATCAACGTACGGTGCGCAGGTCGTATGTGCCTTAGCGCCGCGTACTACGATGCCGTCTTTGCGCTCCTCGACGATCCGCACGAAATAGTCCGGATGTTCCTGTTGCGACGGCAACAGGCTGCGGTCCCCTTTCACGTCCGTCTGTGCCACCGCCATGGTCAAGTCGGATTCCATGCAGTGTCGATGAAAAGCGGCAACGCGGGTCTTGTATTCGGTACCGAACTGCCTGTCCAGTTGTCGCGCCACTAAGTCGAGGGCAAACAGGGCATCCGATCCGATCTCTTTAACCAGTAATACCACGCCGCTTCCCAGGCGGGTGGAACGCTCGATCATCTCCCGCCGGTTCAGCAGATCCGAGCTACCTTCGGGTGTCTTGAAGTAGCGGCTGTACACGCTATCGCTACCCGGCTCTTGCCAAGTCATGAGGTCGCGATGTTCAGGATCCTCAGCGAGTTCGAAATCCAGTGACACGTGATCTACGGCGATGCCCAAGTCTTTGTGTTGGGTAACATCCTCGACTCGTTTCCCGTCGCTGAAGACGATCCGGCCGTCGCGAAGACCAGCTTTGTATTGGGCTGCTGTTCTGAGAGCCATCGGTTCCTCTATTGTTTACGGCTGAAGTGGCCTGTCTGGAAAAACCGCCAAAGTTGCGTTATCAGTGATGGCCGTTGGCAGGCCCTCACCCAATTCAAGACTGAAAGCTGCCGCGTTTGAAACTGCGGGCAAGATCCTAACCTATTCTACACATGTTGGTATTCGGTTTCCAAACTAACCTTGGAGGTGAACCAAAATTCGACAGTTGGCCAAGACATTTCTGCCTAACTACATTCGGGATAGATGTGATGGTCGAGTCGCATCCTCTTCGCAAGTGCGCAAAACTTCTCTCCCCCTGCAAGGCAAGTGGATTGCTTCAGCTGATTGTGAAGAAAAACACCGTTAAGCAGTTGTAATTTTATCACTTAATTAAAGGTTGCAGTCATGCCCCGCGCCAAGATCATCGTTGGCCTTGCGGTTATTATCGCCGGCATCACTTACCTATTTGCTGCCGGTTTTCAAAACGCACAGGCAACCCACCTCACCGTCAGTAAGCTGATGGAAAAGGGTGGCACAGAGAACTGGGAAAACATCCGCCTCCAGCTGGGTGGCAACGTCGTCGAAGGTTCGATCCAGTGGGACAAGTTCCGCCATCGTCCCACCTTTCTAGTCGCCGAGGGGGGTAAGACGTTAACTGTCCGGTATGTAGGCAACAATATGGTCCCCGATACCTTCAAGGACGGCTCTCCCGTCGTGCTCGAGGGGCGCTACGTGGTGG
>CAYNZV010000196.1:0-5026 GCA_964401715.1 uncultured Gemmatimonadaceae bacterium | reverse complement strand
TTGAGCAAGGGTTCCTGGGCGACGATCATGTTTTTGTACCAGGATCTCGACCGCAAATCAGGCGATTACGGGCCCCAAAAGATCTCAATTCGTCGCTACCAGAAGAGGGAAGGCACTTACGTCCAGCGCAGCAAGTTCGAAATTTCTTCCGCCAACCAAGCCAAGTCGATCTGTAAGACGATCGAAGAGTGGATTCCTGAAGAATCCTGACCGCGATCCGACCTCTCGATAATATCCCCAAATCCACTATCACGGCTAGTCAACTAGCGAACACGTTCACGGGAACCCGGTGGTATTCCGTGAGACCTCCGTCGGTAGTTGCACGCCGCCGATATCGTCGACCGCTTACCGGTAGACCCCAAAATTAACCTATTTTAGCTCGTAGAATGTCGAATTTGTACTGACCTGCATAACGGAGCCAACAACGTAGCTTAATCGCCGAGGGCCAAGTCGTTGAAGAACGTTAAGGTTACGGTTCACCAGTATGCCTCGTAGACCTCCGTAAATGGACCTTGGCTACATCTCAACTTATTTCACCGTGGGACGACTCGACGTAGCAAATAGGCCATTAGATAGCTTTGCTTGTCATCCCAAAATGAAGCGCTGATCCGGTCCATGCTACTGGGAATTTGAAATAGGCATAGATTTACCCTGACAAATATGCGAAGACACTTAATATCATATTTTATATGAATGCACTATATGACTGTATAGCAACACTTTTATTATTACTAAGTTAGCCTTCAGGTGGCCCAACAAAGGCATAGTCTACCTACGCGACTGACAACTCAGACATCCATTAATTGTCATCGAGGCCCTCAGGCTACTTCCCTCGTAGCCAATTCCTTGACAGCAGATGCTCCTCTATCAAAAGCTGGTAAATCGGCGTCGACGAGCGACCCGACAGAATTGCCCGGGCAGCAAGCCCGTGGCGTGGGCCACATTCTCCAGTAGGAAGAGCTCATCGCGGTGGCAGAAATCTCAGAGCTAAGTCAAATTCAGCTGTATAAACTCGACGATACGAACGAAAAAGAACTCCCGGATACGGCTTAATACCTGTGGCCGGATTTCGTCCAAACCGCTGATCAGCGTGGCTGCCGCGATATCGGTAAAGTTCGGGGTTCCTTCGGCGCGCAGCACAGTATTAACTGAAGCGGCAAAGATATTGGTGCTTACCATGACCTCTCGGCCCCACATCTCCCAGTATGGCTTGCCGCCTCCATGCGAGCAGTACCGGAATTCATACCAACAGCGTGACTTTACACCAACGAAGTCGGATAATTCGGTTCCCAGTGACTTCAAAAAAGGACCAAGCGTCAGGGGCTTGCAGAATAGTGTTTTCCCGAAGTCTAACAGAATGGCCTTGATGTCAGTATTGGTGGGATGGGATAGCAAGTTTGGGAGTGATCATTTTATGAAGCATGCTTTGTTTGCTACTGTTCGCGGCTGACATCGCAAATTAGGTTGTTGTACGCAATGAACGAGATCGCCAAGATTGCAGCTCCGATTTTGACAGCGGATTTGGGCGCCCGTACAATCTAACCGTCTATCTCGGTTCGGTCGCTCAGACTTCCACAAACAAGCATTGGAAATGAGAAATCCCACCCGCGAGGTATGGATCGGCACCACTCCGATCGGCGCACAACACCCAGTTGCCGTCCAGAGCATGACGGCGACCCGTACTCAAGACATACCGGCTACGATTGGACAGTTACAGCTTCTGGAAGCGGCAGGCGCCGACGTGATTCGGATTGCTGTAGACAGCAAAAAGGATGTGGAGGCGTTAGCTGAGATCAGCGAACAAGCAACCGCTCCCCTCAGCGTGGACTTACAAGAGAACTACCGGCTTGCTGAGCACGTCGGCCCTTTCGTCCAGAAGATACGATACAATCCCGGCCACTTGTATCATCATGAACGTGAGCGGTCCGTCAAAGACAAGGTCGCCTATCTCGCGGAGGTGGCGCAGAAAAATGACTGCGCGCTACGTGTTGGCGTCAACTGCGGATCGGTTGACCCAGCCCAAAAAAAGCACTTCCCTCAAACCGATTCGATCGGCCCAATGCTGGCCTCCGCCTTTGAGCATTGCCAGCTACTGGACGATCTTGGGTTTTTCCGGTATTGCGTGTCGCTGAAGGATTCAGATCCCAAAAAAGTGGTCGCGGCCAACAAACAATTCGCCGCAGAACGACCGGACATTCCGCTACACCTTGGGGTAACCGAAGCGGGTATGCCCCCTGATGGCGTCATCAAAACTAGAATCGCTTTTGAGCAGCTGATCCCAAGAGGGATAGGCGATACCATTCGAGTCTCCTTGACATTGCCATTCGACGAAAAAGGTGAAGAGATCCGCGTTGGCCGAAAGGTGCTGGACGATATCGAAACCGGTCGCTTTAGATCGGTGCCCAAGTTCCTGAACGAAGGCCTCAACATCATCTCGTGCCCTTCGTGCTCACGCGTGGAGAACGAAGCGTTCATCGAGCTGGCCCAGCAGGTTCGCGAAACCACCGAATACGCCAAGAAGCATGCCATTACCATTGCAGTTATGGGTTGCAGGGTCAACGGTCCCGGAGAGACTGACGATGCCGATTTGGGCCTCTGGTGTGCTCCCAATTTCGTGAATCTGAAGCGCGGGGAGGAACCCTTGGGACAGTTTCCATACGACGAAGTTTTGATCCGGTTAAAAAGCGAAGTAGATACTCTAATATCACGAAAAAAATAACTTATCAAAATATTGCATTACAATGATTTACATATTTAACATAACTTTTTATATCACTTAGCGATCGGAGGCAAAATTGTTGAAGAACCCGATTCGGGAGACCCTTGCCAAGGGGGAAGCGTCCGTTGGCAGCTGGCTCAACCTCGCTTCACCCTTGGCGGGCGAGGTTTTGGCATCGGTCGGATTCCCTTGGATTGCCGTCGACGCAGAACACTCGCCATTCGACATCGATCTCGTCGCTCAAACGTTCCGGGCCATCGAGGCGAGGGGTTCGGTGCCTCTTGTACGAGCTTGGGATCACGACCCAGTAACGGTAGCACGGTTGCTTGATGCAGGTGCTTACGGCATCGTTTTCCCCCACGTCAGTACTCCCGAACAGGCAAAGCGTTTAGCAAGAGCAATGCGCTATCCTCCCCAGGGAACTCGATCCGTAGGATCAGGACGTTGCAACCTTATTTCCCCAGACTATCGGTCCAGTGCAAACGAATTCGTTCTTTGCATCCCGCAGATCGAAGATATGGAGGGAATCAACAACGCCGAAGCGATCGCAGCCATTGACGGCGTCGATATCGGTTTTTTGGGCCCAACGGATTTGGCTTACTCCATGGGGGTCGAGGCAGGGCATCCCGACCACGAAGATGCCTTGCACCGATTTCTAAAGGACTGCCAGAAGGTGGGAACGCCCTGCGGATTACCCGCCCACGACGGCGCCGGCGCCAGAAGGCGGATTGACCAAGGCTTTCGCTTCATCGATCTAGCAAACGACATCCGTTTTTTGACGGCCCGGGCGCAGTCCGAACTACACGAAGCATTAAAAAATTGAGGATTCTCAATTTCGGCTCTCTCAACATCGATCACGTCTACCGAGTCAAGCGGATCGCACGTCCCGGAGAGACAGTGGACAGTGAGTCCTACCAGATCTTCGCCGGCGGCAAAGGAGCCAATCAAACCGCAGCATTGGCTCTGGCTGGAGCCCAGGTGACCCACGCCGGCGCGGTGGGTCCAGATGGGGGTTGGCTGATCGACAAACTCGCCGCCTTTGGAGCCGATACTAGCGGCATCGTTATCTCAGAGCACCCTACTGGACATGCGGTGATCCAGATCGATCCCGGCGGAGAGAACTCAATCTTGATTCACGGAGGCGCTAACAGAGAGATTCCCAGAGCTCATATGCAGGATGTCCTGAGTCGCTTTAATGAGGGTGATATTTTGTTGTTGCAGAATGAGATAAACCAAATACACTATCTGATTAGTGAAGCCTTTTTAAGGCGTATGAAGATCTATTTCAATCCTGCCCCGTTCGCTCCGACCGTGCTAGATCATCCCTTGCATCAACTCAGCGGAATGATCCTCAACGAAACCGAAGCCGCCGGGATGGTTGGAACAAGCGATACCCGAGATTTACCGGCTCAGGTCGCGGAAAACCTTCACAGAGCCGAAGTCGTATTGACGATGGGCGCTCGAGGTTGTCAATACCTTCACGGTGAGCAGCGCACTTCCTTACCGGCAAGAGAAACGGAAATCGTAGATACCACAGCGGCCGGAGATACCTTCATCGGCTTCTTTCTGGCGCAACGTTCGCGCTCTTTATCGGTCGAAGACGCGCTGTTACACGCCACAACGGCCGCAGGCCTGTGCGTCTCGAGATCCGGAGCGATGGATTCCATACCAACTGCAGCAGAGGTCGCGAGAGCCCTTTAGCCTTCGCGTTCGGGACCGGACGTTCGCACCTCATAGAACAATGCCCGCGCCTGATTGAGGGAGTGGTCAATGTCATTGACTATCTCGAGTTGCGGCCTGCCGATGCGAGTCGTTTCTGTAACAGGTCCGTGTAGACCAAAAGGCGTACCAATCGTATGACTTCAACATTGATCCAGTATTGCCGGAAATGGTAAAGCTGCGGAAATTGGTCAAGCCCTGGCAGCGACAAGCCTGAGCTTTATTGCCTTGCGAGTGCTCTATGACGATGGTCAGTAGTCGTCTCGTGACGCCGTCGTACACTTCTACTACTCTCGAAGTCATCCACCTCGATGCTCTCATTCCCGTCATTGGAGAGCCCACTTGCCTCGCGAATCTGACTTAGCTCACGGCAAAAATTTACTACCTCGGGGATAATTTCTTGCAGCATGAGTAATCCGTCGATGAACATGGAAAGCCCATATTAATAGTAATTGCGACAATTACTTACAGGCTTTTCTTGATTGACTTTAACAAGCATCTTTAGTATCTAAGAAACAAACCAAGAAAGATCGGACTTTTGAACGAAGGTTTACGCGAAGTACTACCGCTTTTGCGACCCCGGATAGA
>CAYNZV010000195.1:0-5029 GCA_964401715.1 uncultured Gemmatimonadaceae bacterium | reverse complement strand
GCTCTCACTTTTCAACCTCCTTTTTGTTAGCGGTTTGTGGGTGCACTCCAACCCCTGGAAACCGTGTACACTAGGTCCACGGCTGGTTTGAGGGCGGGACTCGGGGGAATTGACCTCCTGTGTGTGACTCATTACCATGCGCATCGGGCAGTGTTCTAGGTACACACGTTGTGGGTTGTTTCCGGCCATTCAAGACATTTTCATTTCCTGCCTTCTAGGTCGGTTACTTCCTTCTAGGTCGGTTACTTAAAGGGATGCTGGTTGCCTCGTATTTGCTCCTGAAACACCACTTTATTTGTGTGGCAGTGGAAAGGGCAAATGCAACACCA
Organism: uncultured Gemmatimonadaceae bacterium; assembly: GCA_964401715.1. Lineage (GTDB taxonomy): Bacteria > Latescibacterota > UBA2968 > UBA8231 > UBA8231 > CAYNZV01. Next base: position 4,700 of record CAYNZV010000195.1, on the reverse strand, counting down.
AATTGGGAGGGATACTATAATGAAGTTTTTCGACAGCTTTAAAGGGGGCCGGATTGGCGCCCTGGGCTTGACGTTAGCAGCTGCGGTTTCGCTTGCCACGTCTTCCGCGTATGCGGGAGCCGGTAAGGAGTGGCCAGTGTCCCGTGGCGATATGGCGGGGACCGGGTACAGCACCTTGGATCAGGTGAATACCGGAAACGTCTCTAATCTTAAGGTTAGTTGGATGCATTCCCTGGGAAGCGTGCTTTCCCAGGAAACAGCGCCTTTGATCATCGATGGTGTCATGTATTTGAGCACATCTTCGGGGCCAGCTTACGTATTCGCGCTTGATGCAGTGACGGGTGAAACTATTTGGGCGCATCAGCCAGACATGCCGGCTGACTACCATTCCGTCGTTTGCTGCGGCGAGGCCAATCGGGGCGTGGCTTACGATAACGGCCGCATCTTCTTTGGTCGTCTCGATGCCATTCTTGTTGCACTAGATGCAAAAACGGGTGAGGAGCTTTGGCAGACTGAGGTTCGTCCTTATAAGGACGGTTACTCAATTACTGTTCCGCCTATAACAGTTGGGGACAAAGTGATCATTGGTCACTCTGGTGGCGAATATGGCGTACGTGGCTCCGTTCAGGCCTATGATCAGGCGACGGGCGAATTGGTTTGGCGTTTCTACACGATCCCTGGTCCAGGCGAGCAGGGTCACGACACCTGGAAGGGTGACTCGTGGCAAACTGGAGGCGGCACGGCTTGGTTGTATTTTACTCATGACCCCGACCTTAACCTGATTTATTTCGGTACTTCCAATGCAGCGCCTTGGGGAGGTCAGACCCGTGGTAATGATTCATCCGACATAGGGATGTACACCAATTGGGGGACGGCAGCACATATTGCGCTCAATCCCGACAACGGTGAACTGGTTTGGCACTATCAGATGACCCCTAGTGATGTTTGGGACTATGACGGTGTGAACGAGGGCGTTCTTGTGGACCTCAACATTGGCGGTAGCGAGGTGCCTGCACTGCTTAAGGCCGATCGGAATGGGTTCTTCTATGTTTTGGACCGCACCAACGGCGACGTGATTTCGGCTGAGATGATCTCAGTCACTAACTGGGCGACAAAGGTTGATAAGGAAACCGGAAGGCCAGTGGAGGCTGCTAACAATGAATTTCGGCCTCAGCTCGACAAATGGGTGCGCGGTGTTTGCCCCAATCTCATCGGTGGCAAAAACTGGCAGCCGATGTCTTACAGCGAGCAGACCGGGCTAGTGTATGTGCCGACGTTCAACTTGTGCATGGACATCGTTAACCGCGAACAGGAGTTTGTGCAGGGTACATTCTACCTGGCTTCCGAGTTCGATCTTGCGATCGCAACCCCCGGTTTTGAAGACGCGTTGGGCGAGTACAAGGCCTGGGACCCGGTGAAGCAGGAGATGGTATGGAGTATCAAGGAACCGCTTCCCTGGCTCGGTGGGGGTTTGACCACCGCTGGTGGACTTCTGTTCTATGGTAACCCAGCTGGTATTCTGAAGGCCGTTGATGCCGCCAGCGGAGACATACTGTGGAGCTTCAAGACTGACTCTGGTATCAGCGCGGCGCCGGTCACCTACGAAATTGGTGGCAAGCAGTACATCACGGTTGTTACCGGTCGCCTTGTGGGCCCACCTTCGTTCTTTGGTGAGTTGGGTCAGAGGGTAATTGAAGCGTCACCCCCAGGTGGCACTTTGATCACCTTTGAGCTTGGCAGCTAATTGTGTGACTTTGACACAGCTAAGGTGCGTCGAACTATAACGGCGACTTAGCGGACTTCTATGCGGGGGTCGGGACCGGTCTGGTCGGGGCCCCCGCATTTTCTTTTTTTAACCGATAGTCGCGAACTGAACCTGCCCGATGAAACTGCAAGAAGGCGTTCGGGGTGATCATCCAACGATAGATGCAATTTTGAAAATAATATCAAAAATAGCCGTTGCGACGAGTTTCTGTTTGTTCTTGGCCACAGCGGCTTTCAGCGACGATGATGAATGGGTTCCGGTCAATCCGTTCTCGGGAGACGAGGAGATTATCGCCAAGGGGCGTACGTTGTTCAACGTTCACTGCTCCCATTGTCATGGGCCCAATGCGATACAGGGCATGAAAAAACGCGATTTGCGGCGGCTCTCCATTAAATACAAAGATAAGATGACCTTGGTCTTTTTAACCACGGTGCTAAACGGTAGGGTCGAAAAGGGCATGCCACCGTGGGGTGGAATCATGGAAGAGGACACTTTATGGACGGTCTTTAGCTTTCTGGAGACAGTGCAAAAATAACCGCGAATTGACCGACCCAGAGCCGTCATGTTTGTCGATCAGACAGTTTAGAGTAGGTTTTTTTAATGGATCACGAAACTAAAGAACGGGGCGGGACTAATGTCTCTTCCCTGCAGGAGACATTTGCCGAATTACGCGAACGCCTTCAGACTGGCATGGTGGGTCAGTCGAGGACCGTGCTCAATATTCTGGTTGCCCTGCTCGCCGACGGCCATGTGCTTCTAGAAGGTGCGCCGGGGCTAGCTAAAACCCGCATGGCTCGGTTGCTGGCCGAGTCGTTCGAAGGCTTGTTTCATCGCATCCAGTTTACACCCGACCTGCTACCATCTGACCTTACCGGATCGACGATCTATGACCAGCGCGAGCACCGCTTCGACTTCCAGACTGGGCCTTTATTCGGAAATTTTATCCTTGCCGACGAAATCAACCGGGCTCCGGCTAAAGTGCAGTCAGCTCTTCTCGAAGCGATGGAGGAGCGACAAATCACAGCCGGTAAGACTAGCTATCCTTTGGAACAGCCGTTTTGTGTCATCGCCACTCAGAACCCGATCGAGCACGAAGGTACCTGGGAGTTGCCGCAGGCACAGTTGGACCGTTTTCTGTTGCACCTGGTGATAAATTACCCAGAAAGCTCTGCCGAGCGTGAAATTCTGGATCTCGCTATGCGAGAGGCCGCCGAAGGCTGGGCAGCGCCTCCACATTTGATCACTAAGGACGAGTTGGCTGAGGCGCGTCGCTCCGTGCTTGCGGTCCATGTCTCGGAGCCGGTGCGCGATTATGTGGTGCGGCTCGTGGCCGGCACTCGCGGTGATCCAGAGCCATTAGACGGTGTTGGTGAACATCTGTCGCATCCGGCGAGTCCGCGTGGCTCGATCTCCTTGGTGCGTGCGGCTCAGGCCCGCGCATGGCTGGTGGGGCGTGATTATGTAGTGCCCGAGGACATAGGCGATCTCGCTCCGGATGTGCTGCGCCACCGCGTAGGTCTAAGTTATCGCGCCGAGGCCGAGGGGATCGAGGCCGGTGAAATCATCGACGCGCTTCTGGAACGGATTCCTGTGGTTTGACCAAACTCGGTTTGAAATGTGGTTAGTCGGATGCGAGTGCGATCCTTTTTAGCTCCGGACTCTTTGACTTTACGTGAACTCGTAGCTGCTCAGGGTCGCCGCCGTCGTGGCACTTTGGCGCCCGGCGAGCGGTTTCCGACGGGGATGCGTCCCAGCCGTCGTCGCGCTCAGGGGGTCGATCTAGATAGTAGCGGCCCTTATGTTGTTGGGGACGATTTACGTTTCATGGATTGGCGTTCCACTGCGCGTACCGGGCGCGCCCAGATGAAGCGTTTCGTTGCTGAATCACATTTGGCGCGGATGTTAGTGGTCGACTTTCGCCCCCCCATGGGTTTTGCAACCACCGAGCACCCAATGGCGAAAACCGCTGCTCTGATTGCTGCGCGGCTTGCCTGGGAGGCGTTCAATTTGCACGAACCTATCGGTCTCTTAGTATTGCCGGAAGATGACCCCATCGAACCCCGCCGGGGACGAGGGCAAGTGATCCGCATACTCGGTCGGTTGGTGGACAGCTATGCCGCCATGAGTGCCAAGTCCTACTCGGGCGATAATGTTGCGTCTGAGCAAGAGCCCGACGAAGATGTGTTGGAGGTCGCCGTGGATCGTGCCGCCGCCGTCCTCAGGCGAGGAGATGAAATAACCATTCTCAGTGATTTTGGTGGCCCGCTTGGCCGGTTGGCCACTGTGGCGCGCAAGCTTGCTGGCCACCGCGTGCTGCGCGCAGTAGTCATTGAGGATGCAATTTACGACCAACCGGTTCCGGTTGGACGGTACCCGATCCGTATTAGCCATGATGCGGCGCGGTCCACCGCTGTGGTTACCCGTGCAGGCGCCGCACGCCATAGCGATGCAGTCGAGGAAATTCGCGGTGATTTGCGCCGTGTCTTGGATCAAGCGGGTGTCCAAGTCGTTGAAGACACCGGTACCGCATTGTTTTCCAAGGGAAGCAGCCGATGACTGTTGACGAAGTGATCGTGCAGCTTCGCGACATTCACCTGCCTCCCGAAGCCAACGCGGGGTTTGGCTTGGAATTTGCCATTTGGCCCTTGGCGGTTTTTGCTGCCCTTTGTTTTGCGGTGTTTGTGTTGGTGGTGTGGCGTCGCAACCAGTGGCGTCGCGAGGCGAGGGCGGAGTTGCGGCGCATCCAGGCTAATTCTAATTCGATCTACCTGTGGCCGGCTCTTCTCTCCCTGGCCCTGGAAAGTTCGCGCCTATCGGGCCATCGTTACCCCTTGCCGGAATTGGCATTCCAGGCACCTGGATCGGTTACCGATGAAGACGTGGCCGCACTCATCGAGCATGTTATAAAGTCTATCCGCCCATGATCGAGCTAGTG
>CAYNZV010000194.1:0-5035 GCA_964401715.1 uncultured Gemmatimonadaceae bacterium | reverse complement strand
GATAAATATTGCTGAGCAGCAGGTGAATGTAGCTGGATAATACTCCGATGAATGGGACTGTAATTTGTTGGTTGTGGAGTCAATCCCACTATAGCTTGCCACACATTCTGTTAGGCTCAGTGAGGGCAGCGATGATCTTCATGTCTTTGCCGAAGAAAAACGTGGAAGTCGCCCCGGAGACAACGCCCCTCCTGTCAGTCTATTCTAAGTAATCCCTCATCGCGAAGCCGTCTTAGTAGGAGGTTTGCAACCAACTCATGGCCCAATGAAGAGTAATGAGAGCCGTTAAAGAGGTTGGTTAGTGGCACGCCGTCTCGTTCTGCAAAGGCCGCCATTATGTCAACATAGTTGAAATTGTTTTCTTCCATGAAGTTCAATAGTGGCTCGTACGTGATATGCGACGTTTCGCGATATACCTCGATAGACGGATGATCGGGGAATACCACAATAAATGGTATCGCGTTGTCAGCCAACACCGCCTGATAAAAGGTTTCCATGATCTTTTTTGCCACTGCGAACGGCTCATTCCTCGGATTGTACATGGTTATGAGATGTCGGAGCAGGGGCCAGTGACGTCCGAAGGTTCGGCCTTTGACCTTGAACCAAGTCATTTTAACCAAGCGTACTGACGCCAAGAAATCCATCGGTCCCGCCCTATAATAAGTGGGCATCAGGTTGAACGAACTCAGGTTATAGTAATAATCGCGTAAGCCGATCTGCGGAAGAACGGAATCGGGCCGCGCCAACAATCGCCTGTAGCCTTCCGAGGTTTCAATCGGGTTCTTGTGCACGACCAAACGACCTTCCTCAACCGCAAAGTGGGGTCTAGACAGAGGTTCGCCGGCGTGGGGCACATAGAAAGGAGGAAACGAATTTACGTCACGACTAATATCATCGGACATATACCCTATTAGCACTATATGGGGATGATATTTTTCGCCGAGTTGCTCATAGCGCAGATACGCCTGGCCCAGGCCATAGCCATTAACGCCGAAGTTCAACACCTCCATCTTGTCGTAGGAGAGCTCCATCCGCTTCTGCCAAGTTGCCTCAGGCCGCACACCGTGCCCGTGAGTAAAGGAATCGCCAAAAGAGGAGATCCGTATTATATCGGCGGATGGTTTGGTGCCGTAGTCAGTCTCCGAGCGAAAGCCGTCAGCATTTGCGCGATAATAGCCCGATCGACCGTTCTTCTTGATGGACCAGCCGAGAATCGGGTCGAATCTGTAGTATTCGGTCTCGTCGTTGAGGGTCTTCTCGATTCGGTCGCGATGAAATGTGCGGAGACTGTCCGGCAGCATCGGCCAGTACACGGCCTGCGGACCACGCCATTTCGGCACCAGCCACAAAGTGAGGTGCGACACACCCTCCACGCAAGTGACCGCGAAAACAGCCAGCACGATACAGAGTCCAATCTTCCTACGCATAATCATTTCCAATACACTTTTGTTTCGGAAACGTCACCTCTAAAGAATCCCGCAGAACTTACGAAGTTGCTGGAAGTTAGGGTTGTTGCCGAATCAGGCGATCAGCAAAAGTCTGAAGATTCAGGGCAGGAATCCGGCATTATTTCGCAGACGAAACGTGTCAAACGCTGATCTGCTGCGCGTGATTCAGGCTTGGTCCAAGCTCCCGCCGACGGGCCGATCCAAGATCCTTTCCGTCCAAAGGAATCGACCCGCCCAAGCAGGGGCGACTGTCAGGTATTTACTGTCACTGTCCAGCACTTCTATCATGAGCGATTCTTTTCCATCGATACCGGGTAGACCACTTTGACAAGACCTGTTATCTCTCAGTGATTACCCAATATTGGGTCCCGTCGGTTTGAATTTCAATATGGCCATATTCCCAGGTCCGATAGATTTCCATGCTGGTCGCCTTCAACTGATTGTAAACCCGCTCCCCGTTTGGGTTGTTCACTGAAAGACCCCGCGGCATAGAAGCCACGCCGACTTTTGCATTCACAGCCTTAGCCCATGCTTCGCTGGTGCTACCGGCTCCGGCATGATGGCCTATCTTTAGAACGTCGGAGGTCAAATCTTTTCCCAACGCCATGATACGGTCTTCTTGTTCAAAGCCCGAATCCCCTGCAAGCATCATAGAGAAGTCCTTGTAAGTGAGCCGCGTGACAATTGAATTATTGTTAATATAGTTTGGGACCTCCAACTCCGGCTCTGCCACTGACAAAACATCACCGAAAACACCGTCACCCAGATCGAACATCTCTGCCTGTTTAACTTCAATCATAGGTATCTTCTTTTTCGCACAGCCCTCTCTTATCTCCTGCACCATCTTTATGTAGATTGGCGCCCAACGCTCCGCCTCCAGGAGTTTCTCATCGGGCACAGGCGACCACAGAAAAGCCTTAACCTCCACATCTTCTGAAAGAAGGATTTCTGGCATTCCCCCAATATGGTCATCATGAATATGGCTGGCCATCATCCAGTCTATGGTGCTGATGCCCCGCTGTCTCAGAAAGGACAATATCAAGTTTGTGCCATAACTGGGCTCTTTCCCGTTCGGATGAACAAAGTCAGAGGGCCATGAGGCATCGATGAGCATAGTTTTGCCGCCAGGTGTAAGTATAAGAATCGCCTCGCATACAAACCCTTCAGGTGTTGCTGCGTTTTCATTATTGACGTTGAGCGTGATTATCCGCAGCAGGCTTTCTTCCCCGCCTTTGCTGAGACGTGGTGGCTCTTGGACCAGTTTGGCGCCCTGGTCTCTCCCATCTTGCCAGGTATAATTCATGTTGGCTTTATTATCTCCTTTTTTCAGCTTCTCAACTGTTTTGTGAATCGACACATTCAATGTCCGGTGTTTCCTCGGCGTGAGGGCACCTTACACCGCGTAAGCCACTGACCCATCCACCCGCAAGGGCGTCTCCCCGGTGTTCATCGGCGTAAAAGGCCGTTCCGCGATCAGCGCTTCGTCGAGCTCGATTCCCAGGCCGGGCGCCTGTGGAATCGGGATATATCCCCCCTCTCTTGCGTAGGAGCATTTGAAAACCGCGTGCTGCTCCGATTCGTCGCGTTTGGTGTACTCCTGTGTGACGAAGTTGGGGATCGTCGCGTCCAGATGCAGCGACGCCGCCGTGGTCAGGGGCCCGAGGAAGTTGTGCGTCACCACCGCGCAGTGGTAGCTCTCGGCGATGGCCGCGATCTTCTTGCAGTGCGTCAGCCCACCCGCGAGGGCGACATCCGGCCGGAGATACTGCGGACCGCCCTGCTCCAGCAGCTCCCGGAACTCCCAGATCGACACTAACCGCTCACCGTTACCGAAAGGAATGTTCGACTTGGTCGCCACGTGAGCCTGAGCCGAAATGCTGTCGATCTGGATCGGGTCTTCCACGAACAGCACGTGGAACGGCTTGAGCGCCTCGGCAAGGCCGAGCGCGACCATCGGCGTCAGCTTCCGGTGAAGCTCTATGATAAGATCGAGATCCGGGCCTCCTGCCTCGCGAGCCGCCGCCGTAATCGCCACCGCGTCCTGGATCAGGCGCGCCTGGCCCATATCCTGAAAATCGCCGGCAACCGGGTCGAATTTCATCGCTGTAAAGCCATCCTCCACCGCCGCTTTCGCCGCATCGAAGTTCGCCTCCGGCGTCCCGCCGCCCGAAAGAAGGTGAAGCCGGATCTTGTCCCGCACGTTTCCCCCTAGAAGCTCCCAGGTCGGCACGTCGAAGCGCTTGCCCTTGATGTCCCACAGCGCGATGTCCACCGCCGCGATCGCGCCCATGATCACTGTACCGCGGAAAGGCGACATCCTGTACAGGTACTGCCAGTGATGCTCGATCCGCAGCGGGTCCTGTCCGATCAGATACTGCTTGAAAACCTCGACGATGCTCTCCACCGCCGTCGGATATCCCCAGCAGGCTGTCTGCCCGAGTCCGCTTATACCGGTATCCGTGGTAATGCGTACGACCAAGCCTCCCCCGATCAGCATCGAATCGATCTGTTCGATCTTCATAGCTTCGCTCCTGTGGTCGGATTCGTGAGGGGCGGTAATGTAGCATGCGCTTTGTGAGCGTGCTACCCGATGGACGCTGTCAGCCTGAAAACCTGCGTTTGTCGGCAGAAAGTTTGGGCCCGCGGATGGTCGTCCGGTCGGCGCCTCCGCTTGGTCTTGTCTTTCTCGTTGTTCCTAGCGTCCTTGCGGTGAAGCTCCTTGGACAGGGGCATCGCACAACAGGAGAATGAACCGACATGTCCGACTTACGCTTCGCCGCCCCCAAAGAGCGCCGCGTCGCGCTGATCACGGGAGGGGCTAGAGGGATCGGTCGCGCCGCTGCCATCCGGATAGCCGAGGAAGGCCGCGACATCATCATTGCCGACATCCTGCCCCGGAAAGCGGGGGAAACGGTGGCGGCGATCGAGGCTCTCGGCCAGGACGCCCTGTATATCGAAACGGACGTAACCGACGAGGCAGCCGTGCACGCCGCGGTTCAGCAAGCCGTCGAGCGATTCGGCCGGCTCGACATCCTCGTATGCTGCGCCGGCATTCTGGGTTGGGAGAAACCTTTTCTCGAGCAGACCGCCGAGCAGTTCAACAAGGTCATGGGAATCAACGTCTACGGTGTTTACCATGCGCATCAGGCCGCTATCCCGCACATGCTGAAAGGCGGCTGGGGCCGCTGCGTCTCGATCACCTCCGGCGCGCGCAGAGGCGGCCCCGACCAGGTCCCGTATTGCGTTTCGAAAGCGGCGGTCTACACCTTCGTGCAATCGCTGGGAAATGCCTGGCCCTCTCAGAACGTCTTCGTCAATGGCGTCGAACCGGGACGCGCCCTGACCGACATGGTCATCCCCCGGTTCAGCAAGGAGTTTATAGAGAATCCCGGCAACCCGATCGGCCGCTACTCCGATCCCGAGGAAGTTGCTGAAGTTATCGAGCAACTCTGTTCGGAAAGAAACACCTACACGACCGGTTCCGTCTGGAGTGTCAAAGGAGCGAGCGGTTGATGCGAACGAGCCATATTGGCTGGTATTCCCCATATCAAAATCAGTTGGGGTTTAGATTGAACTCGACTCTGTTT
>CAYNZV010000193.1:0-5078 GCA_964401715.1 uncultured Gemmatimonadaceae bacterium | reverse complement strand
CGCTTTCGCTTAGGCCGTGTAGGCTTCTCGACAACGTCACCTTCCAAGCTATCGGACGTTATAGGTACAAACAAAGGATCTCGTCTTTGAGTGGCCAGTTGTAGTTGCCCCTGATCGATCAAAAACAATCCATTAAAACCCTTTCAGTTCATCTTCCTGCCCGATTCTATTTTATGAAAACGCATCTTCCATCGAATTCTTACTCGTAACCTTTCATTTTGCGTTCAGCCCTAAAAATAGTGTGCCTTGTGCGAAGGGCATCCACAGGAGAATGGAAAACGAGCGAGACACCATACCGAGTTACCCCACCCGGCTTTGTGGAGAAGCAGTAGCAGACCAGAGAAGAGGGTTGGATCTGCTAAGAAGAAACGATATCTTAATCTCAATATCCAAGCTTTTCATGACTAAATCACAACATATTCTGTAAGACCCAAGGAGGCATCGATGTCGTTATATATCATTGTTCACTCACTTAAAAAGAGTCCTGAAGAATTTGGTGCTATAATGCAGTCTGAGGAGACGCCTCAACTTGCAAAGGCGATGGCGGCGGGTGAAACGCCTGCTCGTTGCCTTAAGAGCTGGAACCCAATTCCATATGGTAAAACTGACACCTTTTACTGCTTATGGGATGCTGACAATACCGATGATATCGAAGCTACCATGGGAGATATGCTCGATTACGTTACCTGTGATCCTGTGCAGGTTGATGAAATCGACTGGGCGGATGTGGCCACCAGTGCGTGATCCTTTTTATGCGTTAACGGCTATGCTTCCAGGGTTACCGCATGGCAAAGAAAAAGCACTGAGTTAACCGGGGGCTTATGAAAATTGTACATTTATGCGGGTTTAGTTATTCTATCATTGATTTGATAGAATCAAAATAATAGCCTGTAGCACGAAATGCTTCTACTGCCAATTCTTTAGCCTGCGCTCCGACAAATAGATACTGACGTATTGGGTTGTACCAATTCTGTTCGCAGTTCCTCGAATGGTTTTGCCGTCCGATGAGGAACTAGTGTAATCGCCTGTTGGCGCGCGATGAATCGCCGCGATCGCCGCCAGCACAGTCAAAGTCAGTTCCCCCGCAGCAATGGATGTGTCGAACTGTTGCTTGTAGAAGATGAAGTCCACACCCAACTAGCTCTTCGCGGCTGTTTCCCATGGCCCTTAACCCATAGGCTGAAAATGCAACTTAAAACGCCGCACTAGAGCGACACGGCCCTTCGGCGCAACTCGATAACGGCCTGTATTTGTCCTATACTCCAAATTTGGTGTGTCCGCATCGGAGTTGGAACTGAGTCCGTAAACGTGATTCGCGGGGTTTGCCCTGGACGAAGTTTGCACCCAAGAAAGACAGATCGCTACAGTTGCCAGCCGCTAATACTGAACAGGAGAGAAGGGACCAGGATTGAAACGAGTGGGAAGCACAGCCCAGAGGTTGGCTGAACTGCCGTACGAGCGACGTGTATGTCGCGTGGAAGGGGGCAAGCGGTTCTGGATGAACTATCCAGAACCCTCGATGGGGGGTCAGTTGTTTCCTGACCCGACGGTCGATGAGTACGTGGATAACATAAGTGATGCCGGGTTCGAGGTTTGTATCGTTGGCGGTGAATTCAACCGCGGGACCCCGCGCTTCCGCTCCAAGATGCTGCCTCCCCATCCGAACGTGGACAACGATCTCCTACCGCTCTTTCTCGAGCGCGTCCACGAAAAGGGAATCATTGCGCTAAGCTATTATCCGATCATCTATACCAAACCTTTGTTGCTGTTGCACCCCGAATGGCAGATGAGGTTCCTCGATGATGGCCGATCAGAACCGGAGAACCTGGGCTGGTTCTGCTTCAATTCGCCGTACAGGGACTGGCTGCCTGCATATTTGATTGAGTTCATGGACAACTTGGACCTGGACGGTTTCTACTTCGACGACACCAACTACGGTACCCACGAGGACCGACCGTGGTCACCCTCCTGCTGCTGTTCTTACTGCGAAGAACTCTTCCGCACTGAAACAGGATTGGAGATCCCGCGCAAGGTAGACTTCGACTCCATGACTTTCCGGCGTTTCGTCAACTGGCGGTACGAGAAGATGATCGACTTCATGCATCATCTGTTCGCAGCAGTCCATGAGAAATATCCGGATGCCATCATGGATCTGAATTCTTACGTGCGTCCTCAAACTGATTGGTCCGATGGACATCCGATAAGCTCGTATCGATTGGAAGAAGTGGGCGGTCATTTCTTCGTCGAGACCTTTCGGTCCCTGCGGGAACCCGGTTTCGTCGGCAAGGTATTGCGCTCGACCGGGACCCCATTTTCCATCTTTCGCAATGTTACTCAATCCCTCAAGGGGTTCGGTATAGCGCCGCAGGCCGAGGTCTACTCGGCGGCGGTCTGTTGTTTTGCCTCGGTGGCCAACGGCGGCACGCAATGCGGTGCCCCCCTAGGAGATGTCACCCGCTTTCGGAAGAATACCATCAAGCAGCTCTTTACCGAGCTCAAGAAACGGGTCGCTTACATCGAGGGCGATACGGTCAAAGACGTGGCACTGCATTATTCCCAAATGAACCGTGACTTCAAACCGTCAGAAATTCCCAAGAACACCGGCAAGGTACACTTTCACCAATTGGGCCAGCCGGATATGTACGGTGTTTACGAGATGCTCAACAGAGCCCACGTGGTGCTGGACATCGCGCTCGATGAGCACCTCACGAAGGAGCGATTGTCGCAGTACCGGGTTCTCTTCCTCGCCAATAGTGTCTGCCTGGCCGATGCCCACTGCGACGCGATTCGAAACTTCGTAGACCAGGGCGGCACGCTGGTCGCGACACACCAGACCTCGCTGCTGGACGAATGGGGCCAAGAGCGAGGGCATTTCGCCCTTGGCGATGTTATGGGGGTCGAGTATCAGGGAGTTACCAGCGACGGCGAAGCCCATCCCATCATCTACATTCCTCACGACGACCGGTTGACCGCGCGGGTGGGCGAGATCCTTTGCTTCTACGGGCAAGATTCGGAAGTCACCGCCGCCAAGCATACTGACATCCTCTGCACCAGAAGCACCATAAAAGAACCAAAGGCGCTCAATACCTTCAGCACAGATACCGAGCACAACTCCGGCCAACCGGCTATCACTTTGAATTCGTTCGGCAAGGGACAAGCCATCTACGTCGCAGGCGACGTGGGTGGGGCTTATATGAACAGCCCGTACCCTCCACTGCGGCGATTAACTGCCGAGCTAGTGGGACACAGCCAGTCACCACTAGTCGTTGAGGCGCCTGAACAGATCGAGATGACTGCCGCATTGCGTGCTTCCGGCGAGCTGATGATCCACCTAGTGAACAATCCGACACCGCTACTTCCCTGGCAGGTCAAAGATCGGAAAAAATACGACGAGTTACACACCACCTACCACGCGCTCTACGAGATCAATCCGATCCGCGATGTGCGCATTGCACTGAACGGATACAGGGTCAGATCGGCTCGCCTTCCGCTGCAAAATCAGAAGCTCGATATCACCGTAGATCCTGCGAAGGTCACAGTGCCCCAAGTGGATTTGCATGAGGTTGTTTTGGTTGAACTGGGTTAGTATTTGGCAGGATAGTTAGCAAAGGACGAGAAAAAATGTACGGCGCAGGGGCATGAACTATAGTCATCGGGATCACCATTGTGGCACGTGGCCCCCCTGCACGCGTCACAGGGTCGTCATAGGTGTAACATACATGCGGATACTTCGGCTGTAACCATGCCAAAGCAAAAGCCCCCGGAAAACTGAGTTAACCGAGGGCCGTAAGACGCATTATGAAGGTTATCGTACTACGCGGCGTGCGGCTGGTCGTGCAGGAGCCGGAACGGCTTGAGAACGTCGTCATTGCCGATCGTATTTCGCGTTCTATATCCGGTTGTACATGGTATATCGGGAGCACGGCCGAACCATTATGTTCGGAGAGAGCATATGCCAATTCTATGTGGACTTGTTACTTGCCGTCGTCATATAGTCGTCTTCCCTTTGAATGGTAGTAGAGTATCGCCATGATAAGGTTTGCCATCGTCGGCACCGGTTGGCGTTCACATTTCTTCCTGCGCACCGCCTCTGCTTGTCCTGACCGCTTCGAGGTGACCGCCCTCGTTTCTCGAACCCCCGAGAAGAAAGAGGAATTCCACAAACGGTATGGCGTCACTCTCGTTCCCTCGTTGGACGATGCGATCGCCACCAATCCGCTCTTCATCCTCACCAGCTTGCCCATGGCCGTTAACCCCGCGATGCTGCACCAGCTGGCGGATCGCAACATGCCGGTGCTTTCCGAAAGGGCGCCGGGCAAAACTCTTGAACACTTGACCGAATTGTCTGCACGCGTCAACAAGGGCGCAAAAATCCAGATCACCGAACAGTACTTTCTGCAACCCCATCACGCCGCCCGTATTGCCTTTGCACACTGTGGCAAACTTGGCCGTGTCTCCCAGGCGCAGATCGCAGCTGATGGTGGATTAGGCCTACTGCGCAAATACCTGGCCGTGTCGTTTGAAAATCCCACCATCACGGCGACCAGCTTCCGTTCACAGCTCATGAAGTTCAATAAGCGCCTCGAACCCTCGGCCGGTGCAAACCTCGTTGGTTCAGGTCAGACCATCGCTTGGTTGGATTTCGGCGATCGCTTCGGCGTTTTTGACTTCGATTACGAGCAGTACGGATCACTCATTCGCAACCAGCGCGTGTTAGTTCGTGGAGAACGCGGCGAACTCATTGATCATCACGCCAGTTATCTCCGCGACGATTTGATCCACATCGAAGTTGACTTCACCCGTCACAGAGCCGGTCTGGACGGCAACCTGGAGGGAAACTATCTCAAGGGATACCAGGCCGACGGCGAATGGGTTTATCGAAATCCTATGGCTCCTGCGGCCCTGTCAGACGAAGAAATCGCCATTGGCGACTGTCTACTGAGAATGGCCAACTACCTGGGCGGTGGTCCCCCGTTGTACTCGTTGGAAGACGCGTGCCAAGACTGGTATCTGAATCTGCTGATCCGACAGGCTCAGGAAAGTGGCCAACCGGTCACTGCAGAAACCCAAGCCTGGGT
>CAYNZV010000192.1:0-5133 GCA_964401715.1 uncultured Gemmatimonadaceae bacterium | reverse complement strand
ATCAAATTGTTTGACCCCTACCATTCCTGCCGCTGCGATGCTAAGGGATACTGTACCCCCTGCCCCGATTCCAGTAACCTCCGTATCACTGGCCGTCGAGAACGTGACATCTGCGTTGTCACCTGCGAAAGCTGTACCAGCAACTCCGAGCACGAAGGCGAGGGCGAACGGCGTGACTCTGCGCACGCTATTGAGCATTATCGTCTCTCCATTATTAGTAACAAACTACTCAAATTAGCCATCCCCAAGGTTTACAATCAGGTCCAACACTCACGAACTCGTTTATATATGAGATGGGACCCTGCCGTTGCAGGGTCCCATCTCAACAACTCGCTGTGTTGCTTTGCTTATTTGACCAACAGCATCTTCTTGACGTTGGTGAACTCACCTCCAACCTGCACGCGGTAGAAGTAAATTCCGGACGACAAGTCCTGCCCATAGTCATTGGAGGCATCCCACTGGATCGTGTAGCGACCGGCGTTCTGATGCTGATTAACCAGCGTCCTAACAACCTGTCCCAACATGTTGTATATCTCCAGTTTAACGTCCCCAGCTTCGGGCAATTGATACTTGATGGTTGTTTCAGGGTTGAACGGGTTCGGATAGTTATTACGCAAAGCGTATACTTCCGGACGTGTCTCTATCCGTACTGAGACCGGTGTTACCACCTCGTTCAAACCATAACTGCCATCTCGGACTTGAGCATCTGTGATCTCAATATAACTGTCCTCGATCTCCCTCAACGAACGGAATACCAAGTTCAATCCTAGATCACCCTCGGTCGCCGCGTCGCCGTAGGCGGCCAACGACACCAAACCGTCTTTCTGCGAAACCGTCTGCGCATCGGCAAATTCACCGGTTCCCAGTATGCTATTGTCTATTCTTGCTCCAACGTAGGCAAGGGCGGTAGGATCATAACTAACGCTCAATCCATAACCCTTCAGTTCGACAAAGTCTTCGAGACTGACAGCAATCGCCATTTCTTCCCCGATCCGAGGCAATTCAGTGCCTGCATCAAGGTAAAACCGTGCGTCGCTGTTCAAGCCTGCCAACATCGGCAACGCTTTGGCGCTTCCTTCGATAGCTCTACCGAAGTTGTCGGCAAAGGCAAAGAAGTCATCCAAGTCGATCTTGTTGTTCGGGCTGAGATCGAACGCGGGCTCGAAAGCTTCGTCCGCAGCCGTTACGCCAATTTGATCAGCAAGGATAAAGAAGTCGTCAAAGCCTACCTGATTGTCGGCTCCGAAAAGTCCACGAACCGCATCGCCATTAGCATCAACAACGTTATTGCGAATGGCCATGGCCGTTTTAGCTGTAGTTCCGTCAGCAATATTGTCGGTGTCATACGGCTTCACCTGATAGGTGTAGCGTATACCGTTGAAGACCGTGTGGTCAACAAAGGATGTGGCACCGGCAGGTTCCTGACCGACCAGTTGATAAGCGTTGTCTTCGCCGATCTTACGATAGACGTTGTAGCCCTCAACACCGGCAGTGGAGTACACCTGACCGCCGACTGCCTGAGCTGCTGTTGACGTCAACATACGATCATCGATTGACTTGCTCCATGCCACGGTGATGCTTCCACCCGCGTCACTCGGCGTGTCAAGGGCGCGCATCGAAGCAACCTGTGTCGGTGCGATATTATCAATCGCACGGACGGAATTGGATCGAGTCAAACCCGATTTTTCCAACCCGTCTACGGCCTTCATTCTCGGAGCAACACCACGCGCGTCGAACTCCAACGCTTCTGGCGTTAACTGCGCGAACACTGGCTCGCCCGGCACGTATTCAGCCGCCTCTTTGCTCTTCAACATGGTCTGCGCCATCAAGTCGTATGGACTGGCGATTGCCTCTGTTCCAGAGAACGCCTGCTTAGAACTCAATCCGCCGCGCTCGGCACCAACCGAATACGCAGTAGAATCACCGTCTAAGGTCGCAACGACAACATGCATGACGTCAGCACCAGGAACGGCATCGACAACGCCCCAAGGGACGGTAGCGGTGGTAGGCGCCGCTAAGGCGACGATAGCGCCGGTGCTGTCTTTTCCGTTACTGACTGCGATATCGCGATAAATTCGATATCCATCCAACGTCGAATGGTCAGAGGACGCATCGAAGGTCAGAATGATGAAGCCACCCTGATCCCCGCTACCGCTGGCACCTTTATAGTCGGCACCAACAACGGTATTCGGCGCATCCAATACGCTGGCTCCATTACCGTCGACATAGATGGTGTCTGTGCCCACGATAAAGTCATCACCAGTTGCACTGGTAACTCCGGCCGCGGTCTTTTCAACAATGTCACGAACCGTCAAGACCAGACCCGCTCCGGACCAGCTGCTGCTGTTGGCCCAGAACCCACCTGCACCCTTCGAAATCTGGATGGCTGCCGTCGGTGCGGTCACACCCACCTTATTGGCGGATACTTCCACAAACCGGTTGTCCTTAACGCGATCGTTTCCGTACTGGTCAGACAAACTTACGTCTACCCAGAAATCGTCGCCCTAACCAACAGTGTCAGGAGCGGCTACACGAATCTCACTGTATACATCTGGATTAACCACAATCACGGAATCGGCGGTACCCTTAAGAGTGGCCGTCGCATTATCAACAACACTTACCGTAATCGTGTCTACTGAAACCGTGTCCTGCACCACAATTGTCCGCTCGCCAATTACCCAATCGTCAGCATTAAGAGCAATCGTACCGTCAGCATTCAGTGAGGAGCCTGTTCCGCTCACCCATTTCAGGCCACTTGCTCCTGCTAAAGTCACGGTCGCAGCGCTACCGTATGTCACGGCGGCCGTTTTCGCGGCTGTCTTGGCGGTAATTGTTAACGTAACCGAATCGCCTGCTTCTATTGGATTACCACCGTCTTGCGCATCAGCGATGCCAATAGTGAAGTTCGCGATAACCGGTACGACGAACGATGTATCGTATTGGAACGTGTCAGCTGAAGACTGAGTCCAGTTTCCGGCCAAATCACGCGCCTGTACGCTCAGCAGATACTTATTCGAGTTGACCAGGCCCGGGACCTTGAATGTCTGTTCAGTGGTTGTCTCTGTTAATTGCCCACCCACCAAACTATAGGTTCGGGAACTGTCCTTGTCCGTTCCGGCGATACCAAAATACTTGATGGTAACGCTGTCAGCTGGCTCGCTCAATTTGAACACCACCTGAGCGGACGCTTCTTCTAACGTATCGAGTCCAGAAGCTGCCGTCGGGAACAGTCTTGTCAGAGTGATATCGTCGACGTCGACATATACGCCGGTCCGCGTGACCGTGGAACCCGTGTTACCGGCAGCGTCTGTCGGTGTAAACTTGACGTCGTAGGTACCCGTGGTGATAAGGGTGTCATTTGCATGCGTAACCCCACCGCCCGCTGCGGCACTTTCGGCGATCCACGTCGTTGTAGCGCCATCTCTGATTCCGAGCGAATCGATTTTATTGCTCGCTCCCGTGTTGCCAAATTGGGTGAAATCCACCGTCATGTCCGTTCCGGCCTTGAGAGTCGGATCGTTAATGACCGGCGCATTCCCGGCATCTTTCTGATTGAAGACGACAAACGTCTGAGTCCCAATCTCGACGACCAGAGAATCCAGCACATCGGCCAGACTGTAGGTCAACAGATTCTCGTCATCGGTCCAGGTGTTATCCGTTCCGTCAGAAATGGTGTCCGTGCTTGTCGGCAGGATCGTATCGCCAGCGGCGGCATCTTCCTGTGCATCAAGCTTCGGTCTCTGCGTATCAAACAAAAGGTTAGTACCGGCAGTAACGCCTACAGGAACAAGGTCGTTTGCGGTGGCACTACTACGATTTCCTGCCGGGTCAATGACAAAGTACATAAGAGTGTCAGTGACAGATGAATTCGCCCATGTCTCGTCAAGGTTGCCATACTCGCCCTCGGTAAGGACATCAACAAACTTCAACGTATCTGCAGAACGCGGAGATTCAACCACGCCCTTCTGATACACCAATTTTTCTTTTCCGAAAATATCGAGGACAACCTTTAATGTGTCAGAACCAAGTAACGCTCCCAGAGCAGAGCTACCACTGGTTCCAATCTTTACACGAGTAGTAATGGTGTCGCCAATTGCCAAAACATCGTGGTCATTGCTAGTGGTGCCGTTAAAACTCTTAACATTCAACTCACCACTTGCGTCCCCGCCATCAATGGGTACGTGTGCGGTACCGGCCACCGAAGTACCAGCGCCATCGGAGGCGATGAACTCGGAGGGGTTCGCAGGACGATCACCGTCTACATCTATCGATTCAGTAGAGAGCTTAACGGCGGTCGTCGATCCACCGGCGGGATCAATGGCAAAAGCGGCCGCTTTCACACCTTTAACCGTGTTGGACGATGCGTGAAGCTTGCCATACCAGATGAATACCGTGGTGTCATTGGTGACCACTGACGTAACCAGAGAGTCGCCATCACCCTTGAACGTTGCGCCGTTACCGCGCTTGCGCTTCGTATTTGCGGCGACCACACCGTTTGTCCCCGCTTGAGAATAGCCAGCACCGTCAAGGCCCGTGCCCGCATCGTTTTTAATACGACTCGGGTTAGTGACACTGACCGTGTTGAGGCCTTTTGCCGCCATGCGGATCACCGTAACGTCGGAAAGCGCACCGAAATCGGCGGCATATGTTCCGGTATTCGTGGTATCTGCTAAGACGGTTGAATCTGCGGTGCCCAAGTATACAACGACTTCGAGACTATCTTGCTCGAAGAAGTCCTGCACGGACACGCGGACTTGGAAGGTCGAATCGATTCCGACCTTACTGCCGCTGTCCGGCGACGTGATCTGGACACTCTTGATCGTCGCCGCGTGAAGCTCACCACCCCCAGTAAGGCCAAAGCCCACCAGCATCGCAGCGAGAACAATCAAGCTTTTTCTAAGGTGCATGTCTTTCCTCCTCAGGGAGCCCTTTCCCTGTTGTGAAAACTGCTGCCACATTAAACAATTAAACAAAGTTGAAATTTCCTTTGCGAGGCAACGCTTCTAGGCGAAACCTCATTAAATAAACAAACCTGCTCCACTTCTCCCCTCTTTTGAATTGACTCGATGTAACGAAGTCATCAACCCAAAAAAGGTACGAGCATACCTAGCCCTGCTCCATAGCCCTGAAGCG
>CAYNZV010000191.1:0-5155 GCA_964401715.1 uncultured Gemmatimonadaceae bacterium | reverse complement strand
TGGGATCAAACGTATCCATCTGCCCCGGCCCGCCTTCCATGAAGAGCATGATGACGTTTTTTGCCTTGGGCGCGTGCATCGGCTTCTTCCGCGCCAAAGGCCCGGCGACCTCCTTGGCGAGCAAGTCAGTCATGGCCAGTGCACCCAGCGAGGAGCCCAAGCCGTACAAAAAATCTCGGCGTTTCAGTCCAGGAATATTCATCAGTAAACGTAAACAAATACTAGTTCATTTTGACCCCATAAACATTGACTAAAATCATTTCAGAAATTCTGGTGCCACTTCTGGTGCCACTTTTTTAAGGGCATCGGTGGCAGCTCGGTACCCAACAAGGGGGTCACGTTCGGTGTTGGTGCAGACCGAGTGCCTGCTTTTGACCTCTGAAAATGCAACCCACCAAATCTCATCGCGTAGAATCAGAACCTCCGAAATAGCTTTAATTGCTAACTGAGTAAAGCTTGGACGTACACCGATCCCCCCCCACTCTGCCAGAATGCACAGGATACCATCCCATCCATTGTGCCGTCTGCAATTAAGTTTCAGATTATGACTCTGTGGTGCATCCTTGACTGACAAAACCCTCACGAGAGTCATCCTCATAACAAAAACAACCGTCCGGTTACCCGGACGGTTGTTATGAAAAAGTATTTTTGGCTCTTCAGCCCATCCGTTACTGGGAGACGGACACGTCGTCGATAAACCAGCCCGCATACGGGCCACCCATACTTGTGAAATCGGATCCGAAATGAAACTCGAATTTAACCTTCTTGCCCAGTGCTTCATCAGGAATGGAGACCGATTCCTTGCGCCACCGTTCGCTGCTACCACTGCGATTCCAGAGAGGCTCATCGGTCAGATATTCCCCGTTCTCATCTAGGATATAAACATCCGCATAGTCGGTTAATTCTTCGTTCAGCGCCCCCTCAATGTCGAGGTAACTCCAGAACTCAAGCTTCGCATTGTCGATCCCTGTCAAGTCGATCAAGGGTGAAAACAGGGAAACAATGGTGTCGTCGTCGTAGTCGGCGTTCAGCCCAGTGCCAAATACGTTCGTCCCGCTGTGTGCCTCGCTGGGGCCGTTGGTTGGCTTGCCCAGTTCCCAGACGGTTCCGCTCTCGCCGTCATCGGTCGTCGTCCAGCCGTTGAGGCCAGACTCGAAGTCCTCTTCGAAAATCGGTGGTGGTTGATACTCAGCCACGCGGTAAAAGGCCATCTCGCCAAGCTGTTTATCGGTATAGGAAACCTGATCGGCAGTGGCTCCACCTTCCGGATAACCCTCCGCGATCACCTGCCAAGCGCTATTCATGCTCTCCCGGCGCTCGACCTGATAAAGATCGCCCGGCCTCGAATTCCATGTGAATTCGAAGAATCCGTCACCGTCCACCGTGGCATCCGTAATGACAATCTCGAATGGCGCGGCATCGACCAGCGAGAGTTGCCTGATATCCGCCTGACCCATGGCCATATTGTATATCCGGGCTTCTTCGACGAGGCAGTCGATGGAACCAGCCGCATTTCCGTTTCTGATGTCGTAGGCACGTGGTCCGAAAGTCGCCACAGCTTCTCCTTCGATCCACTCAGCGATTGAACCTTTCTCGTAGGATCCAATCAATTCGCCATTACGAAAGAGGGTGACCTCCACTTGGCCGTCCTCGTCGGTGTCGGAATACGAAATTGCAATCTGGAGCAACTCGGGGCTCAAAACCGTTTCATCAAATTTCATGATGTCCTGTGTCCGCCAGAATCCGGTGCTGCCTGGCATCCACCGATTGGGCACCCTCTCGGCCCAGCAAATGGCGTCGAATTGATCCCTAGCCGGGTGAGAGATTCCCAAAGGACCCCCAGCTCTAACATCAAGGTTCTGCATGCGAACCCACGCGACCAGGGTTTTCTCCCGGATTTCCGGACCAGTGTAATCCTCCGCCAGGGCGAGTTTCCCAGGTCCAAGGTCCAGTTGCCCGTCCACGAATCTCGCTCCCTTGAGCTCGATCTCACCCCAGTTGCCGGTACTATCCACCGCTTCTTCACCTGGCTCGAATGTCCATCGGCCCACCAAAGAACCTGACGGGTCTGGGCGTCCGGGATCATTCGGATCGTTCGGGTCGGTTTCTGATTCGAGTTCGTCGAAGTCGCCGATCAGATCGCCGTCGGAGTCTACACTGTTCGGATTGGTGCCGGTGTCATCCATGCTGACAAAGATTCCGGTGCCAGTCTCAACGCCATCCTCCAATGTGTCTCCATCGGAATCGACGTTGAGTGGATCGGTGCCGGTATCGTTGCTGTCGACAAACTTACCGGTTTTCGTTTCCGCGCCGTCTTTCAAGCCGTCCTCATCGCTATCGGCTACCTTGGGATCCGTTCCAATTACCAGTTCAGAGAGGTTGTCCAAGCCGTCTTTGTCCGGGTCGTCTTCAGGTTTCTGGTCGAGGTTGCCAAATATGTTCATCTCCCACGAATCCTCAAGACCGTCCCCATCGGAATCCCCGCCTGCTTGAGGTCCTTCATAGTAGATTGCCCTGATTTGTTCCTCGCTCAAGGCGGTGTCATAAATCCGAGCCTCGTTGATAAACCCGTTCATGTTGGGTGGCGCGCCGAAAACCCGTCGCCCGAAACCCACAAAGTCATTCTCGTTGTAGGTTATGAGTGACCCCTTGGATGCCGACTCGGCGTCCGCGTAGATTTGTCCGTTACGGTAGATGGTGATGGTGCCGTCATCGCCATAGGCAATCGCCATCATGATTTCATCTGGCTCGGTTAGCGTCTCCTGAGGTCCACCGTTGTTAGCTACGGTGCGACGGAAGCCGGTGCTTCCCGCCATCCATTGTCTTGCCGTGCGCTCCCCGTAGGCGATGGCGTCAAACTTGTCCACAGCACGCGCCTGAACCGCTATTGCACCCCATCCGCCACCTGGGTTGACGTCATTTAGTGATACCCATGCCATGAGTGTCATGACAGACAAATCTTCACCGATCGGTTTGGTAAGGACTAGATCCTGTCCACCGCCGAGCACAAGGCGTCCGTCTTCAATCTTTGCATTTCCATGCACTTCGGCCATGTCCGCTGGGCCAATGACATCGTTCATACTCACATTGAACGTCCATTGGTGACGCGGCTCGACGTCAACAGCGGGAATGGGACCCGTATTGTAGATGGTCTTGATTTGTTTCGCGCTCAATGCTGCGCCGTAGATCCGGGCTTCATCCACGAGGGCATCAATCGCGCCGCTGGGATTTCCGTTGTTGTTGGCTCGCGGTCCGAAGATCGCCTGGGCCACCTCCGCCTCCCACTCAGGCAGTGATCCCTTGCTGTAACTGCCGAGCAATTCACCATTTCGATAGATCGACACGTCCAGGGTGCCGTCCCCGTCCTTGTCGGCATAGCTGATGGCGAGCTGGAGCACATCGGGGTCCTGAACGTCCTCATCAAATTCCATGACGTCCATTGTCCGCCACCAGCCGGTGCTGCCTGCCATCCAACGCTTGGCCTGCCTCTCGGCGAAGCAAATGGCATCGAATTGGTCCTTGTTCAGATGGCCGATCGCCAGAGGCCCTCCAGCCCTGACATCGAAACTCTGCATGCGAACCCACGCGACGAGCGTTTTCTCCGCGATCGTCGGGCCCGAATAGTCCCCGGCCACGGCATATTTTCCGGGTCCAAGGTCCAGGCTTCCGTCGACGACTTCTGCTCCCTTGAGCTCGATGTCAGCCCAGTTGCCCGTTGAGTCGGTGAGTCCTTCACCGCTGTTGAATGTCCAATGCCCAACCAGTAGTTTTTCACCACCCGGAGTGTTCATTGCGTCGTTTGGATCCGATCCGGCGTCCACCTCGACGCCGTCGTCCAACCCATCCCCATCTGTATCATTCATGTTGGGATCGGTGCCCGTGTCGGTCTCACTGACGAAAATACCAGTTCCTGTTTCGACATTGTCACTCAATTCGTCGCCGTCGGAATCGGGTTTCAACGGATTCGTCTCCTGTTCAATCTCCTCAGCGTCGTTGAGCCCATCGCCATCGGTATCGGCTTTGTTGGGGTCGGTGACCGCAACCAGCTCGCCGGAATTGTCGAGCCCGTCGCCGTCCGGATCGCCGTCCGCCGTTTGAGCGAGATTGCCGAATTGTTCAATTTCCCATTTGTCGGGAAGGCCGTCACCATCGGAATCGCTCTGATCAGGGACATAATGCTTGAGCGATATGATTTGGGCCGGCGTCAAGACCGTATTGTATATTCGAGCTTCTTCGATCAGGGCATCGATCGAGCCGCCGGGATTTTCATTTTGGTAAGTGCGAGGTCCGAACACCGCAACGAACTTTTCCCCTTCATGCCACTCGGGCAGTGCACCTTTCACGTAGCTCCCAAGCAATTCACCGTTTCGATAGAGCGTCACCTTCAAAGCGTATTCCTCACCGGAGGCATAGGTAATAGCCATCTTCACAAGCTCTGGGTCTAGTGCTGTTTCATCAAATTCCATCACGTCCACCGTCCGCCAGAATCCGGTGCTGCCTGCCATCCAACGCTTGTACTGTCTCTCGGCCCAACAAATGGCGTCGAATTGGTCCTTGTTCACGCTGGAAATTGCCAAAGCACCACCAGCCCTGGCATCAAAACTCTGCAAACGGACCCACGCAACCAGCGTTTTTTCACCGATCGTGGGACCCTCATAATCCCCGGCAAAGGCGAATTTTCCGGGGCTAAGGTCCAGTTGTCCGTCGACGACTTCTGCTCCCATGAGCTTGATGTCAGCCCAGTGTCCCGTCTTATCTATCAGTTCTTCAGCGCGTTCGAATGTCCAATGCCCGATCAGATCATCATCAGCTGAAGGAGGCACAGCCCAAAGACTTTTGATTTGGTCCTGAGTCAGGGCCATATT
Source organism: uncultured Gemmatimonadaceae bacterium (assembly GCA_964401715.1). Lineage (GTDB taxonomy): Bacteria > Latescibacterota > UBA2968 > UBA8231 > UBA8231 > CAYNZV01. Next base: position 290 of record CAYNZV010000191.1, on the reverse strand, counting down.
GTATATCCGTGCCTCATCCACCAGCGCGTCAATCGCGCCACCGGGATTTTCATTTTGGTAAGTGCGAGGTCCGAACACCGCAGCAAAATTTTCCCCCGCCGCCCACTTGGGCAGTGAGCCCTTGCTGTAGCTCCCAAGCAATTCGCCGTTTCGATAGATCGACACGTCCAGGGTGCCGTCCCCATCGCTGTCGGCATAAGTGATCGCTAGCTGGATCACATCCGGGTCCATGAGTTCCTCATCAAATTCCATGACGTCCATTGTCCGCCACCAGCCGGTGCTGCCTGCCA
>CAYNZV010000190.1:0-5247 GCA_964401715.1 uncultured Gemmatimonadaceae bacterium | reverse complement strand
CTAGTGCCCCCGTGTGCAGCGTTGGTATCAGTGATGGAACAGACGCACGCCCGTGTGGATCATAACCATCCCGTATTCGTCGGCTGCCGCCGTGACCTCTTTGTCCTGTATGGATCCGCCTGCCTGTGCCACATATCTGACACCGCTGCGATAAGCACGGTCAAGGTTGTCCCGAAATGGGAAGAATGCATCAGAGCTCAAGGCGACCTCTTCTAACCCACCCATCCAACTTCGTTTCTCTTCCGCGCTTAAGCGTTGGGGGACTTCGGCAAAGTTCTTCTCCCAGACAACAAGCTCCGCCGGAGTAGCATCGTCCTGCAAGAACAGGTCTATGGCGTTGATTCGTTCTGCCCGCTTAAGACCCTTCCTGAATTTGAGCGCCCGAACGTGTGGATGTTGGCGTAGGTACCAGTTGTCTGCCTTGGACGCCGCCAATCGCACGCAATGCACACGCGACTGTTGACCGGCCCCGTTGCCAATTACCTGGCCATCATATGCAAGACAGACCGAATTCGATTGGGTGTATTTCACTGTAATGGTGGCGACAATCAGGTCGCGGCGGGCGTTGCTTGAAAGCTCGGACTCTTTGGTCTCGATGTTGGCGAAGAACGAATCGTTGGGCACAAACGTATTGCGTGCCTGTTGAAGAGTGATGCCAAACAACTCGCGGCGTTCCAAAGAGGGTGGCTTGAAATTGGGATCGATAAGAAATACCGGATACGCCCCACTTTTTTTAGATGTCAATAGCTTCAGTGCTGCCTTTGAATAGGCAGGGGCAATGATGCCGTCGGACACTTCGCTTTTTATTAGTTGGGCTGTAGATTCATCCACCTCTTCGCTGAGGGCCACCCAGTCACCGAACGCTGCGAGCCGATCGGCACCCCGTGCCCGGGCGTACGCTGTTGCCAGAGGGCTTAGCTCCATGCCGTCGACGAAATATGCTTCCTTGAGAGCTTCGGAAAGCGGTACGGCAACGGCGGCGCCGGCCGGACTTACGTGCTTGAAGGAGGTGGCAGCGGGCAGCGAAAGAGCAGTGCTGAGATCGCAGACCAGCTGCCAGGAATTCAAAGCGTCCATCACATTTATGTAGCTGGGTGCGCCATTCAGTATCTCCAAAGGCAGCGGACCGCCATCGGCCATCGAAAGACTCGCTTGCCCTTGGTTCGGGTTGCACCCGTAACGCATGCTAAGCTCTTTAGCCATTGGTGCTCAGTTCCTCTGGTTGACATCGATTTTCCATCGCGTTATTGTTTGCGGGATCAGTCAAATATCGATCGAAATAGACGTTTTCAGGACTTTAACGCAAGGTCCATTGCACGAGGTGAGGAATCATGTTCAAAGGGTGTTATACGGCGCTGGTTACGCCAATGCTGGAAGACGGGAGGATCGACTATTCCGGCCTCGAGAAGTTGATCGATTTTCAGATTGCGAACAACTGTCAAGGCATTCTAGCCGCCGGCACAACCGGCGAGAGCCCGACGCTAAACAGAGAAGAACACAACGAACTCATCGAACGCACCTGCAAACAAGCCAAAGGACGCTCTCTGTCAATTGCGGGGACGGGTAGCAACTCGACTCAGGAAACGCTGGAGGCGAGTGAGCACGCCGCTCATGCCGGCGCGGACGCGCTTCTGCTGGTTGATCCGTATTATAATGGTCCCAGTTCGTTGGAGATCCGGCGGGAGTACGTGGAACCGGTGGCTGTAAGTTTTCCCGATGTGCAGGTTATCCCCTATATAATTCCCGGTCGCACCGGTTGCATGATGCAGGTAGAAGACCTGGCGATTTTGGCTGCAGCCCACAACAACATTCGGTCGGTAAAAGAAGCCACGGGTGATTTGAAAAACATGGCAAAGACTCGTCGCATATGTGGAGAAGGTTTCGATATTCTCTCGGGCGATGATGACATGACCGTTGCCATGATGAAGAATTCAGACATCAAAGCTCAAGGCGTGATATCGGTCGCGTCGAATGTGATTCCCGGTCCAATCCAACGGCTCACGGATCTTCTGGCGGCCGGTGATACTGCAAAAGCTGACAAGCTCGCTGACGATCTGCAGCCGTTGTTTCAGATTGTAACTGTCTCCACCACCGAAGAAAGCCCGTATGGTCCAGTGCCCTGTAAGGCGCGCAATCCTCTAGGAATAAAAACCTTGATGAACGTTCTCGGTATGCCGTCTGGGCCTTGTCGCCGACCGCTGGGAAAAATGACCAAGTCTGGAATTAAAGTGGTTGTAGATGCAGCAAAAAAGGTCAACAGCGCCGATTCTAGTGTTCTCGCTCCGGTAGCTGCTGCGTTTGGCGTGGATATCGATGCCAGGTTGGCGGACACTAGCTTGGTCGAAGGATTCACCTACTTTTCGTACTGATCAGAGGGAACAAGTCATGACCCAGGTGGTTGTTTGTGGCATTGCCGGCCGTATGGGCCAGAGATTGGCAAATCTCACCATTGCTGACGAGGGACTTCAGCTTGCAGGAGGCACCGAAGCGCTCGGCAACGATGCTGTGGGAAGCGACGTTGGTTCCGTTATAGGCACAGGCCAGCTCGGTATGAACATAACCAGCGACCTGGCGTCGGTCTTACAGAAAGGCCACGTGGCCGTCGCTTTCACTACGCCGGAGGCAACGTTGTCGGATGCTGCGGTGTGTGCTGAAAAAGGCGCGGCGATGGTAGTAGGGACCACCGGTCTGACCGCAGAGCAGCTGGAAGAGTTTAAAACCACGGTAGCCGCTGTGCCTTGCGTTTTTGCTCCGAATTACAGCACTGCAATGAACGTATTGTTCAAGCTGGTGGAAGAGGCGGCGGAAATCCTCGGTGATGAGTATGACGTGGAGGTGGTTGAGGCACACCACCGGTTCAAGGTGGATGCTCCCAGTGGCTCGGCCCTCAGGTTGGCAGAAAAAGCAGCCGAAGGAATGAATCGAAATCTGGAAGAGGTAGTCGTTCATGGCAGGCAGGGAGTTACTGGTGAACGAATGCGCAAAGAGATCGGCATGCACGCTTTACGGATCGGTGATGTGGCCGGCGATCATTCGGTATTTTTCGGAGCTCCCGGAGAGTTCCTCGAACTTCGACACCATGCGACCAGCAGAGACTCGTTTGCCCTTGGTGCTCTGCGAGCGGTGCATTTTGTGGCCGCGGCGAACCCAGGGTTCTACTCGATGATCGACGTGTTGGGCTTGGAATAGATGTAAAGAATCGGGGGGTGTTGCAGCTGGTTTGGGACCACAGAGACGACGGTGAAGGGGGGTAGAAACTAGCGTTCGGGTCTAAAACGTCGTCGCGGACCATGCGGCCAAATGGTACTGATTTTGTCTCGCAAACGGGCAGCTTCCTCGAAATTCTCGCTTTCTACTGCAACCGTCAGATCGCGCTCCAGCTGCTCGCGTTTTGTCAGGGGTCGCTTCTGCTCCAGATCATTTTGCCAATCCCGCAGGAACGCAAGCTCGGGGAGATCGTCCTCAACCACGTCCCCCTCCCAGTCTTCCATATATCGCTCCAGCTCACCGATGCCCGTCTCGATTTCGCGCAAGGCGTTAGGATAATCCGTCTCTGCCAACGAAGTCAAGGCTTTGGCGCGCGTCTGCATCATTATGGCGTGGGCGTAATATTGGTCGAAGTAAAACTTCACTTCGTCGTTGTCGGCAAATTCCTGTACCAAGCTGAAGATGTTGAGAATGTGATCGGTATCTCGCACTACTCCCGAGTATTCCTCGAGATAGAAAAGGCTCAAGTATCGGTGATAATACTGCCAGGCTTCTTGGAACAGATCTTCGCACTCGGATTCATTGAGACTAAACTCATCGTTTTCCGAACTCTCACACTCATCACAGGTGTTTTCGTAGCATTCGAGAAGGGAAGAGAAGCCTTCCGGTTGTCGCCCGTCGGGCCGGCCTTCGACTTCCAGTTGCATGATCCCCAGATCCATACGGATCTGGAGTTTTTCGGAACCATCCTTGACCGTGATACGGCGGGCAGCGAATTCATTCGGATCAAACGGCCAGTCGTTAAGCAGATCACCGATATCCTGATTCATGCCCCGCTTCCCGGCAAATAATGTCATCTCAATCGGGAATATACGTCACCCAAAGGTTCCGCGCTACTCGACCAGTGCGGCGTTGCAAGTGGCTTGGAGGCCACGTTTGAACGTGCTGTTGCACTAATCTACTCCAAAAAATTTCAACCACGGTGAAGCCGAATAAAGGTTGTCTGAAAATGGAAATTGCTATCTAAAATTAGTTGGAATGTCCATGAGCTAATCACTCGGGCTCGTTATGCAGCTTTGGTGTTTGGTTTCTCTTGGAAGGTCGGGTATATTGTGAATCTGTAGGGACCCATTCTCCGCTAACGTATGTCAAGAACCGAATCAGACGGCCTTTCACGGTTACAGAGCCAGAGTCGGATTCCGGCGCGCATTTGGAGACAATGGTGCACGGTCCTCGAAATCGATCCAGAAGACGCGATCGAGGTGTGGGAGAAAATCTGCCAGCCGATTTTTATAGCCACCCGCAAAAAACCGGAGATCGCCTATGTACTGCAAATGAGGGCGGCACGGCTCGATCTCGATCTCTTTAAAAAAGAAGTTCCCAAGGTACTCCATACGCTAACTTTTCTCAATTCGCTCAAAGATGAACGGCTCACCAAAGGAAAAATTAAAAGTTCTCTGTTGCAATTTTACAAGAGAGCTGTGGCTGATGCACCACCGGATGAACACACCTACGCGTTCTTAGAGCGTTTCTTGATCGCCATCTGCTCGGCGGTGTTGGTTGCAAAGGTTCTCCCCGGCAACAGCATCAGCTTGAGTGGCGTACTCAAGCCCATGATCGAGAAGCGGGGGAATATCGAACAGATTGTCGAACTCGGCCTAAAATTGCTGCGGAATGTGAGCTACACTGACGCCGTCAAAGGTTGTCTACTTGGTTACGACGCCACCGTCGACGGCGCGATCGATGCCGAAGAGGACGAGGCTGGCGATGAAGAAGACAAAGAAGCCACTGTAGATGTATCAATCGACGATAATGGTAGCTTCGACGATGATGAAAACGGCGATCGGTTCGACGAATTCTTGACTCGATTCAAGAGCGCGTTGCAGGAGATTTATGAGGCCGAAGCCAAGGGTGACGGTGAGGAGGGGGAGTTGTCCGAGTTTGCGGATGCTCTTCTGAAGAATCGATTGAAAGCAGTGGCACTCTTCAAGCCAATGGCGGCCAATATTCCCTCCATGGAGGAGGCTCAAGCGATCGCCA
>CAYNZV010000189.1:0-5263 GCA_964401715.1 uncultured Gemmatimonadaceae bacterium | reverse complement strand
GACCCGACAAGTACGCCGGCAATCCCATCATCGTGGCGGACCGGCCCTGGGAGGAGGGCAGATACCACGGCAAGACTGGAGATGTAGAGCTCGTCGGTCAGACGGTGCTCTACGACGAAGAAGAGGACATCTTCAAGATGTGGTACCTTCCATCCAGCTTGGCGGATCACCGCCGGCCCTGGTGTTACGCCACCTCCACCGACGGCTACCACTGGGACAAGCCCGAACTGGGACTCATCGAGTTCGAAGGCTCGACGCAGAACAACATAGTCGGCATGCACGGTCGGGGCAGCGAGGCGGGTGAACCCAACTACTACAACGTCTTCAAGGATTCGCGCGATCCGGACCCGCAGCGGCGCTACAAGACCCAGGGCGAGATGCACGGTCCGGGCGGTCATCAGCCCCCCGGCGGCATGGTGAACGCCTACTCCCCCGACGGCCTGCACTGGACCTACAACAACAAGGCGGTGGTGCAGTACCCGACCGACGTGGCCGACGCCTCCACCGTGCTGGGCTGGGATCCCAAGAAGCAGAAGTATGTCGGCTACTTCCGCCCCGGCCACCCACTCACCCACGAGATCGACGGCAGCGGCCACCATCGCCACATCCGCACCGTGGGCTACGCCGAGAGCGACGACTTCGAGCACTGGACGCCGACGCGGATCATGCTGGCGCCTGACGACGGCGACCGGGTCGATAACCAGTACCAGTACTTCACGGCCGGGCTCTGCGGCGAGTTCTACGTCGGCTTCCTGATGGTCCACAAGACCCACGACCAGGTGTGGGACGTGTTCCTGATGAGCAGCCGCGACGGCTTCCACTGGAACTGGGTCGACCGCCACGTGCCCTTCCTCGGGCGCGGCGAGATCGGCACCTACGACGCGGGATACCTTATGCCGTCGGGACCGATCGTGCACGACGGCCAGATCTGGATCTACTACACCGCATTCAGCGGCGCCCATGCCGTTCCCCCGACCCGGATCAGCGATACCATCGAGACGACCATTGCCCTGGCCACCTTGCCCGAGGACCGCTGGACCGGCCTGCTGGCCGGACCCAATCAGGCGCGAATCACCACTCGCCCCTTTACCTTCAAAGGCTCGAAGCTGTTCATCGATGTGGATGCGTCGGTGGGGGAAGTGACTCCCACGGAGGTGATGAATTTCGACGAGTGTGAGGTGCGCGCGGCCCTGGCCGATCCCTCCGGCGGCCAGATCGAAGGTTTCACCTTCGAGAATTCAAGCCGCGTTCTGCACAGTGGGGTGCACGAAGTGTCCTGGGAAGGAGCCGATCTATCGCGCCTGCAGGGCGAGCCGGTGCGCCTGCGCCTGGACATGCGCAACGTCTGCCTGTATTCCATTCAGTTTGTCTGATAAGTCGCTCGCATGGGCCATGCCACGCTGCAGACCACTATGAGCTATCTGCACGAAATGGATGCAGAAGCCCATGTCGAGGACGCTTTGCGGCATGACATTTGTAGGGATGGTACTCGGGACAAATAAGGCAGGTGCGTGCGTTATCGCTATCCTGATGCTATAAGTCGGACAGGCACTTGTCGGATGCGGAACTCAGCCTGAGGCTGATGATTCTCCCATCTGCCAGGTGCCGGTCCGGGCATCCAAAGTAGTACGATAACCTGCATCAGACGACAGACAGCCCTCGGTTAACTCAGGTTAGCCGGGGGCTTTTCTTTGCCATGCAGAGGCTTCGAGAAAAATGGTTGGTGGCGACAATGGTGTTTTTTATACTGTCGGCAACCACGAGGAGGCTGTCATGACTATCGAACAGCGATTGGAATGTCTGGAACGTCGGGCCAAACGTTACCGGAATGCGCTGGTATTGCTGGTAATGAGCGTATGCTCGGTGGCGTTGATCGGCGCCACGACCGATGACGGGAGCACCAGGGCTAAAGGGCTTTATATATCCAATGATGAGGGGACGTCTTTGATCTCGGCAGGGGCCGACGGAGACGTCCATGGCTTTTGGGCGATCAAGTCGAAGATGGAAAAGATGGTGAATGGAGATCGTGATAATTTGGAAGAACAAGGCTGTTCTTGATGCAGAAATTTGTCCGTGGAGCAAAGTGGACGACCATTCCTTATTATCAAACAGAGTCGAGTTCTATCTAAACCCCAACTGATTTTGATATGGGGAATACCAGCTAATGTTACGGCGACGATGATCGTCCGTGATCTCCACGATCCCGGTCTGCACCTATTTGTAGACGATGCCGAGGTTCAGGATCATCCCGGTTTCGTGCGCAAGGTGCAACAACCTGCTCGCGCGCAGACCGAGCCCGTGCTGCGTGCCGACCGTCCCTGGGAAGGCAACGCGGTACAGATGTGGGGATCGGTCCTCTACGACCGCGACGAAGACCTCCTCAAAATGTGGTACTTCACCCACGGTCCCGCTGGCGCCGGCAACGAAGCCCAGAAGTATATCTGTTACGCCAGCTCAACCGACGGCGTGAAGTGGGACAAGCCCGAGCTGGGCGTGTTCCCGTTTCAGGGGTCTACGGCGAACAACATCGTTTACCCCACGCCGGAAACTCGTCCGGAATACAGCTCGCTGCACCCGTGGGGCATCATCAAGGATGACGACGAAGAAGACGCAACGCGCCGTTACAAGATGGGGTACTACCAGGAACGCCATGCAGAGGTGCCCCGCGCCGGAAAATCAGCGAGTCCGGATGCGCGGCGAAGATATTTTGAGTCCGTGCTCGAGCGCCATGGCATGTACACAGCCTACTCCGGTGACGGGATCCATTGGAACCTGGATGATCAACCGTCTATCGCGAGGTCCGGCGATGGCGGCGCGGTTGTTTTCGATCCGGGCAAACGTCATTTCGTAGCCGTATCGCGGCGCGCTGGGACGATTGCCGATCATTTTATTCTGCAGTGGAAGCGGTACCGCAAGGTGGTTGCTTTGAGTACCAGCGAGGATTTCGTCAGCTGGACTCCGATGGAGACGGTTCTCAAACCGGATGACTTCGACGACGCACGCGACCAGTTCGAACTGATGACGCCGTTCGCCTATGGCAATCAATACCTGGGATTTCTGGCGCTCTTCTACACCTCGACGGGTCAAGGTGCAACGGAACTGGCCACGGCGCGCGACCTCATGAAGTGGCGTCGTGTCGGGCGACACGAACAGTTTCTGCCCATCGGGTCCCCGGGCGCGTGGGACAATGGCTGGGTCTCCTCATCGCTGAATCCACCCATCCTCAAAGACAACACGCTGCACATCTGGTATTCGGGCATGCGTCGTCACGGCAGCGATCAAAAGTTCCAGGCCGCCATCGGTCTGGCGACGTTGCGCAAGGATGGATTCGTGGGGATGTGCACTGGCGGCTCCGGCGAGTTGATGACCGAACCGATGCGGGTCGAGGGCCCGCGGTTATTTCTGAATGCCAGCGTCTTCGGCACCAAGAAGTCGAGCAACAACGGCCGCATTCGAGCCCGGGTGGTGTGCGACACCGCGGTTCCAGAGGGGTTCGAGTTGGAGGGTTGCAACGGCCTGGAGCGCGACGACCAAACCGATTTCGAAATCACCTGGGGGCGGGGTCGTAATGATATAGCGAGTTTCGTGGGTCAGGAAGTGCGACTGCATTTCGAGGCGGATGGGCCGGCGGTGCTCTACTCCTACAGGTTTGGCCCATGATCATTGGGGGAAGCTCATGCGACCTAGTCTGAATAATTCATGAATCGCTGATTTGAGCATGATTCGGCAAGATGATGGAGCTTGGGAGCGTTATAGCCCAAGTGTTGCTGCTCGGTTCCGTGTTTCTTGGTCGAAAGGCCGTGGATATATGCAGGGCCCGACACTGACGGCGATGGCCTGTTGAAGGTCAGTTCAAAGACCGGCTAGGATCTGATCTATGCAGGGTCCGGCAAAAGCGGCAATGGCTTCTTTTTTCAGGGTTTTAACAAAACAGCGAGGGCGTGGTCCAGCTGTAAGCCGATGATTATGGCAACGGTGTGGTCGGTGCCTACTAGTTACTTTTCTGTTTCCAGTGGTCTGCCGAACTTAGAATTCGCGGGTTCAGCGATCGTGCAGGAATCATCTAGGAGATGCAGTTGATGAATGAACGGCTGATCGTTGCCCAAGGTGACGCCTTTGAGCGGGGACGCGTTATCGGCGAGAGATCCTCCGAGCGCATCCGCAAGGTGTTGCGAGCCCAGGAGCAGGCCGACGTCGACAAGGATGGACTGACCCTGCATGACTGGTTGGGGCAAGCAGAAGCATTCATGCCTTGCATAAAGGAGCATGCCGCCGAGACCCTGACCGAGATGGAAGGGGTCGCAGCCGGATCGGGATTGGCTTTCGACGACATCTTGTTGCTGTCCTGCGTCTACGAAAAACATATGGGGAAAGGCGCGGAACACTGCACTGCCTTCGCGGCTGCAGGTGCGGCCACCGCGACCGGCGAACTCATCTGTGGACAGAATAACGACGAGGCCGTCGAACCCTGGGTCGGGGGGACGATGGATGTAGTCATCCACCACAGAGACGAGTCAGGCCTGGAGACTTTGCTTTACACACACCCGGGCATACCCGCCTACATGGGCATGAATTCAGCGGGACTCTGCGTCATGTGGATGTATATCGATAACGGAGAACGGGGACCCGGCGTGCCAACCTGCGTCCTGATCAGAGAACTGCTGCGCCACGCGACCCTCGAAGACGCCGTCGCCTACCTGAAGGCAACGCCCCGTGCGGTTCCCAACAATTTTCTGCTTGCCCACCGCACCGATGGAATCTGCAACGTCGAGTTCTCGCCGCGTCAGTTCTGGCCGGTAAGCGATGATCTCGTTCTCTGCCACGCCAACCACATCCTCAATCCATCCATGGCTGTCGATGACGTGAGCCGGGGGGACGAGAACGTTACTACGAGGTCGCGGTTCGAGCGCATGTCCAGGCTTGTTGAAGAGCATCGCGGTCGGATTGATGTTGCCGTCGGACGGCAGATGTTGTCCGATCACGGCAACGCGCCGCGGTCGATATGTTGCCATCCCCGCGAAGGAACAGACCAGCCGGGCAAAACCCTGGCAAGCATGGTATTCCAACCGGCCACGGGAACCATGCACATTGCCTTCGGCAACGGCTGCGAGACGCCGGCGCGACAGTTTACATTGGCGACTCGAACAGCCGCATCTGTCGCTTAGATGGAAACTGAGCCCGCCTGGAGGTAGCACAGTATGGTTGGTGAAGAAAAAATTCTTCAATAACTAAGAAAGAATAGATGTAAACCCAATTATCATCA
>CAYNZV010000188.1:3233-5300 GCA_964401715.1 uncultured Gemmatimonadaceae bacterium | reverse complement strand
CACGTCTCATACGGACCATTGTCCGCCGAACGGTCGCTGCTTCAAGGTGAGTTTTTCGCGACGGTCACGTACGCGTGGGGCGGGGTCGAGGAGGGTGATTTGTCGCGGCTTCTTCCGGACCACCTGCGCGTGATTGTCTGCCAAAGTCGGGTCGTTTGAGCGGAGGATTCGCGAACCGATACAATAGGGAACTGGTCAACAGGCCTGTCTCCAGATTGAGGGTCGACTGACTTGGAACAGTTTGGCTTTGTGGCAGCACCACCTCATGTCAGATCAGAATCAACTGAGGAAGTGGATTCTAGAGGTTCTCAGAGAATCTACGAGTCCGTTGAAAGCCAAGGATATTGCAGTCACTCTCAACAGGAGGTTTAGGTGCGGTGTGACCAAGAAGGAACTCAACCCAATTCTCTTTGGTCCGCTTAGATCACACGTGGCCCAAGACAAGAACTTCAGGTGGACCGTAACGGAACGAGGGAGTCGACTAACTGGTCAACTGGACTCCAAGAGGGGCGGAATGCAGACGCAAGAAACAAAAGAACACGGTGGTTCTTCCGGCACTCCCGACTGCCCAAAGTGCGGAAAACCAATGGTCATTCGGACGGCCAAGCGAGGGTTCAACAAAGGGGGCCAATTCTATGGCTGCTCAACTTTCCCGGATTGCAAGGGCATTGTTCCTTTGGAGAAGGAAACACCCGAGTCCGGAGATGTTCCGGAAACTCTGACTCCAAGTTCCAAGCCACAGCCCCCGTTAGGGAGTCCTGTTCATGCGACAGAACCAGGCGGAACGGCTGATGTGGACACGCCCCCATCGGAGAGCACTATTTTCACCGCGACACCACCTAAACCGGAAAAAACACTCGACCTCGCTGTCCCGAAGACCACGCACCGTCCCCCGCGCCGAATCACTGCGTTCCCCTCGTCAAGATTCACTGATGTCACCCTTTTCGAAGGCACTGCTCTGCCGCGAGCGGCGCTTTCTTCGGGTGTAGTCTCGGAATTCCCCAAGGACTTCCTACGGGCTTTATGCCAATGGCAACTGGACCTTCCACAACCTGAGGAGGCACGTCTTCGAAGAAACCCAGCCTGGATTCCCGTCGTGGAGAAGTTGTTGAAAAGGGGGACCACAGTTCCACTCTCCACGAACCTCGAAGCACGGATCCAACAGATTGCCTCAGAATCGCACGTACCGGTGCCGGCTGAGGAGTGGCTTGGCCATCTCAAAGAAGCTGTAGTGGCGAACCGCCCAATTCCTTACTGGAACGACGACTTTGATAGCGATGAAGAGCGACTTTTTGTGCAGTCCATTGTTCCACATTTTCCCAACGGCAGAAATATCCTGGGGTGGCTTCAGCGACAGGTGTCTTTCGATGGTCTCATCGATGCATCTCCTCCAACAGGCCAACTTGTCGATTTCCTTATCACTCATCCCTCAGGTTTACGCTTGGTTGTGGAAATCGACGGGCCACAGCACGAAGAACAAGCTGAAGCCGACCTGCAACGCGACACGGAACTCCGGAACGCCGGCTATGAGGTAATCCGTATTCCGACGAAGGAAGTACGCGACGGAACAGGCCATAACTTGGAACGCCTCGGTCGTCTCTTTGCTGAGGTCAGTTGTTCCGGGCGGCCGTCTCATCAATTGCGTTTACTTCTGTTGCTCCGCCGAGCGTTCCAACTGCAATTGTCATTGTGGAGCATCTGTGCAAAGAACATTGTGCCATTCGATGAGGAAACACCAATCACAGTGTCGGTCCATATCGACGACATGTTCGACCGTGAAACGGCGGCACAATTCACCGAATCTGTCATCGAAGATTTCAACGCCCTGATTGACGACATCTCGTCCTTGTACGGCGAATCCGGTAGCCGCGCTGTGTTTCAGACCGGCCCTGAACCACAACTGACCGTTGATTTCAACACTAACTATAGATCGGAAACACCTGACAGCATTTTTGTTCGCGACATCTTTCTGCCGCTTGAAATAAGTACACCTCTTGATGGCCGCGTATTTTCTGGTGCTGTTGTGACCAACGTCGACCAGGCGATATGCGTGCGACTGCTTCAACG
>CAYNZV010000188.1:0-3223 GCA_964401715.1 uncultured Gemmatimonadaceae bacterium | reverse complement strand
TTGGGTTCGACACTTTTCGTGAAGGCCAGTTTGAAGCAATTGAACGATGCTTGCGTCGGCAGGATTCAATCGTCCTGCTTCCGACCGGCGCCGGAAAGTCCATCGCATTCCAACTGGCGGCATTTCTTCGGCCCGGAATCTGTTTCGTTATTTCGCCACTACTCAGTTTGATCGATGATCAGATTGAGAATCTTCGCGGTTTCGGGATAGACCGCATCTGCCAGATCACCAGTACGCTGACAACCGAAGAGCGTCAAATGGTGAGCGGATCGCTTAAACGTGGAGAGTATCACTTCTGTTATGTGGCCCCAGAGCGTTTTCAATCTCAAGAGTTCCGAGATAGCCTGCGGTCGTTGACGGAGTCGACGGGCGTCTCCCTGATTGCTGTTGATGAGGCACATTGCGTTTCGGAATGGGGACACGATTTCCGGCCCGCCTATCTCAACATAGCGAGAGTCAGTCGTGAATATTGTGCAACCGACAGAATCGCCCCTCCGTTGATGGCTCTCACCGGGACCGCTTCTAGAGCCGTTCTGAAGGACGTGCAGCGTGAACTAGCCATTGAAGAATTTGAAGCTCTCATTACACCAACCACTTTTGATCGACCGGAACTTCATTTTCGAACGATTGACTGCAAGTCAAAAGAGAAAATGGCTCGGCTTGAAGGTGTATTGGAGACCGTGCCAGCGGATTTCAACGAAGAGTTCGCATCGTTCTACAACCCGAAAGGATCGAGGACGCGGTCTGGGCTACTTTTCTGCCCCCACGTTGGCGGCAATTTCGGTGTCGTGCACGTAAGCGATGAAGTCGAAAGTCGCTTGGGACGACCCGTACCGTATTATGCCGGAAAAACTCCCAAGGGGTTTCTAGACGACGACTGGCAGATAACCAAACGGCAGACTGCGCAAAGGTTCAAACGCAACGACTTTCCACTGTTGGCGTGCACCAAGGCGTTTGGGATGGGAATCGACAAACCGAACGTACGATACACCATCCACTACGGGATTCCCGCAAGCATTGAGTCGTTCTACCAGGAGGCTGGACGAGCCGGAAGAGATCGCCAAGATGCGCAATGTGTTATTCTGTTCTCCAATGATGATCGGGAACGAACAAAGACGCTTCTTAGCCCGACCCTAGAGGCCGATGCACTTCATGGTCACATGGATCAGGTCACCTGGAATAATGGGGACGACATCACTCGAGTACTTTATTTCCATCAGAGTTCCTTTAATGGTCTCCACAAAGATCATGAAGACGTTAAACGTCTGATCACCGAGATTGGAGACTCCCAGGAAGAACGGAGCGTTGAGATCCCATGGTCGAACGAGGTGCTGCTTGATCGGGAACGAGCGGTACATCGCCTGTTGACGATTGGCGTCGTTCGTGACTACACGAAAGATTTCACATCTCGACGTATGCACGTGGAACTTACTGGGCACGATAAGGGACAAATTGCGGAACACCTTTACCAATATATTGCAGGTTACCAGATTCCAGTAGCTGCTAAATATGAGCGGCGGCTGCTGCAACACATTGACCGGCCATATTCTGATTTCGTCTCACACGCAGCAGGAGAGTTGATTGCGTTTGTTTACGAGGTGATTGAACGCGGTCGACGGCAGTCGTTGTCCGAAATGCTGTCGCTCTGCCAGGATTGCCCAGATGATGAGTCGTTTCGCGCACGAATACTTGCGTATCTGGGCACGTCGGTGTTCAGCACAGCAATTTCCGATACCATCGATTCACCGGATGGGGGCTTAGGTGTAGCGCTCACAAATCTACGAAACATCTCGTCGGTGATTGACGCCGCTCAACTTCGAGGTGAATCCGGTCGTGCACTAGAGGCCTATCCAACGCATACGGGATTACACTTGATTCGAGCCATCTCAGAGTCGATGGCCGGCTCTCCGAACTCCGACACCGTTCAAGAACACGTAGCCGCCTGTGTGAAATTCAGTGTGGATCTTCTTGGGCATTCATGTGACAGCATTGTCAAAACCGTAATTGAAGCGACACTTTGTGCCGGAGACGCCCGGCCGTCATTAGCGGGTCCAATAATCGACGGAATGATCGCTGGTCTTCAAAATGTCGATGCGTTCGATGACTCGGTCGGAGAATCGCGTCGTGCTATTCGAACTGTTGTTCGGGAACTTCCCGCAGAAATGGTCGACCACGGAATAGCCTCGCTTCTTGACGGACTTAATGCGCAACTTTTGTCGGTACTGGAGAAGTAACTTATGCCACCAGAAATGAATGGGTTTCTGAAAGCGGAAGAGTCTGCAAACCAGCTGATCAGCAGTGTGGAACGACTTAACGAAGAGATAGACGGCTACTCAGGAGCCAGGACCACACTTGAGGAGGCAGGAGGGCGACTCATTCCACTTGTCGACGCACTAACAAGCACCGCAGCGAAGACTACTGAAGTCATGCATGCACTTTCGCAGATCGGGACTGCGGAGATTCTCGACGAGGTCAAGGCGGTGTCGTCCGGGAATGAGTCGATGATAACAGCGATAACTACTGGCAGCGAAACGCAAACTGTCGCAATAGATAGCCTGAAGGAAACGGTTAGTCAGCAATCGGAGGTTGCCCAAAACCTCT
This sequence comes from uncultured Gemmatimonadaceae bacterium, assembly GCA_964401715.1. Taxonomy (GTDB): domain Bacteria; phylum Latescibacterota; class UBA2968; order UBA8231; family UBA8231; genus CAYNZV01. Next base: position 622 of record CAYNZV010000188.1, on the reverse strand, counting down.
TTAAAGAAATCCGTCGATTGCACGATCAGGGTTCGACATTCCAGGAGGAGTTAACCCATATCAATAAAAAAGTGAACGGTTTGTTCGTGTTGCAGGTGATCACCTTCCTGGTTCTGGTAGTTTTTGGCCGTTCTTGATCACCAGTGTCCTGTTGGAGATGGTATCCATCTTGGAGGCGTTTACGAAGTGGGCCGAACTGGCTCACGGCAAGGAGGCTTCGTGGCGTTCGGCAACTTCATGTAATATCTGCAATCGTGGTCTGGGGGTTCTCGACGACCACGCGATATCGCTACTCGCGCCGACGCCGGGGTGGCCTCAAAGAAAGACGGGGAGGAGACGCCTGGCTCGGCACCTCACTCCCCGCTCAAGGCGAAAGCGTCAGCCCACGTGAGACGCTACGGATCCGTGGGGAGCAGACGCAATGGCGGTGTGCGGCGTTTCCGTGAACGCACGATAACCGGAGTCCCGCCGCGAGCGAGGGGCGGTACCGTGGTTCGGATCTGGCGGTTACCGCCGGTGCGTTGAACGCCGGGGCTGGGGTGGGGAGACTGCGGTGGGGAGACTGGCGTGGTTCCAGGAGACCGACGATGGCTGAGAAGCGACTGACCAAGGAGATCGCTGA
>CAYNZV010000187.1:0-5335 GCA_964401715.1 uncultured Gemmatimonadaceae bacterium | reverse complement strand
TCCTTCAACTGGTGCTATCTGGCTTGATACGCCGCACCGCGAAAGTATCGGACGCCATTACGGCTTTTATATCCATATGTTCCCAATCATCCCACAGTGCACTTAGAAGTCGGCCACTAAGTCCGTCGGAACGGGAAGACGCGAGAAAAACCGCCAATCTGGCCGCTTTCTGGGGGTCATCCCCCCCAGCTTTCTTCTGCTGCCGTGCCCGTTCCGCCTCGGATCCTGCCGCATTGCCTGCAGCGATCACATCTTCGAGCATGGCGGTATTGATGGCGCCGGGGGCGATGGCGTTGACGTCGATGCCGAACTCCGCCACTTCTGCCGCTACGGTTTCGGTGAACCGCACCACAGCTGCTTTGGACGCACTGTAAGCGCCGAACCTCGGACGCGGCCCGACCGCTCCCCCGCCTGACAGATTGATGATTTTCCCGGAGTGTTGGCTAATCATGTGAGGCAAAACATGACGGGTGCAAATGCAACAGCCGAGCAGGTTCACCCTTACCGTCAGCTCCCACTGGTTGACGTCGAGTTCGTAAGTGGGGCCTATAGGCCCCGTAATCCCGGCGTTGTTCACGAGAATGTCGATACCACCGTATCTATCGACGAAACTGTCAACAGCACGACAAACCTGATCCTCATGACAGATATCTGTTGAGAATACCGATGCCTCTCCGCCGTCTGCGGCAATTTGGTCGGCCACCGATCGCAGTTGATCCGTCGTTCGTGCTGCAAGACCGACATGGGCACCGGCGGCAGCGAACGCCTTAGAGATAATGCTCCCGATGCCGCGCCCAGCACCGGTTACCAAAGCCCGTTTGTTTTTGAGTTCAGATTCCGTCATGGTGTTTTATCAAGATAAACTGATCTCCCTTTTCCAGGTATTAGACAGCGCATGTATAGCGCGGTTTGACCAGTTGTTGTCCAATTCATCGCATCGAGGCGTGAATGAGCGTTGACCCATGTGAACCGTTCACCTAGATTTGTACACTGATCATCCCCGGAATACTGCATGTCGTTACGGCTCAGAAAGAACGATCCCAAAGAACTTTCGCTCTATATCAATTCCCACTCCCCCGAAGGAGGACTGTTCGAGGGAGATCGCACCTATCTGCATCCGGATAGCCGTCTCCCCTGGCGGATCTCTCCAGAGCCGTTTTGGCTGACGAACACACAGCTTCGATTCTTTGAAGATCTGGGCCCCCTGCTGCTGCGCTTCTACACCGCCAGCAACCTGCTCTACCATCAGAGTGTGAAGGGAATCCGTCCGGCTTGGGTCCACGAATACCTGGACATGGGCAAACCTGAAAGGGTAATCAACTTAGGGCGCATGAATCGTTTCCGCACGCAGCTGCCATCCGTAATGCGACCCGACTTGCTGCTCACTGAGAACGGCTTCCGTGTCACCGAATTGGATTCGATACCGGGGGGCATGGGGTTTACGGGCCACATCGCCGGCGTGTACTCAGATTTGGGGTATAACGTCATTGGTGGCGGCGATGGTCTGGTGACCGGCTTTTACGAGGCCTGTCTGAATGCCAGTAATAGCGAATCGCCCACGGTGGTCATCCTGGTCTCGGATGAGTCCGACAACTATCGCGAAGAAATGTCCTGGCTCGCCGGTCAGTTGACATTGAGAAACTGCCCGGTATTTTGCCGCCATCCGAAGGAGATTCGTTTCGATGAAAACGGTTTACTTGTGGACGACGGTGGCAATTGCAGACGTGTTGATGCCGTTTACCGATTTTTCGAAATGTTCGACCTGCCGAATATCCCTAAGATAGAGCTGGTCACCTACTTCGCTAAGAAGAACGCCATCAAGCTGACCCCACCCCCCAAAGCTTTTCTGGAAGAAAAGCTTTGGCTAGCTCTGTTGCACCACCCGCTATTACAGGAATACTGGGAGCAAGAGCTGGGTCGCGAAGACACTATGCTGTTGCAAGAGATTGTCCCGTACACCTGGATCCTGGACAATCGCCCTTTACCACCTCACGCGATTATGCCGGCGCTGACCGTCGGCAACCAAGCTGTCAACAACTGGAACCAGTTGGATAATCTTTCCAAACGCCAGCGGGAACTGGTGATAAAACCGTCAGGATTCTCGGAAAACGCATCGCAAAGCCGTGATGTTGCCATCGGCCATGACATGCCAGAGGGGGAATGGCAAGACAGACTTCAGACCGCCTTGAGTCGTTTTCCTAACTCCCCATACATTCTGCAGGAATTCCACAAATCCTCCCAGGTGCGGATGCAGTATTACGACTTTGACCGTGGTGAAACGCGACCTATGCGCGGAAGGGTCCTGCTGCGCCCCTATTACTACATTGTTGATTCGGAGCCGAGATTGGCCGGTGTGCAGGCGCTCGTCTGTCCTCCAGACAAGAAGCTGCTGCACGGTATGTCTGACGCCATTTTGGCACCATGCGCTACCATCGATGAAGACAACGCGACAGTCCCCGCTGTCGAAAACTGAGAAAATGATCACAGGAGCAATCGAAACCATCGATCTGGATCAGAAACTCGAGCGCCTCAACGAGATACTACGCTCCATGGGTAGTGTCCTCGTTGGTTACTCTGGCGGCGTCGACAGCGCCTTGCTGGCACTCGCTGCGCACAAGGTGCTTGGCCATAATGCCATCGCTGTTACTGCCGATTCCGAGAGCTACGCCAGTGGCGAGTTGCAAGCAGCTTCCCGAATTGCACGGAGCATCGGAATGCGGCACGTCGTAGTACAAACCCGCGAACTCGACAACCCGGAATACGCCAGCAATCCGACCAACCGCTGTTATTTCTGCAAGCAGGAACTATTCACCCATTTGTCGCGTATGGCGCAGAAACTGGGCGTGCGGTGTCTGGCGTACGGTCAAAACGTGGATGATGTCGGCGATTTTCGCCCGGGGGCAGTGGCTGCTGACGAGTTCCAGGTTCGGGCCCCGTTGCGGGAAGCGGGCTTGTCGAAAACAGATGTCCGCGAGTTGGCCAGGCACTGGGAATTGGAGGTCTGGAACAGGCCTGCAATGGCCTGCCTTTCTTCGCGATTCCCGTACGGTACGGCAATAACCTCCGAGGCGTTACATACGGTGGACCGCGCGGAGTCGGCGTTGCGTGATCTCGGTTTTTGCCAGTTGCGGGTTCGGCATCACGACGACGTTGCCCGCATCGAACTGGGTGTGGAAGAGCTGGAAGTCCTGTTGTTGGATACTGACAAAAGGCGCACGGCAGTCGAAAAACTCCTTCTTGCGGGTTATCAGCGCGTAACCGCCGATCTACAGGGGTTTCGATCTGGCAGCATGAATGAGACCCTACTAAATATCGCTCAGGAATCCGCATTGGAAGAAACTCAGTGGCAGCAGGCCGCTACCACATTCGGCTTGCAAGGCAATTTCGAACGTCGCGACCGCATGTTGTTATTTGTTTTGCCCGAAGATCAATTTACGTTGATCGTTGATCGGCGCGCTAGCCTCGTAGAGAAGCTCGCTTCTTTCGGTTTCGGCTACCTGGCCTTGGATCTCGCCGGAGCTAAATCGTGATTCGCGAGATCGCCAAATACGGAGCGAAAGTCCTGCGGGAAAAGGCAACTCCCGTAACAACCGTAGACAACCGCACCAAACAGTTGGCCGATGACCTCTTCGACTCGCTAGGCAAAGCCGAAGGGGTCGGTCTGGCGGCTCCGCAGATCGGTATATCGCGTCGGGTGATCGTGGTCGACGTCTCCTCGCAACACGCCGATGTCCCACCCATTGCCCTGATCAATCCAAGAGTCCTGCTGGCGGAGGGCAAGGAAATGGATGAAGAAGGCTGTCTCTCGATTCCGGATCTCTATGGCGATGTGGAACGAGCTATCCGCATCGAAGTTGAGGCGCTCGATATCACCGGGAATACATTTCAGTTTGTCGCCGAGGATTTCTACGCTCGCGTCTTACAACACGAAATTGATCATTTAGACGGTGTTCTTTTCGTCGACCACATCAGCCCACTAAAGCGCCAATTGATGCGCGGAGCGCTCAAACGGCTCAAAAAGGAAGGGGAGACGTGGGATCGGCAGAACCAAGACCTGGCAACCAGTTATTCGGCTTCAAAGAACTGAATCGTCGAAGTTAAACCGGTACAACTCGCTTGAATCTGGAGTAGCGAACGGAGCCAGCTCCACATTTCCCGGTTCGAAAATAAGCCTTACAGAAAGGATTTTGGAGGTACCATCGGTAATCCTCGACTTCGCTATTGGTCGCCCACTCGGTGTTCATGAATCCATCAAAAGCGTTGTTTGCACCCCACACCTCGTGGTTAGCGGCACCACCGAAGTTGCTGCTGACGGCAGCGACCTGCGAACCGGCCGCCAACAAGGCGCTGTTATCGGAAGAAACGGTGGGCGCACCGAGGGTGGTAAACTGCTAAATCGCCGACAAGAAGGTGCGCTCATCTTCGGTTGACGAGTGGACACGATAATAGTAAGCCGTTGCCGCCAAGAGATCTTCCAGCGGTACATTAGTGCTGGATCGTGAAGGGGTCATCGCCCATGGTCGGATCGGAAGCCGACAAGGTCAGGCCATCGCGAGACTTACCATATTCGGCTTCGCAGGTGGTGGGCTCGCTGGTGATGAAGCGAACCACAGCACGTGTCGCAGATACCTCTTCAACCCGCAATTCGAGTATCTCGCCGTTGTTCGAACTGCCGGCCGACTTATCGCTGTTGCTACAGGCGTTCGTCAAAACGATACAAAAAATTCCCGCGATAACTGACTTCGGCACAAGATTGGTCAATTACAGATTCTTGGCTAAGGTTGTTATCACTAACTTTAGATTAGTCGCATAACCAATAAGATTCTTCCAATTTGTCGGACCTGTTGCACCGTCGAGATCGGTTGACAATGAAGAACTGAGCCGTTAGGTTTCCGACGGTTAAAGTGTGGGATCGTAGTTCAGCTGGTTAGAACGCCGGCCTGTCACGCCGGAGGTCGCGAGTTCGAGTCTCGTCGGTCCCGCCACTTAAATGCCCATTATTAATGGCACTTGCGTTAGATGAAGCAAGTGTCATTTTTTTTGCACTGTTGGCGAATGTGCCAATATTGTGGCAATCGGGCAAGAAAATGGCGGGGCATTACGCCACAAACGCTGCCCCCAGGGATGGCCTCGTAACCCTCTTCCTCCTGCTCGCTCGTCTGCCGCTTGCAGCAAAATTCCCAGCCTGTCTCGAACGGCACACTCACGGCCCCCTGACCCCAACTCTGGCCTGGTCCAATTGCGAGCTTCGTACTTCTCGTGATACCTGAGACCAATCTCTGCAAGTGTATCGTGGGTATGCGCAGCAAGGCTGGCTGCTTGAGCATGTGCGTTG
>CAYNZV010000186.1:0-5354 GCA_964401715.1 uncultured Gemmatimonadaceae bacterium | reverse complement strand
GCGGCGAATTCACGGGTGTCACGGCCCCTGCCGTTCCAGGTCCATTCGGCCAGCGCGGCGATATTGAAGCCATTGGTCTGCCGGGCCAGTGTGCCCCAGGCGATCATACCGTAGAGACCCTGATAGCCGCGCCCGCGCAATTGGGCTACGTAATCGCGGATACGGTGCGCCGAGCGTTCGGGAATTTTGAATTCGGGCGTGTCGACATCACCGTTGACGCCGATTGGTGCGTCGTAGCTGGCAATCCAGCCTCCCCCACGGGCATAAGCGTCGTAAAGCGGGTTGGCAAAAAGATCACGAGGGTGTTGGCGAACGCGCTCGAGCCCGGTAGCGCAGGCGCGTTCGATCTTAATTTCGGGTGGCACCTCAGCAAGGATGCGCCAATCGCGTTCTAAAGTCGTAGTCGACAGAAAGAGGCGGATTTCGAGATCGGGGTGCTGTTGCCGGGCCCGATGCCAGGCAGCAATAAAGACGCGGGCTTCAAGTACAAATTGCCCGACGGCTGTACAGTCGTGACAGCCGCACTGGCCGGGTCGCTCGCTAAGCCAGCAGCTGATATCGAGCCCGTTCTGCGCAGCAATTGAATCCATCCATTCGGTCACTATGTCAACGAGTATCGGCTGCGAGGCGCAGGGCACGCGGTGCTGGTTGCCTTGCTTGTGGGCAAAATAACGACCAGTGATAGCACCGTCGCCCTTGCCCGCCAATTCGGGATAGGCGCGGAAAAGGTCGCAGTCATGGAGAAAGTTGAGATGCAGGATGAAGGGTGAGTAATTAAAAGCGCGTTTGCGACTTTGAAGCATCACTTCTCGGTCAATGGTGACACTGTTCGGTTTACCGCGTTTGACGGGAGCCAAATGCGTGGTGGCCATCTTGCCGTAATTGAGTTTCATGGATGCAAGCCAGGGAATCCAATTGGCCTCGTCGGGGAAATTCCACAGGCCGCGCTCATCTAAGTCGGGCCAGTCGGTAACCTTCACTAAAGGGACAATAATTTTCTCCGCAGTGAGGGTTGCAGCCAGCAGCTGGTATAAAGTTCGTGCACCGTAGTAAAGGCCGCGCCCGTTGAGGGCAACGACGACGAGTTGGTCCCGTCCAACAGGCTGGATGATGTAGGCCTGATCGTTATTGGGCAGTGAACGAAGACGATCAACATCGATGGACGCGTCAATTACACCACCCTGCTCTTCAGCCAAGGCGAGGATAATGATGAAGTCGTCCCCCTCCGGCGTGCAGTCATTCCGATCGGTGAAGAGCTGGCAGAGATCGGCAACAGCCTGGTCGGCCAGGGATCCAGCATCGGATGTAGTGCGAATGGCAATAGAGGCCGGATGGAGTTCACGGCAGTCCACGATAGCAACCTCCTGTGGCAGCGGCAGGAGATGGCGGAGCCATTGCTTTTCGTTCTTAGCGACTTCCGGGAAGGAATCGCTCAATCTGTTCGCACCAGACCCTTCTTCATTTGTCCAACGAATTGCTCATACTAACACGTCCACTATGTAACCCCTTTGGTCAAATTGCAGTTTCTGTACAGCAGCTGGACCTTCCCCGATATGCCAAGAATTGGGTGGGTTCATCGGTCCGGAAATCGCAGATGACGAATGCCTGTCAACGATCTCCTGCTCTACAAAAGCAATTGGGGCGTGTGCAATTGGTGGTGGGGTGGTGCCGTATAATCGTCAGGAAGAATAAAAAGAGATCACAGCCATAAAAATTCCTTAATCATAGAAGCTATTGCAGGCTATTTTTATGCAAATAAAAGAAAGAACAGGCGGCCGATCTACCTCTATTTTTTTCAATCGCCCAACAGCAGGTGAATATTATGGCCGAAGCGCAAAGACCTCCCACCGATTCATTAGAGAAAAACCCTGCACACTACAAATCATGAGCCCTCACTCGTCGTAACAAATCCTGTTATGCGGGTTGTCGCTATAAGAGCAAGAAGGAAGCAAAGGAAGCATCGGAATAAACAAGCGATCCTGCCGTCATTCCAGTAATAACCACCACTGAAGTAAAACTACCGCGGACTACGGAGCGACGTGTACCTCGATCTCTTCGATCACGATGTCGTCCGTTCTCGATGGGTCGCCGAGAACAAGGGTGACTTCGAGACAGTTGTCTCCAAAGGTCACCGGCGGCACGGTCAGCTGAAACCACCCCGTGATATATGACTCCGGCACAACGGGAAGCGGTGACAGACCCGCTGTCTTGTGTGTCGACTTATCCACACCTGCTCTTGCATCAATTCGCTTCTCGTGGTCTACGATATTTACAGCCGACACGGAAACGGGTTGGACTGCCGTGCGGAATCGCAACGCCGGGGGCGCGATCACCTCGCCGTTGAGACGCACTTCGACTCGATCTTCGGCCGTCATATTGTATGCTCGAAAGAGTAGAGACGCACGGCGTACAGCAGTGAGGGTCTCACAAATTCGAAAGCGAAAAAGACCTGATGAACCCGCAGATTTTTTCAACGTGATACGCTGAGGTTTCGGCCTGCTGGCTGTGGAGAGCCCGGCGTCCCAGATTCCCTGACCGGCCAGCATCGGCTCAAAGAGGTAATGCCGTGTAGCGCGTGCTACCTGGTCCGGCTCGCGCAACTCACCCATGTCGTAGAGCCCCATCGGGTAGAACGGTGCCCATTCGAGACCTAAAAAATGATTGTAAAAAGAGAGACCATCGGCACCGGCAGCGTAAAAATTTTGTGCTGCAGCACGTTTCTGTTCGAGATTGAGAGGCTGGCTGTCAAGCAACCGGATGCGGCGTGCACTGGTATGCGGCATGATTGCGGGGTAGAATAAACAATTCGTGTTCGCAACCATTTCGCCGAACTCATCAAGCGGTTCATTGATCGCCGTATACATGACGTCGCCGGGAGACAGATAATCAATGAGACCCTCACCAATCCAGGTCTCCACATCCAGGCCCATGCAACGACAAAGTTCCGGGGTGGCGTATACCCGAGCTCCCAGAATCAACTTTCTACCTTTTACCTCAGCTGCTGCACGAACGAGGTCACCTATTGCCCGCACCAGCTCCGTCATCAGGGGCTGTCGCTCCTGCTCGCTACCGACTGGAAAGTAAGCTTGATCGCGGAAACAGAGCTCAATGCCATCCAGGTCAAAGGTCTTCAGGAGTTGTTCGGCAACGGAAGCCACGTATGATCGAACTTCGGGAAAAGTGAAATCAAGAAAGGCGCCCATGTTTATACCGCCGCCCAATTCTTTGATTTGAAACTGCGGATTGGCAGTCAGGAACGTCGCGCCTGCGCCAACGCCCTGACCGATGGAGATATGGCCGTGATTGTCATTCATCCGCAAGCCTGCCATAAACTCCATCCCGCGCTGGTGGCTCTGATCGAGAAGGATCTCCAGCGGTTGCACACCCGAGTCTAGCAACGGTAGAAAGCGCTCGTGCTGAGGCCTGGCGTCATACTCGTATGCGTCGGTGCGCCAGTAGGTCGTCCAGCCTTGCGTATAGGCCTCCTGTATGAAAGTATCGGTTCCGGCATCGGCGAGGTCGTCTGCCCAACGCCGCAGGTCTTCTTCGGTTACCGGATCGGGCAGATGCCGCATGGCGATGCTGGACGGATCACTGACGTAGATGATCCGTCGCTGGCCCCGCGGCGACGGGGGCGTGTTGGGGAATCGTTCCGAGTTCATTGTGATTTCACCAGTTCACCGGCACTTAAGCAATCCACAGATAACACGAAACCGAGCGGGTCGCGATGAAGGTGGATCACTGTAATACAGGTCAACGGGGTAGACTTGTAGCAACTTTACGGTTTACCTATCGCCACTCTCATCGATAAGCGGGCTTTCGAACTTGTCGATCTGTACAACCCCGACGGTGGCGTCCTTTTCAGGAACCGCTTTTCCTTCAAGCAGGACGGCACAACCCTTGAGCGCCAGAGGGGTGAACAGATTGAGGACAAAAGCGGTGATTATGAGAGCAGAAAATGTTCCCTGGTCGATGGCGCCTTGAGCCAGGGCCAGCGAGGCGAGAATAAAAGCCATCTCGGCCCGCCCGCACATGCCCACCCCCACGGTCAACGCCTCTCGTACAGGCATGCCCATCCGTAACGCCATACCACCAGCGCTGAGGATCTGACCCACAATGACCAGTACCGTCAGGAGCACAATGAAACCCAACTCGGTTACGCTGATGTCGAAGGTGATTGAGAAGCCCAACGATATGAAGAAGATGGGCCCCAGAAACGAGTAGGCGATTCCATAGGCGCGATCGTTGACGACTTGCACCAAATTGGGGTGCGCAACTTTTTCCTCAAAAAAGAGACCCGCCACGTAGGCACCCAATATCATGTGCAAACCGATCGCCTCGGCAAAGAGACCAGCGGCGATTGCGGTAAGCAGCACAAAAGTAAACCCTTTGCCACCCTCCGATCGGAACGGCAGCGAAAGACGGGGATAAACAAAGCGGCCGACCACTACCGAGACAGCGATAAACCCGATCACCTTGCCCAGTGTGATGAGGATGCTGACCGGCTCGAAACTACCTCCCGACAGCACACCGATGGCGACTCCAAAAACTACGAGAGTCAGGACAGCGTCGTTAACACAACTCGCGATAATCACGCGCGCAACCCGGGTATTGGCCAGGCCGAGATCTTTCAAGCTCTTAAGCGTAATTACCACCGCCGTAGCGGTCATCGTCAGCCCGATGAAAACTGCGCCAACCGCATCGATCCCGAACAGTGTGGCAATTCCGAAGCTAACTCCAAACGGAACCAGAGCGCCGACAATGGCGACCCCTAGCGAGTGCTTTAGGGCGTCGTAAAACTCTACGGGCTGGGTCTCCACACCAACGTGAAACATTAAGAAAAAAATACCAATTTCGGCCAAAAGCTGGATTGCGTCTCCGGGTGTTATCAGCCCAAACACGGCCGGCCCCAGCAGCACTCCGACAATCAACTCACCCATCACAGTCGGCAGTCCCAACGGCCGCATGGTGACCGCGACGAGCCAAATGCCGGCAAGCAAGATCATCAGATCGAAGGCGATGTCATGCATAGTAATTCAACTTTCCTACCCATGAAACTATCTGCATGGGAAATTCCCCTGTTTTTACAAGAAGATAAGGGCTGCTTTTACGGTATAAAACTATTCTCCGGGCAAAGACGAACCGCTCAGGTGGATGTAGCTGACTCAATCAGCTGTTCGAAGGCTTCAAATGTGACGCGGATATCGATGTTCTGGCAGTCCACGGCAAGCGGTGACGTGTTACCGTCGGTAAAAGTCCACCGGATCGGCTGCTCGAAATGCCACAACCGCAACGAACGATAGAAGGCGGACAGCAGTTTGTCGGATCGCTCGTTGCGTGATCCGCTGGGGTAG
>CAYNZV010000185.1:0-5377 GCA_964401715.1 uncultured Gemmatimonadaceae bacterium | reverse complement strand
ACGAGTGTGTAGTTATTGACACAAAAAAACACAAGTTCAATGAGTTTATGTACACACTATTTATAGGTACTAATAATAATTGGGGCGGGTTAAATGTGTATAAAAGTATGATTGCGTGGTAACTAGTATGGGGGAGCAATACTTGTAGGGTGCCAACTACGGACTATCCCTTGGGGGAGGGATGGGGAAAACATCTAGTTTATAGATGCAGGATCGAGTAAGAAGCAGGGTACCTAAACATTTCCACATTTCCACATTCTATCCACATCAGAATTTGGGGTGTGATGTGAATGAATTGTGGATAGACACTACGCTTATCCCAGAGAATGTGCCTTTTGAATAGAGTCGGAAAGGCTTTCTACAATTGAAGCAAATGAGCGGTCTGCTTTGCATCGGTTTTCAACCGTCTGCACCGCATGAATCACCGTCGTGTGATCACGATTCCCAAAATGGAGGCCAATCATTTTGAGGGGATTACGAGTGAATCGTTTGACCAGAAACATGGCAACGTGCCTGGCTTGGGCTACTTCCTGTTTGCGCGTTCTGCCGATTAGCAACTCTGGCGTCAGATTAAAATGCTGAGCTACTTGCTGCTGAATTGACTCGATGCTCAGCTGTGCGGATTGACTTGGTCCGCGCTCTATAGCGATCCGCCGTGCCGCCTCAATGGTCAGTTCAGCGTGGTTTACAGAGCAGTAAGCCATCAAGTGAATCAATGCTCCCTCCAATTCGCGGATGTTTGAACCGACGTTATTTGCAAGAAAGATGGCGACATCGTCAGCCAGGGGAATGTTATTTATCTCAGCTTTCTGTTGCAGAATGGCGATGCGGGCTTCCAGTTCGGGCGCATCGATGCTGGTTAGCAATCCCCACTGAAAACGCGATATCAGCCGCTCTTCCAAGCCCTCGAGTTGACCTGGAGGACTGTCGCAGGTCATCACGATCTGCTTACCGTTTTGGTGCAGCGCGTTGAAAGTGTGAAAAAACTCGTTACGCGTTTGCTCGCCCTTGAGCAAGAACTGGATATCGTCCACAAGCAGAATATCCGCCGATCGGTACCGCCGCTGGAAATCAGCCGTACTTTGATTTCGGATGGCTTCGATGAAATCGCTCAAGAACTTCTCCGAAGCCACAAATGTGACTTGGTTTGCTGTTTTGCGGTTCAAGGCATCATGCCCTATAGCTTGCAGCAAGTGGGTTTTTCCGAGCCCAACGCCGCCGTAAATCACCAGCGGATTGAACTGTGTCTTGCCAGGTGACTTGGCAACCGCCCAGGCCGCAGCATGTGCAAAGCGGTTGAACTCTCCGATAACGAAAGTATCAAATGTGTAACGTTCGTTCAGAGAGGTGGATGAACCCGACTCTGCTGATGGAACAGTGCGTAAATGAGGCAGTTCCAGCTGTTCAACAGCGGTCTCGCTGCTGCTATGTGTCTCGTTCCGAGAAGCCGCTGGGTCTGGTATGGGCTGGTCTTTTTCAAAAACGTGAAAAGTGATCTGCGGCTGGAAATCGGTTACTTCATTTACGACGGAACTAATGAGGCCCAAGTAGTTAGATTCGACCCAATCGGCAAAGTAGGTACTGGAAACTTCGATTTCGAGACTAGCGCGATCGAAACGCCGCGCTGTGGTTGGTCGAAACCAAGTATTGAAACTCTGTGAACGTAAGCGTTGCTCAATTATGAGCAGGCAGCGAGCCCAGAGCTCTTCGGGGTCTTGTGACATGCCGTGGTGGCGAAAAATTGGGGTCTGGCGAGGAGCGGAAAGCTATGCTCTCGGCGTAAGAGCGTCAAGATTTTTTTCATCTATTTTTCAAATCAACATCGTTTGACACCTCATATGGATTCCCTATATTGTTTGCCTCCAATCTGATTCGGCAATTGTCCCAAGAGAAAATATTTTTGGCTCTAAATCGCGCATGGAAATGAGAGCTGCGTCGTGAAGCGAACATACCAACCAAGTAGACGTAGGCGCCGCAACAAACACGGTTTTCGTAAACGTATGAAATCGGCTGCAGGTCGAGCGATTATCAATCGCCGGCGCCGCCGCGGCCGCAAGCGCCTCGCCGTTTAGTACCGACGCTCGTGGCGGAGGTATGGGCTGGGTAAAGGGCCGACATCTGTGGATGCGTTCGGGACGCGAAGCAGGCGGGGTGGTGTTTGTAGTTCGGAAAAAGCTTGGCAATGCGGTACTGCGAAACAAGTTGAAACGCAGGTTGCGTAGCATTTATCGCCAACTCGAACGTGCGCCTCGTGGCAGCCTTGTGGTTCTGGCACAACCCGACGCCACAGAAATTCCGTACGCCGAGCTCCAATCGGAGTTTGAGGAAATTGCATCCGAGCTGTGATCGGTTCAGTGGTTATGACACGCTGTATCGTTTTCTTCATCCGCCTGTACTCACTCTGTCTTTCTCCGTTTATACCACCCAGCTGCCGCTTCCAGCCTACTTGTTCGGAGTATGCAGTACAGGCGGCCGAGAGGTTCGGGGTTGTAAGAGGTGGTTGGCTTACTTGCAAACGACTATTGCGTTGCCATCCGTGGGGTGGGCACGGCTACGATCCATTGGAGACAAAATGCTCGATTTCAGCCGACGAGTAGGCATCGTTTAAGCGCATGGAAGACAAAAGGACACTACTAGCCTTTCTATTGATAGGCGCAATCCTTTTGCTATTACCCTACTACTATGAGATAGTTGGGCTTGGCCCGCGACCTTCCGATGAAGCGGAGGCTCCCGTCGTAGAACAATCGTTGGCACCGCCTGCACTTATCGACGACTATGAGGAAGATGTTGCAAGTGACTTGAGAGAGCCTGGGTGGCGTCCAGCAAAACGCGAACGGGTGGATGCCGTACCGAGTAGGGAGCTGTTCACCGAACGCTATGTGGCAGTGAGCACGCCCTTCATGGAGATACAGCTGTCGAACGTAGGAGCAACCATTGTTTCGGTAAAATTACCTCACTACCAAAAACCTGACGGTGAAACCGTGGAATTGGTAAGTGCGGGTCATCGTGGTCTAGCCTTAAAGTTAAAAGTCCGCGAACAAGTGGTCGATCTATCCGCGGTTGAGTTTGTGCCGAACAAGCAGCGAGTGTTATTGGACTCCAGTGAGTCCGCGACACTCCGGATGAGCGCCGACCTGGGTAACGGTAGGTGGGTACACAACATCTACCAGTTTGTCGGTGACAGCTACGCCGTCGAGATGGAAACCCAGCTGATCGGGTTCGGCGGAGATGCTGAGCTGTTCGTGGAGTGGGAAGGTGGTGTCGCTAATACCGAAGGTCGGGTCAGTGAATCGCCGTTATTCTTCGCAGCAGGACCGCCCGTGCGACGGATGATGGCCTACTTGAACGAAGAACGGATAGATCACGAAGCGGACGAGGATGAGCCGACAATTACCGAAGACAAAGGAGCGGTGAAATGGGCGGCTGTCCGTAATCAGTACTTCATGGTCGCACTGGCACCCCTAGGTGAGGGTCCATTTCGCGTCGGTCTTCGCGCCGCACCTGCGCGCAGCGCCGCCCTTGAAGATGCGGTGAGCTTCGAGGTCGGGGCACGGGTCCATCCTGGCGAGGGTTTCAAATCGTTACTGTATGTGGGTCCGCTCTCGTATGACACACTACTGAATTACGGAGTTGAACTCGAAGCGGCATTGGATCTCGGTTTTCCGGTTATTCGCGAAATCAGCAAGGCGTTGCTGGTGGTCTTCAAGTCCAGTTACGATTTCGTTCCCAACTACGGAGTCGTAATTATTCTGGTGGCCATTGCCATCAAGATCTTGGTATTCCCCCTGACCCGCAAATCGTACGAGTCAATGGCCAAGATGGGGCAGCTGCAGCCGAAGATGGCAGCGTTGAAGGAGAAGTACAAGAATGACAATCAACGCCTAAGTCGAGAAACGATGAAGCTGTACAAGGAAGAAGGCGTCAACCCGCTGGGCGGTTGCCTTCCTATGTTACTCCAGATGCCCATTTTCTTTGCCCTCTACAGTGTGTTCAGCAGCACCATCGAACTACGGCAAGCGCCTTTCGTCCTGTGGATTACCGACCTTAGCAAGCCGGACAGTCTGCCACTGGGCGGTTTTGATCTGCACGTCCTCCCGTTGCTGATGGCCGGTTCCATGTTCGTACAGCAGAAGATGACGATGAAGGATCCCAAACAGGCCATGTTGGTCTACATGATGCCGGTGTTCATGATCTTTATCTTCTGGAGCATGTCATCCGGCTTGGTGCTCTATTGGACCATCTTCAACGTGCTTAGTGTGAGCCAACAACTTTACACAACGGCTCGCGGTAAAGAAACATCAGAGGGCGGTGTTATCGCTCCCCCCGCATAGCGGATAGTAATACAACTAACATAAAAACAACAATTTATAGTTATTTTTTGAAGCGTGCTCGAGCGCGTGAAAGCAGCTTCTGGTTGTGATCGCAGAAACGATAATAGCCATCGCGACACCTCGGGGAGAGGGGGGGTTGGGTATCGTGCGACTCAGCGGCCAAGGGGCGGTCAACATCGGCCGAGAGCTGTTCTTCAGTCGTCCGCCATTGGGTAGTAAGCCGCGCTATATCCACTACGGGACGCTGATGGATGGCAAGCGAGAACTCGACCAAGGATTGGCATGGTTTCTAAAATCGCCCCGGTCCTTCACGGGAGAAGACACCGTGGAGATCAGTGCTCACGGCAGCAATGCGGTTCTCGAATCGGTTTTGCAAGGGGCCATAGCACAAGGAGCCGTGCTGGCTGCTCCAGGCGAATTCACACGCAGGGCGTTCCTCAACGGCCGTTTAGACTTAGCGCAAGCCGAAGCAGTTATCGAGACTATTCGTGCCGGCAGCCGCTCGAGTCTTGTCGATGCCTATAGCCTTGCGTGTGGGCAGCTTTCAACACTTGTTGACGAGCTCAAACAGACCTTGCTGTCGTGTATCTCGAATTTGGAGTTGGGGCTCGACTTTCCCGAAGAAGACAACGACGAGGCCGGATTCAATATGATCAAGGTCCTTATGGAGCAAGTGCTTCATAAGGGTGAGGCCTTGATCCAAACCTTCGAAGGGGCGCGACGAAGACACGAGGGACTTGCTGTCTGTTTATTGGGGCCACCCAATGCCGGAAAATCCACACTGCTGAACTGCTTGCTAGGCGAGGACCGGGCAATTGTTTCGAACCAGCCGGGCACCACTAGAGACGTGATCGAGGGCCGCACTTTGTGGTCTGGAGAGTCGATCCGTTTGATCGATACTGCAGGTTTTCACGATACCGCGCATGCCGTTGAACGTATGGGCGTGGAACGCACTCGTCGGACGGTGGCCGAGGCAGATCTCGCGTTGGTGGTAATCGACAGTTGCGATGCTTGGTCTCCCGCACACGCAGAAATGTTGGCCATGG
>CAYNZV010000184.1:0-5476 GCA_964401715.1 uncultured Gemmatimonadaceae bacterium | reverse complement strand
GAACAGAGCTCTGGGACATCGGTGAAGGGGTTGCCGATCATCATGGCCGCTGCCACCGCACAACCGGTTTCCTCCAAGCGCTGGGCACGACGAATCGACCTTCCATACACGCCAGTTGCAGTTATGAGCTCGTCACCTCGTACCAACGCTGGAACCGTCACCCGGGCCGTTGTCGGTTTTACCTCACCATCCAGAATACGCAATAACAAACGCGCCGCCCGCGCCCCGGTATCCGTCAAATCGATGTGGGGATAGCTGTGAAATACGGTCAAGGCGTCACAATTTCTCAGCATGCGCTCGGTCAGGACGCCATGTAGATCCAGCGAGATTACCACCGGGACATGTCCGAGAATCCTTCTTGCTTCCTGCAACAGGAAGCCCTCCGGATCCATCTCTTCGGTTGCCCCCATCGCTCCATGCAAGCTGAAATAGAACCCGTCTACCTGGCCCTTTGCCGTTTCAAACCCCGCGATGAACTCTTCGGCCAACCGTTCAAAGTCCGCTTGCATCAACGGCCCTGACGAATTGGCGCTCGCCCCCATTAGCGGTTGTAGCTCAACGTCGTTGCGATCAGTGAACACCTTCCGGGCTCCGTTGATCATCGATTCGATTTCCGGATCCAGAGTGAAGAGCTCCGGTCCTCGGACAATGAGGTAGTCGTTGTAAACCGTTTGTTTGGGATTGAACGAAGAGATTTCCTGACGACAGTCGGCCACCAGAATTCTGAACATTTTCGATTCCTGCTTGTTTAAGCGTATTGCCAGACAAACGTAGGACATCACCCGACGCAGGCAATCTCCCTGTTCGCCTCTTCGACAACACTGCCGGCACATTGAGCGGGAAGGACGATCGAATTACACTATCTGTCGGATGCCAGTCACCTCTTTCCGGGATAAATCTATTGACCGTGTTTCTGCGTCCTGACGATCCCAAGATACCGAACGGACTGCTCAACAGCTGTGATGTGCCCCGTTCAATCTTCTGGATAACAACCGTAAGCCGCGACGGAATACGCAACGCCTCCCCATGGAGCTTTTCGGGAGCCGTGGCGTACAAGCCTCCCCAAGTCTTCTTCGCCGTTACCGGCGCCCGCAAAGACGGACGCCCTAAAGATACCCTGCAGAATGTTCGAGACACGGAGGAGTTCGTGGTCAATTTTCCTACCTTCGAAACTCGCGAGCAGATGAACATCACCTGTGTCTATGAAGAACCCGAAGTGGATGAAATCGACCTAGCCGAAATCGATACCGTTCCGTCCACGCTCGTAACCCCGCAGGGATTGGCGTGCTCACCCATACGACTCGAGTGTCGCCTGTTCAAAACCGTGAACCTTTTGGGAGAACAAAACACGATGGTGATCGGTGAGGTGTTGGGGTATCACTTTAAAGAGGAATTCTTCGTCGACGGTCAAGTGGATTGGCTGGCGTATAAGCCGCTGGCACGGCTAGGACGGGCAGACGCCTACTGCGTGGTCGACAACGCGTTCTACATGCAGCGACCGAAGTAGAGATCTAAGAAGAATTCTTTGTAGTGACCTCAAGTATGGGCGAAACTGCCGCTCAAACGGTTGCTTCCGGCTCCAGCCGAGGTCTGGGTCGAAATGCACAATCACCGCAAAACAGCAAGGCCGTTATCCGTAGGTTATTTGTCGGCTTCGATCAGCACCACCTCGTGGAGATCCAACCGTGGCACACAAACCGTCGCCGGATCACCGGTGACCTCCAGTTCCAAGTGTTGAATTGGCAGCTTCGCCGACTTTACCGCAATCTTGTTGAAACGAATCAACACATCGTAAATGGGTGTGACTTCATTGTTTGCCAGATAGATCCCGGTGAGCTCCCTGGTTGCTGTCTCCCACGATAGAACCGGAGTCGGGTTGTTGAGCAAGTGTACCATGAGCTCGCCCGAATCACGACGAGCCGCCACCATCTCTACCGCCTCCGGCGCCTCGACAGATAGTGGTGGTTCGGTTTCCGCCAGCAAGCTTTGCACGAACCGTTTCAAGGGTGGGTATGGACTCTTGAGGTATGCACCACCTATGTCTCCACCGATATAGATCGCTTGCCCTTTGCCCAATCGGTTTCTGGTGACGGCCGGCCCTCCGGTAACTTGGTTCGTCCCTGACTCACAGGTACTCAGGTTCACCTTTTCGGGATCGCAGGCGTCGCACAAGATCTCAGTGCCGGATCGCGCCGCCACGGACGATGCCAATCCATAAAAGAAAATTAACTCCCCGAAGCGGCGGCGCAGATCCGCACTTCGGGGCATAAAAACGCGTCCGCTGTCTTCGTCATCTCCGCTTTTTCGTTGGTATTCTAACCCCAGCACATCAGCAAGGCCAAAGTGCCCCCGGTCGTAACCCCACTCGTCCAGCAGTGAGGTCTGATGTGTTGCGATGAGCGTCCCCCCCTGTTCCACAAAATCTCGGATGGTGTCGCAGTGGACATCAGAAAGGCAGGCACTGTTGGAGAGGAACAACACCGAATACTGGCGCAGTTTTTCTGGCTTAAGGTGCTCGTCGAGCACCAAATCCAGCGGCACATGAGTTCGGTTCAGCAGCTCGTAGGCGCCGATAGCGTCGGGAATGCAATACTGGTTGCGATCGGCCTTGCCGGTGTTCTTCGCCAGCTCAGAAGGACGGAAGTCTCGGTTCATCTGCGAAAAATGCAGCGCCAGGTATCTTACCGTCTCGCCAGCGACGTATGGGTCGCGCTTTTTATACTCGCTAAAAACTCTCTTGTTCGCTTCGAAATTCACAAACGAAAGCTCGCCGAATGGCCCCCCGCATGGGGCTCCGCCGTTGATCATGGTGGCCAAGCCGGCGATCGCCGTGGCGTTACCGGACGGAAACGGCGCCTGATCGAAACCACGTAGCTGTTCGTCGAACAAGCGAAAATGACCGAACGGCGTACCCGTCGAGCGCATGATCTTCGCTACCAGCCCCACCTCCCGCAGCGAGCGAAAGGTTTCAGTGAAATAAACCGCGTCCACCTCCTGGAGTCGGAAAGAGGCCAGAGGATGTCCGAAAGTCCAATTGGTGGTCGCAGTGACGTAGGAATTGAAATCGAGGATAGCATCGGGGTGTTTCGCTTTGATACGACGAGCAAAATAATGCATGAATTCGATCAGTTTCCCATAGCGCCAAGCAACGAAACGTCGAAACACCTTGGAGTCGAAATCGACTTTGCGCGGAATCTCCTCCCCCGTATCATCGCCGAACAGCTTCTCGCAATAGCTACAGCAACATGATGGGTACCAATCGCTGCCGTCCTGATGCGAGCCGTAGTTAGTGTCGTCGAAGTAGAGGCCATCCAAGTCCAGATTGTCCAGCCACTCGATCATGTAGTCGGATACCCAATCCCTGTACGGCGAGTTAAAGCAAAACCAGCCGTCGTTTTCTATCGGGGGTCTACCATCATCGAGAAACTGCATCAGCCATTCCGGATGTTTCGGCTTCAAAGGCCGGGTGTATATGGCCGGATAGTAGGACAGAACGACGATCCCCCGCTCGTGCGCCAGCTCCAGGAAGTTTGGCAGGCGATCGCTTGCCACGTGTTCGTGCGGCTCGATCATCTGCGACCGGAATCGCGGCGTACCCCGATTGAGCTCGCCGTTGACGATCTGCACCTCCAAACCCAAGTCCACTATGAAGTCGACCCACTCCTCCACCGACATGCCCTCGTAGGCTGGCTCTGCTTTGACGCAGCTTGGATAACACTCCGTTCGACACATGCGCTGAGCGTACGGCTTCTCCGCTAGTCGTTCTGCGGTAGATCCCACACGCTTAACCTTTGAAAGGGATGCTCCCATAATATTTGGTCCTTTTGTCTTATCCCAGCTCAACGAGCACGACCTCGTGCAACTCGATCTTGGGAACGGTAACTACCGCCGGATCTCCGGAGAGGTTGAGATTCTGATCGTTCAGAGGCAATCGAGCCGCTCTTGCCCTGTAACCATTCAGTCTGATGGTCACGTCGTGGATTGGGTTGATTTCGTAGAGCGCGTGGTAGGTGGTATGTAACTCGTCATACTCGCGCCGGTCGACATCCATCCGCCATGGCAACAGCGGCGTTGGGTTGTTGACCAGGTGAATCATTAACTCTCCGCTAGGCCGCACCGCAGCCGTCATTTCGATCTGCTCGGGAGCTTCAACGACAACAGGTGCCGCGTTGCGACCAGCCAACTCGGCTATCATACGTCTCAGCGGTGGATAGGGGCTGTCCATATAAGCCGTTCCCACGTCGCCGGCTATGTAGATGACTCGACCCTTGCCAAAAGTATTGGAGGTAACCACCGGAATTCCGGAGTCGTGCTCGGTGTCGTCGGTGAAGGAATCGAGCACCTTGGGATTCTCGATTGTGCTGCGGGTACAGATCGTCTGCGTTCCCAAAAGCGGGGTCACCGCCGACTCTTGGCCGTAGTAGCAGATGATCGGATCCAACGCTTGCTTCAGTTGTTGGTCGTGGGGGATATAGATGATAGGATGGTCCTCAGCTGGTCCGGCCACTCCCTCATACACTACCCCAAACAGATCCTCTAGACCGAACTTGTCGCGCTCCTGCCCCCATTCGTCCAACAGTGAGGTCTGGTGGGTGGCGATTAAGGTACCACCACCGTCAACGAAGGCGCGGATGGCGTCGCAATGTTTTTCGCCCAAGCAAGCACTGTTGGCCAGAAACAGAACCTTGTATTGTGATAGCCGATCTATCGTGAGATGCTCGTCAAGAACCATATCCATAACTGCGTGGGACCGGTTTAGCATTTCGTAGGCGCCGTACATGTCTGGCTGACTTATTTGGTGAAAGTTGACCTCGTTTTTGTTCTTGGGGATCTCTGATGGTTTGAAGTCGCGGTTCATCTGGGAGTAGTGTAATGCCAAGTATTTGACCGTATCACCTTCCAAGTAGTTGACCCGCCTCTTGAGCTCGGAAAACAGGAATTTGTAGGGTTTCCTGCGCAGGTAGGTCACGTCGCCCAACGGCGCGCCACATTGGGTTCCGCCATTAGCCAGGGCCGCAAAGCAGCACACTGCAGCCGAGTAGTGCTCAGCCTGTGGCGCAATACCGAAACCCTTGAGGGTTTGGGCAACGTTGCGAAAGATTGAGAAGGGGGTCCCGGTTGAACGCAGAACCTTCGCAACGAAACCGGGCTCCCGCAACGAACGAAACGTCTCCACGAAGAAGTGCCCGCCCACATCCTCCAACCTGAGTGAGCTTATGGGGTGTCCATCGGACCAGTCGGTCTGCGGGCGGATGTAGGAGTTGAGATCGAGTACGGCGTCTGGGTGTTTTTCGTGTATCGACGCAAACAGGTGATGCATAAAGTCAATCATCTTCTCATAACGCCAGTTGATGAAGCGACGAAAAGTCATAGAATCGAAATCTACCCTGCGCGGGATCTCTTCCCCCATCTCCTCGCGAAAAAGCTTCTCGCAGTAAGAGCAATGGCACGAGGGTGTCCATGGACGATCCTCATG
>CAYNZV010000183.1:0-5487 GCA_964401715.1 uncultured Gemmatimonadaceae bacterium | reverse complement strand
TTCTCGGGTAGGTTGGTTGATGATCCTTGTTTTGGGGCGGCCCTGATCCTAAACTTTCAGTTCGTCAATTTTCAATCTTTGACCCAGCAGCCTCATAAAGCACTGGGGTTTCCACTGAGTCAATAATCTCCCCCACCTCAACCCCTGGACAACATTCTGCCTGACCGTTTATCTGGTTCTCGTTTTCCGGCTCCTTAAGTCGCATATCGATGTCCATATAAATAATGGTCATCACCTCCCGAACCCGATCCGTCTCATTTCCTTCCGCACGATGAAACGTCCACCCATAATGAAAACTCACGTCGCCAAGATCGTAAGGCTCTTGCACAACATTGAAATTCTCATCCAACAGGGCCCTCTGAATATTCTCTTCGCTCTCGTCGCTGATCTTGAAATCCCGCCCGTAAATAAAGTGATGACTTCCCTCCGCATAGGCTACCGGCCCCATATCCAATGGTGTCTCCTGAAGCGGAATCCACACCGTGCAGCATTTCTCTGTCGCAAGAGGCCAATAGTATTCATCCGCGTGCCAGGGGGTGAATCCGCCACCGCCTTCTTTATACAACGCTTGATCGTGATACATTCGCACACCACGCGTACCAAGCAACTCTGATGCAATGCGAGGCAGCCGTTTGCCAAAAACGAAATTCTTCACCAGCTCACTCTTGTGCCGGAGGTTGCCGATCTGGATAAACGCCTTCTGATATGTATTTCGCTCCTCCATCGGAAGCGTCTGCTTGTTGCTTGAGTGAACCACCTGCGTAAATTCTGCTCCGAAGTGTGCTAAGACTTCGGGCGACAGTACATCTTTCAGTTTCACAAATCCTCGCATTCTAAAAGATTCAATATGTTCATCTTTCAGATCATAGCGTGAGTCGATATCCATATTTCTTCCCATCAGGCAATTCGTTCCATTGTTGAGTCAATCCGGTCCACCAAACCATTCATAGGTGCCAGATCAACTTGGAAGAGGGCTTTTAAATTTTCTATACCTCACGCTTCATAGTTTACGATATACTCAATCCGACTACGACCGTGTTAACGACGAACCGCCAACGCCGCAAGAAGGGCCTTGATATATCCAACCGCATAAGCGAGGCCCTGGTATGAGACCTGATCGCCAGTCATGCCATTGGCGTAGTCGCCCTCGATCGTCGGAATGTGATCGGGGTTGATACAGCCGTCGAATCCAACCTGATCCAGCGCCTGAATGATCTTAAACATATTCATATCACCGTCATCGAGAGCAGTTTCTTCATAGGCGCCCGCCGTGGCCATGCTGCCGCGGACATTGCGTAAATGGACCATAAAGATCCGACCCCTGCGCCCGTAATTGTGAATTTCGTCAAGGACCAGAGGTAGCCCGCCAGCTTCGGCGCGAGTGCCACAGCAGTAGAGGTAGCCAACATTACTGCTCGGAAAGGCGTCAATAATACGGTGAAAGCCCAGGCCGCCGAACGGCGTATCGGGCAACGGGACGTCGGTCGGGTGCATGGCAAGCTTGGTGCCGTATTCGTCAGCGATCGGCACTAGACACTCATACACACGGGTGAAATGATCCCACCATTTATCCAGCGCTTCAGCGCTGGGGGGCACCGTGCTGTTGGCGTCCCAGACATGGACACGAACGGCCCGCAACTCCGCCTCGGACGCCGGGTTCGGCAGGCCACGGAGCTGGGTGTGCCCAGCTCCGAGATAGCCACCTCGATGAACCGAGCGGTAGCCTCGCAACAGGTGATTGAAGGTATCTCCTTGTAAGCGTTGACGCACGATCGGCACTCCGGCTTCAGCGAAGACGCGCATGGCCTTCACCGTATTATCAAGCTCGTGTTCGGCACCATCGACATCAAGGATAAAATCCTCGGTAATGTCCGGCAGGGTAACCCTGTTAAAGTCTAGCCCCCACGACTGAAGCCGGCGCCTCAATTGCAATGCCTTGTCGAGATCCGGGTCGCCCTGCTCCTTGACGCCAGGCATCCAGGCACCCTCACCAAAGTCGATGCAATCAACCCCCAACTGTACGACATACCTAAGGTAGGAATCGCTCAGATTCGTCGGATGACCAACCGCTATGCGCATTATCGCTTTCCCATCTATGTATTTGAAAACCGTCTTGTGATCAATCACGGGATCTTGGCGCCCAATGCCGTTTTTCGTCGCCTGGTCGTGCCGGGTCGTCAGGGGGGCGTAATGGTCTGTTGGTTGATTACTACGAAGACGAAACCAAGAAGAGCGAATATCAAGATTTAAACGGCAATGAACAAGGCGAATTTGTAGAGTAGCATGCCACTGGGACCTTTCGATCTGGAGGGATTTAATAAAGGAGACAACCAAGATCGGATGTGATAAGAATGGCCGGAAGATAGAACAAAAATAGCCGAATACAACTATGACAAGGGAATCAAAGAAGGCTACTATAGGGAATAAGACAACAGTGGAAACTTAGGTATTGAAGGAGAGTATAAGGAAAAACGGAATCGTCTTGAATCAGTCGCGGGTTTGCTGCGATACTTCAGTGGGCCGCATATCGAATGACGGATCATGTGCCACTATGTTTCTCCATTCTTTTGGTCTGCGAAAGCAGGTTCTTTGATCTTGTTCGGAAAAATTACCGATGCCGAATATTTGCCAGGATATTTATCTCTTGCCGTCCGTCGTGCTGTGGGGACTAGGTAGTGATCCCCAATTGCGGTATGACTTTGCTACTGTAGGCTTCGGCCAAGAAGCGGTAGCCCTCGGCACTGGGATGAGTCCCATCGACATAGAGGTGCTCGTCGTCTGGGCCGATCAACTCCAGCCCATTGACATAATGCAGGTTGGTGTCTCCCTGCGCTCGCAGCAAGTCACAGGCTTCGTGTAGCCGTTGCCGCATTAGCTCGAGCGTCATCCCCACCGGATTGGGCGTCTGTTCTCTGAGCGCGTTATAGATCGGCGAAACAACGGCCATCGGCGTATCGGCGTGACCATCGCGAATAGTTTGGATCAAACCAATGGCCGCGGCGCGGAAGGTGCGATCGTTGCAGCTGCCTGACATCATATTGATCCCGAGCTTGAGCCCGATCAGATCGGCCGGCAGGTCGCGGATCATTCGCCCGACCATCGGGTCGAGATGGCAATCGCCACCATATCCCAGACAGGTCAGATGCAATCCGGCTCGGCGGGCGACAAGGGCCGGCCAGGTTTCGCTGGGACCGGCTGCGTGGCGACAGTGGGTGATCGAACTACCGTAGAAGACGATGCGGCTTTGTTGGTTTTCTATGGCGAGGGCCTGTGCTCCGTCGTCGATGCGCAGCTCGCGCAGGACGACGGGTACGTATTGACTGGGCAGGTAGAGTTCGAGCAGATGTTGGCCCTCGGGGATGGCCTCGAAACGAATGAGTTTGGCATCGTCCGGTGGGGTGACGCGCTGATGCAGTTGGCCATCGACCAGCAGATCGAAGACCCAGGGCGGGTCGCCGACGATATCAGGTGCGGCGACTTCGAGCGTGAGAGTGCTGGTGTCACTGGCGAAAACCAGGCGTACACCGGCCGGAGCAGCACACCGCTCGATCAGCGATGGCTCGAAGAGTGGGCGTTGTGCCAGTGGCAAACGCCATGGCTGGATGCCGGCTTCCGTTGCTTCGATAGAGATAGCACCTTCGATCGATACTGGTCCGCCGCTAAGCGGAAGGGTTGTGGGCATAGTGACTCCAGATGGGATAAGAGAATGAAAAAGGATAATGGAATTATTCCCGGACAGGCAAGCCCGACTTGACAGCAGCCAACGGGCAGAGCAAACACCCAAATGGCTTGAACCGAAAACCTCAACGGGCCGTTATATTTCTTGTACACCCTTTGGATCGTTTCGTGACATACTCTTTCGCTCTCGATCAGGCCCACGAAGCGATGGATACAGCGCAGGGCACGAGTGCATGGAAGTGGTCTTCCCCTAGGGGAACTCAAGCCTTTCAGGAAATCGTTAAAAAAACGGGCTGCTTAAGGATTTTTGAGCAAAGAGGTCGGATGTACGCTACCTTTTTGCAACCAACGAGTCGATTTCAATCCGAAAGGTGTTTACCCTTCCCGACCCGGCCCATGCGAAGCGAAGTTGGAGATGAGAGTGGAAACACGGATTAATTTCACGCTCTACTAAGATGCTGACCCGAATCCAACGCGAGACCTTTTCCACCGAAGGCTACCTCGTCGTTCGCCAGCTCTGCGCCGAATCCGTCCTCGAACCAGTGCGCCGGGTCATTGCCCGCTACGTCGACGCGCTAATCCGCAATCTGCTCGCGGCTGGTCATATCGATGACCTCTACGCAGATGCTCCTTTCGCAGTGCGCTGGGCCTTAGCCGCTCGCGACTATAACCGCGATCCCGAGCGGCCGCCGTTGTCGCGCAACTGGGGCCAGAGCTCTCTGCTGGACCACGCCGTTTACGACCTGTTGACCGATCCTTCATTGCTGGACCTGGTCGCCGAACTCATCGGCCCGGAAATCACTGCGAACGGAGACTTCTGGGTCCGACCAAAGATACCCAAAGATCCATCAACTACCTTCGCCTACCACCAGGACAGCTTCTACTACGGCGGCGCGGTCTGGCCCGAGTTGCGCGTACTTTCGGTCTGGTTGCCGCTGGTTGATGCCAATGAGCATAACGGCTGCTTGTCTTTCATTCCCGGCAGCCACCGCTACGGAGCGATTCCCTACCGCGATACCGACACCGGCCAGCGAGAGCCCATCGAGCCGGTCGCGACCTACGGTCAGCCGCAGCCCGCACCGGTGCAGGTTGGCGATATCATAGTTTTCGACCATCGCACTCTCCACGCCTCGGGGCACAACACGACCGATACTCAGGTCCGCTGGAGTATAGACCTGCGCTATATGCCCACCGGCCAGTCTTACGCCTGGCACGCCCAGGGCGATGCATTCGACTCAGTGTATCCCGGCTTCGTCGCTAGGAGCGCCAACCCCGAGCAAGTTTGGAGTTGGGAGGACTGGCGAAACCGGCCGCGCTCCGATTAATCCACCGAAACACACCATTGCAGGCTAATGACGATTTCGAGGGTTGTGGGCATGGCGCCCGCGGACGGTGGTGAGATTCGGATAATTGTATCATTCAAATGGCGCCGGGTTGCCTCCCCGTATATCCTGGATGAACGCAGTGCACAGAACAGTAGCCACGGCGGCGGAATCCGCGCAGTCCTGGGATTCGCGCGTCAATTTTCTGACGACGGGCGAGTGCGTGCCCTTTGCGTTCGAATTCCCGCCCACCGAAGAAATGTCGAGTTTTTACTTCTATCTAACCTACTATCTGGGCACGAATTGTAGGACGACGGGTAAAGGGTCAAGCCAGAATACAGCTTCTTGCAGGAGTATGTAGAGGCAGAGAAAATACCTGGATCGCCCGTTTGATCGCGAAGAGCGCCACCGAGGATTAAATACATTTTTTACATAGACACACTGATGATTGGCGACCGAGTCGCTGCTAAACTCAACGTCTCGAGAG
>CAYNZV010000182.1:0-5513 GCA_964401715.1 uncultured Gemmatimonadaceae bacterium | reverse complement strand
GGTGGAGCTCGAGATCAACGGCATGAGCTGTGCCGCCTGCGCGCGCCGGGTCGAAGGCAAATTGGCAGAGGTCGCCGGCGTTATGGAAGCGGCGGTCAACCTTACCACGGAGGTGGCACACATCGAGTACGACGCCGAGCGGATTCAACTTCGGGATTTGATCGGTGCAGTGGGGGATGCCGGCTATGGTGCTCGCGAGCGGTCAACCGACGAATCCGGACGACGCGGTCGCAAACTGGCGGATATCGAAGGTCAGCGAATAATGGCATGGGCAGCGACCGGCTTTTGGTTGCCTTTGTTCGCGTTGGAGATGAGCGGGATGCTTGGAATCCAGCCACCCGTGATCTTGTCGTTCGAACAATACCCGGCTCGCATTGGCCTGTTACACGTAGCGTTCGTTTTGCCGGTGCTCTGGATCGGTCGTCACATCTATGCCGACGGTATGCGAGCGTTGTGGCACGGAGGTCCTAACATGTTCACCCTCATCGCCCTGGGGACCAGCGCCGCATTTTTGTTCAGCGCATGGGGTTTTGTACAGGTGCTCTGGGGGGAAGCTTTCAAGTTTGATACCTACTTCCCGGCGGTATCAACCATAATAACGCTCATGCTGGTGGGTCGGTATCTCGAAGCCAAGTCGAAGGACCGTGCTGGCGAAGCCATACGGGCGCTTATGGATCTACAGCCGGAGACGGCAGCGCTGACAACAGACGAGGGCGAACGAAGGATACCAATCGCGGATATTGCCGTCGGCAACGTGCTACGCGTGCGCCCGGGAGCGACCGTACCAACCGACGGGGAGGTTTTGTCCGGTGCATCTGAAGTGGATGAGTCGATGTTGACGGGTGAGCCGATGCCGGTAGCGAAACAGCAAGGCGATCAGGTCATTGGAGGTAGCATTAACAAATACGGTATGATCAAAGTGCGCGCCACTAGGGTTGGGCGCGACACCGTGCTGGCGAAAATTGTCAAACTGGTCGATGAGGCGCAGCAAGGGCAAGCACCGGTAGCGCGCCTTGCGGATCGGGTAGCGGGGTTCTTTGTGCCGGCGGTAATTGTCATTGCGTTCGCTGCCGCCGGCGTCTGGCTGTTTCGGGGTGAGACATCGTCATTTGTACTGCAGGTCTTCGTAACCGTCCTGATTATCGCCTGTCCCTGCAGTCTTGGCCTAGCAGTGCCTGCCGCCATCATGGTAGGTACCGGCCGCGGTGCCCAACTGGGGATTCTGGTGCGCAACCCCGAAGCGCTGGAGAAAACCCATCAGCTCGACACAATTGTGCTGGACAAGACCGGAACCATCACCAAGGGGCAGCCATCGATTCGCGAAGTCGTGG
The DNA here is from genome assembly GCA_964401715.1 of uncultured Gemmatimonadaceae bacterium. Classification (GTDB taxonomy): domain Bacteria; phylum Latescibacterota; class UBA2968; order UBA8231; family UBA8231; genus CAYNZV01. The sequence continues at coordinate 4,182 of CAYNZV010000182.1, read as the reverse complement.
TTCGTGGACCATGGACCGAAAGCGAAATTCTGTCACTCAGCGCGGCCGTGGAACAAGCATCCGAGCATGCGGTGGCGCAAGCTATTGTCGATCGCGCGCGTGCGACGAACGCCCAGCTTGAGGTGGCGTTCGATTTTCAGGCGATTCCTGGAATGGGCGCCATGGCCATTGTGGGTGGCGAAACCATCATGGTTGGCAAGCATGCGATGGTGCGAGATGCTGACGGAGTTGGAACCTATTCCGAAGCTGCTACCCGTCTGGAGTCGCTGGGGGCGACTGTCGTATGGGTGGCGGTTGGTGAACAAATTGCCGGATTGATTGCCTTCGCCGACGTCCCGCGTCAAGAAAGTGCCGAAGATATAGCGAGATTACGACAAGCTGGTTTGGATGTGGTGATGCTAACTGGCGATAACACGGCCGCTGCCAATGCCATTGCACGCCAGGTCGGTATCAGCGAAGTTCGCGCGAACGTTCTGCCGGAAGACAAAGCAGCGGTGGTGGAATCGTTGCGGCAGCTAGGCCGCAAGGTCGGTATGGTTGGAGACGGCATCAACGACGCTCCGGCCCTCGCTAATGCCGATGTTGGAATTGCTATCGGCGGAGGAACAGATATCGCGTTGGAGTCGGCGGATCTGGTCCTGCAAAACGACCGACTCGCCGACGTGGATCGTTCAATTAGGTTGAGCCGAGCCGTGCTGCGCACTATAAAACAGAACCTGTTCTGGGCATTTTTCTACAACGTTATCGGTATTCCGGTCGCGGCAGGCGTGCTGTATCTATTCGGTGGTCCGTTACTTAATCCTATGCTGGCGAGCGCCGCGATGGCGTTCAGCTCCGTTTCCGTTATCGGGAATGCCCTCCGACTCAAACGGTTTGAACGAGAGTGAGGCGATGAACCCTGGCGAAAAAGCCGGCCAGCCCAATGTTTAGGTGACCGTGGAAGGCATGAGCTGCTACAGCTGCGTTGGCCATGTCGAGAGTGCGTTGACGATAGTTGCCCGGAGCTACCAAGATGGGAATGTGACTCGGCACCTGCTGATGGCTGATGGGCAACCGAAGTGCCGGGCGACGAAACGATCAGAGAGGTCGTCGAAGCGGAAAGGTACTATGTAGAAGAGATAATCAGAAAGCTGAGTACGATGAAATGGGGACGAAGGGTCAACGCGCTTCGAGTTTGACCATGCCCCAAGAAATATCGTCAACGGCGGTGAGATCGAAAACAACTGTCAATACCGGTCGATTCTCTTCGTTCTCGTGTTCGCGGCTGTCAAACCGTTTTGCGTTACCGTGAGCAGTTTCGTTACCGACAAGAATCCAACCGAAATTGGTCGATGGATCGTCTAACCAGCCCTGAACGTCGGTTATCATGTTGGAAGTCGATTCCCAGGTATAGCTTCCCACGCCGCCGATTCTGGCCTCGGCGCTCGATATAGACGAAAAATCACCACCTGCCGACTCCCACATGGTGTCGCCGGAAAAGGAGTGAATCCAGGTCGCATCACCGCTCATCGCGACAGCGCCACGACCTTCTTCGTCAGCGACCGAGTCGCCCTCACCCCAGTCCGCCAGAACCCGGTGTAGAAAAACATCGTCGCTGCCGGATTCTCTATTGGAGACACTCATGGTCAAGCTGACCCTCTCGATCATGGAGCCGTCCGGTATACTGGCGGCAACATCGAAGAACACCAGCGCTCGCTGTGAAAGCCCGTTGTTTCTACCGACAAACAGATGGCGACCTGAACCGTTGCTTTGGGCGCCGTCCGGATGTTCGTACAGAGAATTGTCCCTGTCGGCGGTAAGGGTACCTTCCACCCCCGCAACGGGATCAGATGATTGGAAAAAAAGCACCGAAACGGCGCAAACTTGCGCCCGCCAAAGGCGAGAATTGCGGATTTTTGAGTACTTTCGCAGCATTACACGATTGGCCGTAACTACCTAACAATACTAAATATAAACTATACGCCATGCTGGCATTTCGCACAAATTTTATCTTATTCTCAGCGTTGCTTGGATTACCACATCTCAAAGGGAGCGGATCTCCATGGTCGACACAGCCCATCGGCTGAAAACTCGGAGGGCAGTTAATCGCCTGTTGGGACTGGGCTTGGTTTCAGCATTCTTCGGATTCGTTGGCACTGCTTTGGGTTATCTGTGGCCTGCAGTTGACCAAGGCGCGTCCAAACTGGTTCAGGGCCTTAGAGGTCCGATCCAAGCCGGAGATATCGGGGAAAACGAGGGGGTGGTTGGCCGCAGTGTGGTGGGAAAGGTTCTTGTAGTGCGCAAAAACGGAGAGCTACTCGGGCTCCAAGCTAGCTGCACCCATCTGGGTTGTACAGTTGCTTGGAACGGTGCAACCGAACAGGTGGAGTGTCCCTGCCACGGAGCCCGGTACGACCTGAGCGGTCAAGTCGTACGCGGGCCGGCGCGCGACCCCTTGGCGTGCTTGCAGGTGGTCACGCTTGAGCTGGGGATCCAGGTCTCCCCTCAAACCTCATAGCTGCCGCAGACTACCATGAGGAGATCCCCCTTAAGTTGGTTTTTCGACCGGCTGGACCTTGGCCCCGCCCTCAGGCTGCTAGGTGAGAATCTGCGCAACCCTTTACCCCCGCATGTCAATTGGCTCTTCACTCTCGGCGCGTCCATAACCTGTCTACTGGCCCTGCAGCTGTTCAGTGGCATCCTATTAATGGTGCACTACAAGCCGAGTGCCCGGGAAGCTTACGGCAGCATTGAAAAGATTATGGACGAGGTCACCCTCGGATGGTTCGTGCGCGGATTGCACAGCTGGGGGGCCCATCTAGTTATGATTCTTCTGTTGATGCACATAATCAGGGTTTTTGTGTACGGAGGGTACAAACGTCCGCGCGAAATGACCTGGGTGCTGGGGGTTATGCTTTTCGCCGTGGTGGCCAGTTTCGGATTCACCGGTTATCTGCTGCCGTGGGATCAAATGGCGTACTGGGCAACGGTGGTGGCGACCGAAGCCTCGGCTACTCTGCCAATCGCCGGCCCGCTGATCAAGGAGTTCATGGTGGGCGGCACCGAGGTTGCTGACGGAACCATCGGAAGATTCTTTGTTCTCCACGTCGTCGTTCTGCCTCTGGCTCTACTCGGCTTGGTCGGTTTACACCTGTTTCTGATTCGTTTCCAGGGTGTCTCCACCATGGGGCGCACCGATCTTCCGGAACCAACACCGAAAGAGCTTGCTACCGCTGGGGGCAAACCATTCTGGCCGTTTCATGTACTGAAAGACCTCACCTCCTGCTACATCATCATCGGTATCCTCGTGACGCTGGCACTGTTGTTCCCGCCTTCCTTGGGAGAACCGGCTAACCCATTTCTCACTCCTACCGGTATTAAACCCGAGTGGTATTTTCTGCCGGCCTATCAACTGTTGAAGTACGTGCCGGCGGAGGTTGGAGTACAAGTGCCGCCGTTATTTCTGTTTCTGCTAATTTTGCTGCCGTTTGTAATCGATCGATCGCCCCAGCGGCATCCACGGCAGCGAGTGAAGGTTATTGCGGTTGGTACAATCGTGATCGGTCTGGTGATTCTGCTCGGCATAATCGGTCATCTCTCCGAAACTACGCGCACCATTCTCGGGACCACCTATCAGTTTGACATCCGCGGCGTGCCTCATGTTCTGGAAGATGACCGCTCCGAGGTGGTGCGGTGATCTTCCAGGGCATCCTGTTCATCGCGACGGCGGCCGCAGCCACTGAGCCGGTGAATATCGACGATGTGGCATGCGCTCTTTGTCATTTCGAGCAAGGGGACGAATTCAGTGCCAGCGTCCACCATGAGCGCGGGTTGATTCTTTGCAACGATTGTCACGGCGGTCTGCCGTTTGAGGCAGATGATGCGATCGCCAAGGCCGCGGGGACCGGCTACATCGGAAAGCCTTCCCGCGATCGGGTCGGTAAGGTATGCGCCAAATGCCATACTGCCTCAGAACAGCATTTTTCCTCCGGACCCCACGGCAAGTGGGAAGTTATCGACAATCCCACCTGCGTCACCTGCCACCACAACCACCATGTGTTGGAGGCTTCACCGGATCTGCTTGGACCCAAGTGTATGCTCTGTCATACGGCCCACAGCGAAGAGGTGGAACGCTGGAACCAAATGATCGCGTTACTAGAAGCTCAGAAGGTGCGAGTGGCATCCGCGCATGCACGGCTAATG
>CAYNZV010000181.1:0-5530 GCA_964401715.1 uncultured Gemmatimonadaceae bacterium | reverse complement strand
ACGTACAGAACCCAGGGTATGAAATGGGCATTCGCATTGGCGAAGTCGAGACGGGCTGGGTAAAGGAGTTCATTCGCTTCCCGTGGGCAAATCCCCACATCCGTCCTGGGAACGGAGCGGAGTTCGTCGCCGTCGATCGCGAAGGCAACCTTTTCGGAGGAGAGCCCGTCCCCAACCCTCATCGTAATGACCGCACGCTCCGGAAGTACGTGCGAGTGCGCCCCTGAGCGATGGTCCGCCCTCGATCTGGGGCGGTAATATCGTAGGGAGAAGGCCAATCCGGGCGGCGACAGGTGTTCGGTTGGGAGCACGCATCATACGCTCCGCTGCTTCCCAGTCGCCTCCCGAACCGCCGGTGCTATGCCACTTCCCGGCGGGTAACCCCTACGAATCATCTCACCGTCTGCCACTGCACTATCAGACGCGACGCACGGCGGACAAGAGGGGCAGGGACGGGTATTCCGTTAACCCAGGGTACGCATCGAAGGCCTCCGGTACATACCAACCGAGCACCTGAATACGCGGATGCTCGTTCTCGTGCCGACGTTGCGTGTGTTGGGGCAAACGCTGCACGAGTGGATGTCCAACGCGACGACGCCATTTGCGACGCTGTCCGTCTGTTCCGATGACACGGTGCGGCGTGCCAAGCATGAACATTTCTTAGCCTGGAGGCTCGGCAACTGGTTCCAGACGTAACAGCCCAGCCCGATTTTCTTCGGTGAGCAGGTAGATGAAACCGTCCGGGCCTTGGCGAACATCACGGATTCTCTGCCGGAACTCACGCAGGAGCGACTCACGGCGGACTTCCTCACCATTCTCATTGAAGACTATGCGCTCCAGGTGCCCAGTCCGCGGAATACTACCCTCCGTCATCGAACCCGCGAAGAGGTTGCCTCGCCACTGAGGGAACGCATCACCAGTGTAGAAGGCGAGCCCAGATGGGCCGATCGAAGGCACCCAGAGAAGGGTGGGTTCGTTGAAACCTTCCCTCCAGAACTGCGTGGAAACGCGCGGACCCTCGTAGTGACGACTGTAAGAGACCAGTGGCCAGCCATAGTTGCCTCCGGCCTCGATCGCGTTGAGTTCGTCGCCACCCTGCACCCCGTGCTCGGTGGCGTAGGGGACTCCGGTCTCGGGGGGGAGCGCGAGACCCTGTTGATTGCGGTGGCCGATGGAATAGATCTCCGCCTTGGCTCCCGCGCGCCCCACAAAAGGATTGTCTTCGGGAACCGAGCCGTCGTCATTGAGGCGCAGTAACTTACCAACATAACTCGAAGGATCTTGCGCCAGTAACGCGAGACCATGGAAACTCGATGTGCCGTCGGGCCTCTCCACACCGAAGGCGCCCCCCATCGTCATGAAGAGCTTGCCATCAGACGCGAAGGCGAGGCGCGACGCGGCCGAGGATCCTGCAAAGAAGGCCGGATCGTCGACTGCGACCTGGCCCATCCAGGGCTCCACCAGGAAGACATCTTCTACATCATGAAGCACCCTGCCGTCGAAGCGGCCACGCACCAGCGCCACCGAATACAGCAGCCACCTACTGTTGTCCGTGTAAAACTTCGGTCACGTGGATCTCTGCACTCGCCCCTCCACGCATAAAATCGGTCTCGCGTAAAAAGTTCTCCGGCTCCACTGAGCTCGATCGCCCCAGAATGCGTTGAGGTTAGCATCAGCGCGAAGACCTGCCGGCCTCGCCATCGTCACGCCTCACATCTTCACCTACCCCGATGTTCTCAACTTCAACAGCTTCGTCCACGGTCAAGAACGGCCTATCGGCCAGCCTTCTGGTCGCTCCATTGTGGTTGTCGCCACGACGCACGCCACATCGCAAGGAGTTCACCGATCCAGAGTCGAGAGAAGCGCTTGCCAGGGCATCATCGTGACCGATAGAATCTTCCCCTCAATGGGAAATAATGGCTTATCCGACACCAAACGGCGTGCGTATTGGCACGCAAACCTCAGCATTGTTGCGGCCTTGTTGTCCGTGTGGTTTGTCGTCTCTTTTGTCCTGTCGATCGTCTTCGTTGATTCCTTGAACACCATCCGGATCGGTGGTTTTCGCTTGGGGTTCTGGATGGCCCAGCAGGGCTCGCTGTATGTCTTTGTTGTCCTGATCTTCGTGTACGTGTGGCTGATGAATCGCCTCGATCGCAAATATAGTGTCGAGGAACAGGATGCAGACGCCGGCAGCAAGGGAGCGGCTTAATTCATGGAATCACTCACGGCTGATCCGGTAAAAATTTGGACCTTCGTCATTGTTGGCCTTTCATTTGCTCTCTATATCGGCATCGCATGGCGGGCCAAGGCCGAAACAACAAGCGACTTTTACGTTGCCGGTTCCCAAGTCGGTGCAGTGGCTAACGGCATGGCCACAGCTGCCGGGTGGATGAGCGCCGCCTCTTTTATCTCGATGGCCGGCATGATGTCGTTCCTCGGTCGTGACGGCGCGATGTATCTGATGGGCTGGACGGGAGGCTATGTTCTCCTCGCGCTCTTGCTTGCGCCGTATTTGCGGAAGTTTGGAAAATACACCGTACCCGATTTTGTCGGTGAGCGGTATTACTCGCAGACGGCGCGCATCGTGGCCCTCGTGTGCGCCATCTTCGTCTCGTTTACCTATGTCGCTGGCCAGATGCGTGGCGTGGGTGTTGTCTTTGCGCGTTTTCTCGAGGTACCGGTTGAACTCGGCGTGATTCTCGGCATGGCCATTGTCTTTATCTACGCCGTGGCCGGCGGACAGAAAGGCGTCACCTACACTCAGGTGGCACAGTACTGTGTGCTGATCTTCGCCTACATGTTGCCGACGTTCTTTCTCTCCATGCTGATGACCGGTACACTCCTGCCCCAAATCGGCTTTGGAGCTGAACTCACGGCAGAGCCAGGCGTTTCGGTGCTGGACAAGCTTGATGGCTTGAGTCAGGACCTTGGTTTTGCTGCATATACCGGACGCGGCAGTAAAACCGTTATCGACGTCTTCTTCATTACCCTGTCACTCATGGTTGGTACGGCTGGCCTCCCACATGTGATCACGCGCTTTTTCACGGTGCCCAAAGTGAGAGATGCTCGCATTTCGGCGGGCTGGGCATTGCTCTTTATTGTCATTCTGTACGCCACTGCTCCTGCGGTTGCCGCGTTTGCCCGGACAAATCTCTTGACCACCGTTCACAACGCGGAGTACGCCAGCATTCCAGAATGGTTCTCAAAGTGGGAAGGGACTGGCCTGATTAGCTTCTCTGACAAGAATCAAGACGGCCGTATCCAGTATTACAACGATCAAAATCCAGCGTTCGCCGACCGCGCCGCAGCTCAGGGTTGGGCCGGAAATGAACTAACCATAGACCGCGACATCATCGTTCTCGCCAATCCAGAAATCGCCCAACTCCCTGCCTGGATCATCGCCCTGGTCGCAGCTGGGGGCCTGGCCGCGGCGCTTTCTACAGCCGCAGGTTTGCTGCTGGTCTTGTCCATGTCGATCTCGCACGATTTGATGAAAAAAGTGCTCAGCCCCCACATCACCGGGAAGCAAGAGCTACGTTACGCACGGATCGCCGCCGCTGTTGCCGTTGTTATTGCGGGCTATTTCGGTATTTATCCACCAGGCTTTGTTGCCGAGGTGGTCGCGTTTGCATTCGGCCTGGCCGCATCCAGCTTCTTCCCCGTTATCGTGCTAGGCATCTTCACTACCCGCATGAATCGGGCCGGCGCTATTGCCGGGATGATCTCGGGGATCGGTTTCACCACTGCCTACATCATCTTTTTCAAATTCATCCAACCCGAGATGAACACGGCAGATCATTGGTTATGGGGCATCTCGCCTGAAGGCATCGGCGGGGTTGGCATGTTGATCAATTTTGGTGTCGCGGTTGCGCTGTCATCGTTTACCGCGCCCCCTCCAGCAAACGTCCAAGAAATGGTGGAAGAGATCCGTATTCCTCGCTGAGAAAGCATTACGCCATCAACGGCATAGCGATTTCCAGACAGCACTGGAAGGGAGGACTCGGCAACCAGGCGACGTCAGAGTTACCACACAGCGTGAGTCCATGAACAAGGCCAAGCAAGACCCAACAGAGCTTCATTCGAGACGGATTCACTGAACTGATCCCGCAAATCAATCTTTCTTGCCGACGCGTCGAATCGATTCACGACGTGGATTGCTCCGATCTGCCTTGCTATAGGTAAGACTCCCTGGGCAGTGGCGCTGCCTGCACACCCTCGCTGGTTTCTGTGCCGCGCTATCTTTTTCTCGACGTGAGAAATCCAAGTACCGCTGCCACGAGCAATAGCGCTGGCACGTCGCCAATCAGATGCCCAGACTCACGTGCATCTCCGAGCGCCTGAACCGCCATGATCAGCGCATGCACCGCGCTCGACCACACCACGAACGAAATCAGGCTCGCGTGCTCGCTCGGGTCTGTTGCGGCACGTATCAGAAAAATTCCGAGCACAGCGTATAGGCCTACAATCATCTGGAAGTAATACACACCCTCCCCCCCGTGCCAGATCCAGCCCGAGGGCCAGACGAGGCCGATCGGGTAGACCAGCACGAAGATCACGCCAAAGACACGCAGGGCTAGTTTCAGAAATCGTTCTTGTGTTTCAGGATTCATGAGGCCCTCCCCTTCCCGTGACCATCGCCTTAGCCGCGGTATTCATGCGGTACGTGGCCGGTCACTAGCTCGAGTTTCGAAACGACAGTAACTCTTGTCCAAGCTCCCCGGCCCCAGAAGACCGGCAACTTCGGACGCACCCAGGTCACGCGGAAGATGCCGTAGCGCGAGATCTCCTCGCACGGCTCCAGACCGCGGGAATACGTGCCTAATTCAAGGGCGGCAATCTTTGCCAGAGATCATCCTTGTGCGATGTGTACAACGACCATATGGGATGGTCGAGTGGGACTGCCCCAAAGAACGCTGCATCAAAATCATCCAGACTGTCCCATGTTTCACTGAGCCAGAGAATCTTCCAGTTGAAGCGCCCGCCAGTGTTATGGTTCAGGACCACATAGCCTGCAATAAGGTCATCAACCACCGCGCGTTCGAGGACCGGATACAGGTCAGCTTCCCAGAGCTGCTCCCACTGCGGCAGGGCAGCCCGATTTACCTGAAACTGTGCCTCGTATAGGTACTGCACATTAGGCAGAGTCATGGGAAGGTTGCGCTCACCAAGTGTCCAGACCTCATCTGCGTGCGCAAGAATCATCCGGTTTTGCCGTTCAACTCCAGAGGGGTTTGACTCGACCAATCGTGTGTTGAGCGCCAGCGCCGCTGCCTCAAAGTTCGTGTCATCAGTGCCTAAAAGATGCTGGCGTATCGTGTACTCTCCACCAGTATGGTGCATATAGATGCCAAACTCAGTAATCGTCCCGTCGGCGACCATACTTTCTAATATTGGACGCGCGGTCGCCTCATAGAACTCCGTGTACTCTGGAATATCCCCATATCTCACGTTGTATACCGAAATATAGACCCTTGTATTCGTCGGCGCGCTCTGGGCCGCGACAACAGCGCTCATCATTCAGCACAGGACA
>CAYNZV010000180.1:0-5560 GCA_964401715.1 uncultured Gemmatimonadaceae bacterium | reverse complement strand
CTGCAGTAACAAGACAATGTCCATCCGTTTCCTAATAGTCTGCGCTTCCAATGTTGTTCTCGGCGCCTTTCTCCTCAGCTGCGCGTGGCTCTGCGACGACGCCTTCATTACCTACCGCACCGTGGACAATCTCGCCAATGGGTATGGTCTCACCTGGAACACCGAAGAGCGCGTCCAGTCATTCACCCATCCGCTTTGGCTATTCGTGGTCACCGCTGCCTATCTGATCACCAACGAAATCTATTACACGAGTATACTGTTGTCGTGGGTGCTTTCCTGTTTCTCTGTTGTGATTCTAACCTGGCGTATCGCACCAAGCTGGCGAGTGGCGGTTCTCGGCGTCTCCCTGCTGGCTAGCTCCAAGGCGTTTGTTGATTACTCATCCTCGGGGTTAGAGAATCCGCTGACCCATCTGCTACTAGTCCTTTTCATTTGGCTCTTGCCTACCGAATTCCCATCGCTTCGTTCCGTCTTTATTACAGCGCTCGTAGCCGGTTTGGCAACCTTGAACCGGATGGACACGTTGCTGTTGTTTCTTCCCACTCTACTTTGGATTTTCTGGCTGCGCCACGATCGGCGCGGTCTTGCTCTTACCGTCATCGGTTTCTCCCCGTTTGTTGCGTGGAAACTTTTCTCTTTGTACTACTACGGCTTTCTCTTTCCCAACACCGCCTACGCCAAACTAGGCACCGGCATACCGACCAGCGAATTGGTCGTGCAGGGAATCTACTATGTTGCGAACTCCCTCCGATCAGACCCGATCACCATTGTCACGCTAGCATCCACGCTGGCGATACTGGTGTGGAAACGGCTTTGGCACCTGATGCCCCTTGCATCTGGTGCCGTACTCTACCTGCTTTACACTATTCTCATCGGCGGCGACTTCATGAGCGGCCGCTTCTTTTCCGCGCCATTCTTCCTCGCAGTGGTACTCCTAGTTCGGTCGAACATCCTTGATAGTTTGAGCAGCTGGACTGGCGCTATGATAGCAACTGTGGGTTTGGCAATTGCGGCACCCTACTCGCATTTTCCCGGTGGTCGCGAATATGGCAAGGAGCGCGACGATATCATCGATGCACATTCGATTGCCGACGAACGTGCAGTTTACTATCAATCAACTGGCCTGCTCAATGCGTTATACGACCCGCATAATGCACCATTTCCAAAAGCGGGCTGGGCAGATTGGGGTCGCGAATTACGCCATAAGCTGCCGACTGAAGGAATTGCCGCGGTGGTTACCTGGCCACATATAGGTCAATTCGGGTTCTATGCAGGGCCACAATGCCATTTCGTTGACAGCTTCGGGCTGGCGGATCCGTTGACGGCCCGCTTGCCGATGCGCCGCGATCAGCCTTGGCGGATCGGCCACTTCCGGCGAGTCCTGCCAAAAGGTTACACCGAGACTTACGTCTACGGACGAAACTTGATCAAGGACCAAGATTTAGCACGCTACTACGAGGCTTTAAAACGGGTCGTTAGCGGTAATCTGTTTTCCCTCGAGCGCTTCAAAGAAATCTATCGGTTCAACACAGGTTTCTACGATTCATTGATAAACGCAGAGGCTTACACCCTACCCGACCCAGAGACCTCTAGGTATACCCATCGCCTGACCATGGAAGTACCGATCTACTTTATTCCAGAGGATTTTGGGCACGACCTCGGCTTGGGTAGTTTGTACTATGAGCGTCAGCAGTATCCACGCGCCATCAGGCATTTAAGAAAAGCGCTCAAGTTCAGTCGGGAATACGTCCAACGCACTTATCCGTACGACCACGACAAAAGGTGGCGCGAGTTACATATAATACTTTCCCGCTCCCTGACAGCCATGGGAGAAAACCGATTGGCCCGTCTCACCTTGGAGACATACCTGCAAATCCATCCAGATGATGACGTGGTGAGCCACGAGTTAGCAATGCTACCGCCGAAGCGTTAGGCTTAGGCCGATTTGACGCCCTGAGCTTGGGTAGCGATTGAAAGAATAGGCTGCCATAAGATCAGCCAAATGCCCTGCTCGTAAAAAACTTTTTCTGCTGCTTTTCAGGCTTCTTCAAGAAGCCCTGCAATACGATCCGCATCATCTGATTACGGTTATACTGCGCTTCCGTCAGCTGATCGAGTTGTCCGAGAAAATCACGGATAACATTACGGAGTTGGTTGTGCCCGAACCAAGGAATCGCCTCAAATACCGAGTCAACATGCTGCCTTCCTGACAGGCTCAGTTCACCGAAGTTGAATCTTCGGTGAACTGATCAACCTGGGCCAATATTTCGGAAAATCCCACCGTCTCGAAACACTCCATCAGACCGACCATATTCCCTGTCAGGTGGGCGGTAGTCCCCTTTTTCTGCAACTGCAGCATAAGATTGCCAACAGTTTTCGCGACTGTAAGCAGCGCGCTGACCGGGAATATCACCAGCTTGAAACCGAGGCGCTCCAGCTCGGACACGGGGATCAAGGGAGACTTGCCCATTTCCACGAAGTTGTAAAGAAGGGGCACGTCGAAGATTTGGGCAGCTCGCTCTGCTTCTTCTGCCGAACGCAGAGCTTCCACAAAGAGCACATCCGCTCCGGCCTTGATGTACGCTTCACAGCGTCGCATGGTGTCGTCCCAACCGGTAACTGCCAGTGCATCCGTGCGCGCGATGATGGTGAAGTCATCGTCGGTGCGGGCGTCGGTGGCAGCGCGGACCTTACTCACCATCTCCTCCTGCGGAACCACCCGTTTTTCGTCAAGGTGACCACAGCGCTTGGGAGATTCTTGATCTTCGATGTGGACAGCCGCCACTCCTGCATACTGGTATTCGCGGATGGTACGTTGCACATTGACAAGGCTGCCATAACCGGTATCTGCATCGGCGATAACCGGAACATCGACCGCGCCAACAAGGGCGATGGAACTAGCGACCATCTCGGTCATGGTGACCATCCCCAAATCAGGGTAACCCAAACGAGCAACTGAAGTTCCGGCGCCGGTCATATAGACGGCAGGAAAACTGGCTTGCTCGATTATCCTAGCGGTGACGCAATCGTAGGCACCCGGCGCCACAATGATACCGGGCTCGCTCAACAACTGGCGGAATCTGGTAGTTGCTTTCATAGTACGCCCGTAGCCTTTCAGATTCGAAACGGATTCCAGATCATCAGATTGAGTATCCCCCGAGCAGGATTTAAGAATCAATCGCCCGCGCATTCGTTTTCATGCCCTTGGGGTCGAAGCAGTCCTTGGTCCTCGTGTGAGCCCACCCTTCCGGTATCGGATCGCTCACGCTTTCACCTCGTCCATCACCTGCCCATTCTCCAACATCAGCTACCCCTTATTCAATCTCATGATTCGCAGTGAATGTAAAGCTGCACTACGTACAGAACGATGCAAGATGAAGCCGACTCGCCGGGCTTGCTCAATCTCGCTTCAACCGTGCTCTATCCCTGCTTGACTTGGTTGGCATTGAGATCCCCCTGTAGCCACTGCCCTTCTTCCTGTTTCCTTTCCGGGTCATGCGGCCCCATCCAGTCGACCGGCTCCCTGTTCAGCCGGAGGGATACCTCGTCACCTGAAACATAGTCCCGCGGGGCAGGCGAAAGGCCACGCTTCTGGCGTTGGCGGTGCTCGGGTCTTCGCCCCCTCGAAACGTCTCCGAAACGGGCAAGTCCCTTTCAATAATCCATTCGTCTAAGGCGTCAAAACTGTCTTTGCCTGCAAAATCTTCGAGCCCGTAGAGCATGTCATTTCTCGCCATGGTTGCCGTTTCGTCAATCTCGCACCACCATTAAGGTAATTCCTGGACTAAAGGCGGTTGAAATGTCAATGAAGGCGAAGGTTGTCCCGGCGGTTGATCAGTAGACCAGAGAAAGGGTACTCAAGCTAACTGATAACATAATTCAACACGGCGTGCATGAAGCTCCTAAGACGATGGGCTTGAATGATAATGATGCGGAAGCTTACATGGCGATGAGAAGAGAAACTTCAGAACGGGCTCTGCCAAATGCCAATTGGTTCAAAAGTAATCAACCTCGTACGTCCATTATCACTAGTACCGCCATCCCTTACATTCATGGCTCCAACAATTACAAACATACTAACGGCCAGTAGAAATTCGATTTATAAATACTTCAGAGCACTTATAAAATGTGTCCTTTTAGAAGGATATGGACCAAGATGTGACAGGTGAACTATGGAAGCCAGGACATTCCTCCACTCGATCATGCCCACGCGTAACATGGTCGATCATTTTGTGGACAGTGAGCGGACAGCCCGCTCAAAGCCGATCGACTTGGGCGGTACCATGTGCAACAACGCGCTCTCGATCTTCGACGCAGAACTGGGTTGGGTCCTCACCGACGGCGTACGTTCGGATGGCATTGATGGATCCTGGACCTTCTACGGCTACCAGCCAGACGGGGCGCGACGGGGGGTCAACTTCCCAGATCGTCCCAGCAGAATTCACACCTACGGGAACAGCTACACTCATTGCGATCAAGTCAGCGACGGTGAAACCTGGCAGGAGTATCTGGCGGCACACCTTCAAGAACCGATCAAAAACTACGGCGTTGGCGGCTATAGTGTCTACCAAGCGTACCGACGTATGCTGCGGGTCGAAGCGGTGTCACCCGCCGAATACATCATCTTGAACATCTGGGACGACGATCACTTTCGGAATCTAGATGCCTGGCGCTCGATACGGGCCCGGCGCCAAGGACGTTTCACCCTACCTCATCTGCGAGTGGATGTCGATGCAGGAACATGTTCCGAAATGGACAATCCCTGCCAAACGACAGACGAGGTCTATAAACTTTGCGACCCTGAGTGGGTGTGGCACACCTTCAAGGAGGATCCGATACTTCATGGTATCATCGCCAAAGATATGAGCGAGCCGGCCCTTGACCCAGCAGGATCGTCAACCCAGCACGCCAACGCCGGCACGGATGCACGCGTGTACCAGCTCTACACCGAAGCCGCCCTGTTCGCCACCAAGCACGTTGTCTCGCTCACCGAGGGTTTCGTTCAAGAGCACAACAAGAAGCTGATGCTCATTCTCTCCTATAGCAGAAAGGGCATTGCTGCCGCCTTGAGAGGGGAACCTCGGTTCGATCAGAACTTTCTGGATTGGTTGCAGAGAAAGGATTATCCCATTGTCGATATCAGGGATGCTTTTGGAGATGACTTCGCGCGAAGCCGTCTGGAAATCGATGAGTACCTGAACAGCTACTACAACGGCCATCATTCGCCCGCCGGAAACTATTTCTTTGCTTGGGCGCTCAAGGACCGCCTCTGCGACTGGCTAAACCCAGCTCCCTTGCCTTACAGGTGAGTCGGTCTTAAGGACAACCACGCCCCACACAGGTGCCCCCGTTGGCTCTTGGAAGAGAGCGGGCTTCGCCCAGGGTGGGCGTTTATAACCCGCGATAATTCATAGAGGATAGCAAAATGGAAATCTCAATATGCACAGGACAGTTTGGGCCGGAATCCAGAGAAGCAGCCGGCTTTGAGCGCGTTGCAGAAATGGTAGCCGTTGCCGGCTATCGCCTAGTCGAACCTTCAAGCTGGCACCTGAGATTGCCA
>CAYNZV010000179.1:0-5726 GCA_964401715.1 uncultured Gemmatimonadaceae bacterium | reverse complement strand
GCAACGAAAGCAGTCCACAGATGCTGGACGAATGTGAGAAACTGGTCGCGGCAGCGTAGCCAGGAATCCGCAGAGCCGACATAACTTTGGTGGCTGGTGTAACGAAAACCAAGTAACGCGAGGAGAAAGCCTGCCATGCAGCCGACGCCACAGGAATTGAAACGGGGCAGGATGACTCCCAGCACTCATGGCTCGTATCGCGGATATCCCCATCTGGACACGCACGAGCCATTGAAGCGCGCCATGGAACACTACGGTCCCGATCGATGTGTGCGGAGCTCCAATTTTTCCAACGCTCTGTGGTCCAAGGGCATCAGCTACACACAGACCCTGACGTTGTTCACCAAAGACTGTGCCTTCCTACGGTGGCTTGGAAATCAGCTATCCGAAAACTCACCGCAGCGCCAGTGCCGAAACAACTTCCGATGCCAACTTGTCCGTCGTGTAGGTTGAACGATAGGCAAATACCACCACGTTGATTTCTGCGCAATCAGAAACGATGATGCGCTCAATCAGAGGGTATTCCCAATTATCTACAACCAGGTGGCCCAATAACACCCCGACGCGCGGTTTAGGTTTCATGTCCTGTACACTACCTCAACGATAGGCGCTGTTTACGCCACATTTCCCAAGAGATCAGCGACCAGAGGATAGCTTCTCGGTCACGGTAACCGGCCATGTGTTCCTGGGTTTCGTTGCCATCTTCAACGTTCACATCGGCAACGACGACCTTTGCTCCTTCCCTGGACAAGGCGAGTGCCGATTCCCGAACTACCCCCAGTCTCCACCAACGCCTTATTTTTTAACTGTCCTGCCATTTTTTGCTTCCGCGGCTATGGTTCGCCAGCAGCAAACAACCGGAGGCTACCAAACCTTTTCCCACTTGCCGCTGGATGCGGAGCGGTAGATAGCCAGCGCGGTGCGCAGCTCCCCCAAAGCCTCTTCGGGTGCAGCTCTCAGCGGACAGCCTTCCAGTACGGCGCGGCAAAAATCTTCGAGCTCCAGGCCAAACGATTTCGCATATCCCTGCGGAGCTTGAACCTCGAGCCCGGATCGATGCGCCCCGTTGAAGAGGCGCATACCGCCTTCCATTTTACCATCCACGATAATTTCACCCTCAGTTCCGGTAATGCGCCACCAATTCTCTGGCCCCAATGGGGAATCGGTCATAAGGGCGTCGAAGGTAGCCACCTTTCCAGAGCGAAACCGCAGCAGGGCGTGCACCAGTGACTCCCCCTCCATGGCGTCGAGCGCACGATCGGTCACACTGACCACTTCGTCGATCTCGCCCATCCACACGCGTAACGGTCGAATCCAATGGGATCCCCCATCTATGGTTATGCCGCCGCCGGTCCGTTTCAGTTCGAAGCGCCAAGGTTTGGCACCCGCGAACCAGCGCTTGTCGAATTCCATGACGAAAGCGGCACGCGCGGTTATGATCTCTCCAATAGCGCCATCTTCGATCAGCTCCTTTGCCTTCACAATCTCCGGCCAGTACTGGGCGTTCTCTGCCACCATGAATACCTTGCCCGACGCCCGGGCCGCGGTGAGGATGTTGTCGCAGGCTGCAAGATCGGGAGCCATCGGCTTCTCCAGAAAGACATGTTTCCCTGCTTTAAATGACGCCAGGGAAAAACGCTCGTGGAGATCATGAGGCAGCATCAAATCTACGGCATCAAATTCGCCTTTCTCGATCGCTTCATCGAAGTCGCGAAATGCTTTGCCGCCGGTTTCGCGGGCGAATGATTCAGCCCGGGCAAGGTCCGTGTCTACCGCCGCCGTGACCTCGATGGGTAGTCCGCGTTCAACGATTCCGTCGAGATGGAAACGGGCGATAGCCCCGCATCCCACCAACGCCAATTTCAATTTCTCTGCCGCCATTATGCCGCCCGTTCTCCGATAGGAAACCGCATTACTCCTCTAGGTCAGTCTCCAGCGAGAGGATGAGAAAGCTCCACGACTTGCCGTGCGCATCCAGATTGGGTGAACTGTTGAGTTGACCCCTCCCTCCAGAGCTTCGGTCATGACGAGGCTCAGTGCCTGCAAGTGGTCAATTGCAAAGCGACGAATTTCGCCCTTGAACAACCCACCGAAATTCGCTTTCAACACTTCAGGTGTGACCTGCGCCTTCACCGCCTCGTAATGGCGAGGGATCGAAGACGAACAAGCCCACGTTGCCACCTATTCACCGTAGTCGTTACCGCTGTGGATCAGCTCAACTTATCCAAAGGGTCCAGACCGACAGTTAGCATCTGGCAGCCAAAAGATGCAATAGCCGAGCAGGGCCGGATTTCGAGTGGCGCGTTGTCGTCGCGCCGGTGGAATCGCGGCCACGCGTGTCGTACATGGCATTGAGTCTCTGGCAACCGAACACCGAGATCTCCCTGACCCATCGGCAACGTCGAACACGACTGCCGTTTCCTTGGCTTGCTCGAGCCCAGTAAAAAATGCCCAGCTGTGATGCACTTTACTGGCTTTATCCCATTGGCGGCTTAAATAGTCATCCGCGAGCCTAATGGCTGATCCTCTCCTGCTTTCCGCTTGATGCTTTCAGCTTTGTCCATTGGTTGCCTTGGCTTTCGCCATCTCATGCTTTTTCCGGGGCCGGTGGGGAGCTGGCTCTTCCTGGGGATACGCCAAGGTTGCCCCGTCGTCCTCCAGCAAGGGGCGGCTGTATGTGTAGGCGGGTTCCATAACGGCGCGTTGCACATCTGTCAGTTCGCCCACCCACTCGGGCACACTGGTCGTGACATAGTCTGAGTGAAAATTGAGGTGCTTCGGACCGTATCGGTAGAAGAGCGATCGCCGATTATGCTCCGCCGTCCAAGGCAGAGCCCCATGGATGGTAGCTTCGAGAAAAATGGCCAAGTCCCCGACTTTGCCACCCACAGCGCGTACCACATCCTGGTTGGCATCGCACAGCATTATGTCTTCCGGACATTTGAAATTCGCTTTGTGACTGCCAGGAATCACGGCCAGACCTCCATCTCCGGGATTGATGTCTGCCAATTGGAACTGAAAAACGGCCAATCCGGTCCGTATCTCCCCGTTGGCATAGTGGTAGAATTGACCGCTGTCAAAAATCCGGTTGGTGGTTCCGTGCAAACCGTGACCACCCGTGCCTTTCCTGGCGAAGCTGACAAATGGGAGGTGGTCCAATCTCCAGCCGCGACCAAAGAGGGTGTTAAGATATGGGATGAGCTTCGGGTGGCCCAACATGTCACGAAAGGGCTGGCACCACGGCTGCTTCCAGGTCAGCATACCGTTTGCGGTCCCTTTGCTGAATTGCCCGTCCATACCGCCACCGTACTGGGTTCCTTCGGAAAAGAAACCCTCCGCTTCCTCGTCTACATTGGCATCTATGGCCTCGTTGAGAGCCCCAACTTCCTCGGCAGACAAAAAGTCCTTCACGTGCAAAAAACCCTGCAAGTCCAAAAGAAACTTCTCGCGCTCGCTCATTTCTATCATGACATATCCTATCTTTGGTTATAGGTGCGCAGACCGATTAACTCATGTTGGTGCTTAACGCGGAATGTGACCGGGACCCAAGAACTATCCCACTTAGGGTGTGAGTTTGTCGCTGTTTCTAAAGGCATCTAGACTGCTATAATTTAATTTTCTCTCCCTTTGGTCTATTTTTCGGCTCTATCCTTCTATTTGTTTGCTGAAAAGGTCGGGCTCGTTTTCAGCGATCCACCCAGCTTTTGGGATCAGCCATTCCGCCGAAACGGATCCTTTCCCGTCGTTGTTTACTCTGAGGGCCTCATCTCCGGTGCTAGCACCTTCTCGGTCTGATCGGAGCTGGCGCATATCCATCCAGATCAGGCAAGCCCGCTACGGATTACCGTTGCAATCAAGGGCGACGACGCTGCAGCAGGTGGTGTCGACCGCCATAACCGCGATCGCTTCGGGACTAACACCCAAATGCAACACCATCTCCCGCACGGACATACCCAACACCCACCACCAGTCGCGAGGGTCCTGCTCAGCCCAGGCGGAGTGCGGAAAGCGGGTTTCGTATGGAGTGGCAGCGGATACGACCAGCGCGCCGTCGATGCTGAGGAGGTAGTTGGTCACACAATCATTCGGTAGGTGGGGTGTAATCTATGAGTTCCGCTGTTGGAGACCAGATATAATTACTCATAAATTTCCATCTTACCCAGTAGCTAATTCTAAAGGCCTGTAGGGATACAGTATGATCGACTATGCGACCAGCCTTTCACAAGGGGTTGGTGTCAAACCTCTTCTGAAAAAGTAATGTCTTCGTCTTTTATCGTTCCATCTCCGTAATAAAAAACCTCCTTACCATCCTTTATCCGTCGATCGTTGTCGGGACGGAGTATGAAGTCGACGAGGGAAGTACATAGTCACGCGTGGCCGATTCGAATTCAGGTGTCTACCCGGTAGAGCGGTTCTATACCGGCGGCAATCCGATCGAGATTCTCAGCCACACAGAGGCCTCGTTTACGTAAAGTGCCGTTCGTGCCTCCCGCGATGTGAGGTGTAACCAGCAAATTGGGCAGCTGAAAGGCCGGATGCTTCGGATCAGGCGGTTCCTCGGCAAATACATCCAGGGCGGCTCCCGCAATATTTCCATTCGTCAGGGCCTCGAACAATGCGTCTTGATCAACCAGCCCGCCGCGGGCCACGTTGATGAAAAACGCATCCTGCTTCATCAGCCCGATCCGACTCGCACTCATGATCTGTCGTGTAGTGTCATTGAGAGGCAGGTGCAGCGAGACCACATCACACTCACTGATCACCTGGTCCAGGTTATCTGGATTGTCGGTGAATTCCGCAGGTATTTCCTCGAGCACTTCTTGTTTGATTGGACTGCGATTGATGGCGTGAATTTCCATATCGAAAGAGCGGGCACGGCGGGCAAGTGCCTGGCCGCTGGCCCCGAAGCCGATTATGCCCAGCTTGAGTCCCGCAAGTTCCCGGCCCACCGGTTGCCACCATGCTTTTGAATTGAAAAAGTTATCCTGACATTCATTGTAGCGACGCGCCAGCATCAGAATGAACATCATGGCGCATTCTCCCAGCGAGATGCCGCTGGTAGCCCCCGGAAAGTTGCATGTGGGAATACCCTTGGCCTTCAAAGCCGCCAGAGGAGCAAAATCGAACCCCGTCTTGGCAACCTGCCAGAGTTTCAGATTCATGGCGGCCTCGATCATCTGCTCGGTGTTCTCTATCAATTCGTCATCGATCACCGCGTCCATCCCTTTGACTTGGGCGATGGCGGGCCGTGACGGATCAAAAAAATGAACATCATGACGATCATGTAGCGCCTTATCAATGTACGGGCCCAAAGGGTAATACTGATCTTCGTTGTTGCGGTCAGCCAGATAGAGAACGTTCATACGACCCATCGTCTCTTCCCTCTTTTTGAATTCCAGGTCTCCTCATACTGTGCGATCAGAGCGGACACGACCTCCAATCCACAAGCTCTTTCTCGAGGCTCACTAACTTACAAAATACACCTTGCCAGCGCCCATTGACCGTTCTGTCGTCAGGAACGAAAGGTCCATTGGCAAAACGTAACCTTTGCTCGCGCGCAACCGGCCACGCGGCGAGGATCAAACGGTGTGTGATACCCCGATAATCTGGAGACGCCATCATGAACAGCGCAAAACGCGAGAACGCACGTTGGCGGAAACGCCGGCTCATTTACAACAACGACGGCGACGACGCGATCGAAGCGCGCTCCGGAGTGGAGCACGAGA
>CAYNZV010000178.1:0-5749 GCA_964401715.1 uncultured Gemmatimonadaceae bacterium | reverse complement strand
GCCCCAACTAACCGGATTGATATCCACCGGTTGGTGTTGCTCTGGTCGTTGCGCAACAAGCTGAGTGGTTGCCCGTCGTGTCTTCTGGTTTTCTGCTACCACGACCATCGGTCGCACGATGATTCCCGTGTTCAGGGGTGCTGCCGCGTTCGTCTGGGTAAATCTCCCGAGCCACGCCGGCCAGTACGCTGACGACGGGCGTTATGCCATGCCCGAGATGCTGGGTAAGATCCTGCCCATCGGTATCGCAGGGCTGATGCTGGCTGGTATGTTCGCCGCCTTTATGTCGACACATGACAGCTACCTGCTGGCTTGGAGCGGCGTCATCGTCCGCGATGTGATTTCTCCAGCCAAAGCATTACTCGCCGGTAGTCGTCAGGAACGTCTCGCCGACGACACTTGGGGTGGCCTGACGAGCGAGCGAGAGGTCTATTGGACGCGGGCCGTCGTCGTCATGCTCGCCGTGTTTCTGGCAATTTTCGGGGCGTTCTATACCCCGCCCGAGACCTCATTCAAGTTTATGTACGTGACCGGCACCATTTACTTTGCCGGTGCCGTCGGCACTGTTGCACTGGGGCTTTACTGGCGTAGAGCTAACACCGTCGGTGCCTACAGTGCCTTGATTATGGGGGGCATTTGTCCGATTAGCTTTCTCATTCTGGCCGAATCTCCCGAAGTATTGCCCGCCTCGATTCGATTCCTTGCCGAGAATTCGAACGTATCGGCGCTATCTAGTCTCGTGCTAGGCGGTTTGGGCATGGTGGTCGGTTCTCTGCTGACGCAAAAGTCACACCCGGCGAGGTCTCTCGATTTTTCAGGCATGGAGTGAATGAGAATGGAAGCCGAAGGTTGGAAAAATTTCTGGCAAGTCGCTTTCTTCTGCGCCAGTATAATGTTCTACCTGACTGTCATCTACATTGCGGCGCGTGGCATCGGTGATATTTCCGGTATGATTCGCAGGATGCTCAAAGGTGAAGACGCGACCTGATCTGTGTATGCTGCGATACGCTTTACGGCAACCCGACAGCAGCCGGAACGACTAGGAGTAGTCGGTTCGTATAAGCAAAGCGCAAATAAAGCCTCCGAAAAACGGGCAATTTCACGTCCCAGGCACTTCCAACCTAGTATCTGCGCCTCCGGTTTTCCACGACATACAGATCCTGCTGGTTACCTAGTAGAAAACCGAGACGGATTACGTCAATAAAGGAACTCTGTGTAATGCCTGATCGCCCCCGTGTCGCTGCTATCATCACCATTTATCACCCCAAGTCACATGCCGACGTAATCGTCACCAAGTACCTCAAAGGCATGTCAACCGACGAAGGTTTTCTTGCTCCCGAAATAGATATCGTCTCGATCTATCTCGACCATACTCTCGAGAACGATATCGGTCTGAGCCTGGCCGAAGAATTCGGAGTACCCGTGTACCCCAGCATCCGCCGTGCCCTGCACGCCGGGGCCGGCCAGCTCAACGTCGATGCGGTGCTACTCGTCGGCGAGCATGGAGACTATCCCTGGAATGAGCGTGGGCGCCACATGTATCCACGTCGTTACTTCTTCGAACAGATTGCCGGGGTTTTTGCCGAAAGCGGACGTTCGGTACCTGTTTTCAACGATAAGCACTTCGCATATGACTTCGATGACGCTCAGTGGATATGGGACCGTGCCCAGAAATTGAAGATCCCCTTGATGGCCGGGTCCAGCCTGCCACTCTGCTGGCGCAGTCCCTACATGGAATACGACAAACAGACCAACATCGAAGAAGCGGTTTCGATCGGTTATGGCGGTATTGAGGCCTATGGTTACCACGCGCTGGAGGTGCTACAGTGCATGGTTGAACGGAGGACAGGCGGTGAGACCGGTGTTTTGTCGGTACAATGCCTGGAAGGTGATGCGGTATGGCAAGCGCGTGATGCAGGCCGCTGGTCCGCAGAGCTTGCCCAGGCTGCCTGCAGTGCAATTGCGGAAAAACCCAAAGGTCCGATGGAAAAGCATGCTAAAGAGCCTGCAGTGTTCCTGGTCGAATACGCCGACGGTTTGAAGACCGCAACGCTGATGCTCTCGGGCTACGTTTCGGACTTCGCCTATGCCGCCCGCGTCGATGGCCAGGTACATGGGGTGGAGTTTTACCTGCAAAACGAAGGGCCCTTCGCCCATTTCAGCTATCTCTGCCGCAATATCCAGCAGTTCTTCCAGACCGGCCAAGCGACCTATCCGCCTGAGCGCACCCTGCTGACGACTGGCATCATCGATGCGGCGATGAATTCGCGTTACGAGGGACATCGCGTCGTCGAAACGTCGTATCTCGATATCCCATACACTTCGTACGAGATTCTTCCGCAACGTCCTCGCGGAGCCCGCCCCTCTGGTGCCTGCGTCGATTCACAGGCGCCTGACATCATCTAGGCCCAAAATTTGGCAAGAACGCTCTTCCTCTCATTTGCTGCACAGGTTGGCTGGCGGCTGGTTTTTCGGACTGGTGATGTACCTGGCCCCTCGACGTGGTTTAGCATGACGCCTAGTGACGGTATAGCAGCTAATTGCACAGCTTCATGGAATGTCTCGTTGAATGTGACCTACCCCGACTGCTGCCCGTCCCCTGTCCATGTGGTGTGCCGAATCGGTCATGCCATGGGCATGCTGCTGACTGTTCTGCTCACGACAAATTATTGTTTTGCGCAGAGTGGGATGCACCTGCGGGCGCCGAACACAAGCCTCCGCATCGACCTGACCTCGGGAACTGCTCCACCGGCAATCTCCGAGTCTGGCCTTTACATCGACATCGCGAGCAAGACAATTGCTCCCGGCATCATTCCCTATGGTGTCAACGCGCCACTGTGGTCGGACGGTGCCCATAAGACGCGCTACATGGCCCTGCCGGGAGACAGCCGCATCGAATTCTCCCGCGACGGCGATTGGGGATTTCCACCCAATTCGGTTTTGGTCAAGAACTTCCATCTGGATCTGATCGCTGATGACGGTACGATGGGAAGACAGATCGTGGAGACCCGCTTGTTGGTCAAGGTTGGTGATACCTCTCAGTGGCAGGGTTTCAGCTATCTGTGGGACGAGGAGGCGAGGGATGCTCAGCTGCTCACCAGCGGCCGGGTCGAGACCTATGCCGTCGTCGATCCGGCCGATTCGTCGCGGGCACTCCAGCTTGATTACCTCTATCCGGCGCCGGAAGATTGCGGCCGCTGCCACACCTATGGTGCTGGCCAGATTCTGGGCGCGAGAACGTCCCAGATGAACGGCTCCATCGACTACGACGGGGTGGTGGCTCATCAGTTGGAGGCCCTCAACAGCATGGGTCTGTTCACTGAGGATATCGGCATCGACTTCGCCGGCTTCCCGCGCTTAAGTGATCCGAGCGATCTGAGTGAGCCGATCACAGCTCGGGCGCGGTCCTATTTACAGGCGAACTGTGCTCATTGCCACCTGCCTGGCGGTTTGCGCCGGACGGAGATCGATCTGCGATTCGCCACGCCCCTGGAGGAGATGGGAATCCTCGACGAGCCGTCCGACGTCGACGATTTGGGCAGTTCCAACCGGCGCCTGCTCAAGCCGGGCGAGCCGGACAACTCCGTGTTGCTGCTGCGGACCTCCGAACTGGGCAGGCAGCGGATGCCGCCGTTGGCGACGGGGGTCGTCGATCCGCTGGGGACGGGGATCCTGCGGGCGTGGATCCTGTCGCTCGGTTCGAGTACGGCCGTTGCCGAGGACGAGTCACTGCCACATCGGACCGGGCTGTTCGACAGCTACCCAAACCCCTTCAATGCTGTGACCATCGTCCGGTTCGAGTTGGTTCGTGCAAGCGCCGTCCGTCTTGAACTCTTCGACGTAATGGGCCGGCGGGTCCGCGAGCTTGCCAAGGGTTGGCGTGCGGCGGGGCGGCATTCAGTCGAATGGGATGGCCGCGGAAGCGGAGGAGAGTCCTTGGCCACGGGCATCTATCTGGCCCGCCTCACCACCGATGATGCCGTCGACGTACGACGATTGAGCTTGATCAAGTGACCACACCGAATGTCGATCACCTCCTGCAGCCGTGCTCCGGCTCTCAGCGGCAGATCTGCCTTTACACACATATAAAAGGAGAGAACATATTCTAATGGCTAATAATTATAAGCACCTGCTCTTAGCGGCGACGTTGGTCGCTTTCGTTCATTGGCCCGCAAACGCTCAGTTCGAGGTGCAGGGAGATGCTCGCGTCAACCCCGACGATTTCGAGCTCACCGTTTTCGCCGATGAACTGAACTACCCCGTTGGCATGGTCGAGTTGCCTGACCGGTCGCTGCTGGTTGCGGTAACGCAAGGCAGGTCATTCTTCAGCAGCACTAGCAGTCAGATCCTGCGGCTGGTGGATGCCGATAACGACGGCGTCGCCGAAAGCCGCGAGGTATTGGCGGACGGGCTTCCCGTCGGTGGCGCTTCTGCGCTTCGGATGGCCGGAGACCTCCTCTTCATCTCCGGACAGGGCAAGACGCCGATTCTCATTCTGCGGCTCGGGGAAGCTCCCGGCTATGAGGTGACGGAGGTCGGTCGGCTGACGATTGACTATTCCAATTCTTGGATGCATGCGCAATCGGCCCTGCAGGCTCGGCGCGGTGCTGACGGGATCTTCGAGCTTTTCTTTCCACTCGGGTCCAAGGTCAACTTCGCCACGACGACGGCGACGCTGCCGCTAATGACGACCTTTGGCGTGGAAGCGACGCTGGCGGGCGATGCTATCCACCGGGTCCGCTTTCGCGATGACGATGGCACGCTGACGGGCATCGATCACGAGCAGATCGCCACCGGATTACGTTCCGCTTCCGGACTCGCTTTTCATCCACAAACGGGTGATCTCTACTTCGAAGACAACGGCATCGACGGTCTCATCGAGGCGATCGAGGCGCACAGCGCCGACGAGATCAACTGGATTCCGCGCGATCAGATTGGTGGCGAGATCGAAGATTTTGGTTTTCCCGATAGCTATGTCGCCTACCGAACAGGAGAGTTCGTCGGCGGTCAGGGCATCCCGCCTTTGTTCGCTTTCACGCCGGTTCCGGAGCCTGATTCGGGTTCGGAAAGTGAAGGACCCAACGAGATTGCTTTCGCACCACCAGGATTCCCCAGGGGCTTGAACCACGGTCTCTTCGTCGGCTTTCACGGTCAGTTCTCCAAAGGCGGCTTGGCCAACGAGGAGAATCCGCTTGTTTACGCCGATCTGACGACAGGAGAATACTTCCACTTTGTCAGCAACCGCGAGCGGGACGTCGGGCATCTTGACGGTCTGCTGGCTACACGGAATCATCTCTTCATTGCCGACATTTCGTCAGGCGGCGGTTTCGGCAGTTCCCACTCCAACTCTGGATACATCTACAGGCTGAGTTACATAGGGGCGACAGCCATGCGCGAACTGGTGGATGAGATGCCGGATGGCTTCGAATTGGGCGAGGCTTATCCCAACCCCTTCAACCCCGCCGTGTCGCTGCGTTTCGCTTTGCCCGCGACGGCTGACGGCCAGGTTGCGACATTGCGCGTCTTTGACGTCATGGGACAGCGGGTAGCGACTTTGATCGATCGCTCCGTTAGTACCGGTACCTATGTTGCCCGATGGGATGGCACCGATTCGAGCGGACGGGCTGTCAGCAGCGGCAGTTACCTGTTCGAACTGCGCGTGGGAGACCTTTTCATGGGAAGCCGGAAGGCCATGCTGCTGAAGTAAAGAACGCTGGCTATTACCTTGAATTGGGGGCGGTCATCTTGT
>CAYNZV010000177.1:0-5774 GCA_964401715.1 uncultured Gemmatimonadaceae bacterium | reverse complement strand
AGCTTTCCATCGACTGCTCTGTCTCAACGCAGCGTTACATCGAGGACTGTCAGGTTTGTTGCCGCCCGATCAACGTTAGTATTCATATTGTGGAGCCGGATGTTCTGACGGTGAGCGTCACCCATGAAAATGAGTGAGCAAGCCCTGGCCTGGCCCCCATAGGCCCTATCCTTATTATTTTGCTAAATCTTTGAGACGAAATCGGGTCAATCTGCCCACTTTTGTGTAGGTGATCTTGTTGCTTGAGATCAGTTCAAAGACGGTAGTGCGCCGACGTGGAAATGACGTAGTCACGTCTATGGATTCCAGTTAAGTCGTAGGGCGTTATTTTTGTTTTAGGCTGTTTTTCTATCGAGTAAATGTGGATTTTCTTCTAAAGTTCCGCTACCGTCGACTGATTCGTCTTTCTCACAGACACCCACTACCATCCGCCATCAGCAATCGAATCTGAGAATTCCCGTTTGTTTTTACCGTAGTTTGAGCGATAAGACACTTATATGACAAAAGAGAATAAGGCTGAACAATCCCTTACCGACGCACAGCGCGATGCTTGTCTCGAGCGCATTGATCAGGACAGCTACGTCGTCCTGCCCGTGACAATACCGCAGAGCATGATCGACCGCGCCAACGACTATATTGACGCGTACTGCGCAAAGGTCAGTGAAGGGGAACGATCCGAAAAGGGAATGAGCGAGACGAATATTGTGGAGCACGACCCGGTTTTTCGAGAGTTTTTGCTCTATAAACCCGCCTTGCAATTGAGCTACGATGTGATCGGGCCCATGTTTCACCTGGGACAGGATAAGTGGACCCGCAAATACCGCGGTCCCGCGTCGATCCAATGGCATTCGGATGGGCCACAGGCGTATCCGGAGGTGGGCGGACGCTGTCCGTTGCACACGCTGCGCTTTGGTTATTTTATGAGCGACGCTATGCACAACGACTCGGGCACTTTAGAGGTCATTCGCGGATCGCACCGCAAGAAGGTGTTGCACGCGCAGAAATCCATTCACTTTAGTCCCTTCAGCGGTCATCGCCAGGACGATTTTGTCACCGACCACGTAACCGTGAAGGGCAAAGCTGGCACCATCATCGCCTTCCACAACGCCATCTGGCATCGGGCGCCTCCCAATAAAACGGATCTGCCGCGGACGATTGTCTACTTCCAGTATTGCCACACCATGATGCACCCGCTAAACCGCGACGTACCCTACTCCGGCGACATGTCGCATTTTACCGACGAAGAGCGCTGGTTGTTGGGCGAGCCCCGCCCAGCTAACAGCTGGGGCAATGGCAATGCAGCCGACAAGGCTCGCATGGGGCGCTTTTGCCGGAGTGTGGACGAGTCGCCGTTGATCTAGCAGAATGAGCGCTCGGTGCATAGCGTTTTAAGTGACCTTTAGTACACTCAGAAAACTCGCCATCGGCATTGTGCCAGAATAAAAACGCTCCTCTGCGGTTTTAAAAGGTTGGTAAACTTATCAAATATTGCCAAGGCACATGTAAAGAGGTTGGTTATAACTCAGTTTTCCGTGATTGTTTAAAAAAACTTGGGGAAGAAGATGTTGCATACGTGTCATATCATGTCTCGAAACCGTTCTAAAGAGTAGCTGACTATACAACGAGGTTCAATCGACTATGGATAACGACAGAACCGTCGCCCGATTTGTCTTTCTCACAGACACCCACTACCACCCGCAGGCCGAGAAAGACTACGGGGCTCCGAAGATGCTGACCCGAGCTCCCGAGGTGCTTGCCGCGACGGTACCTGCCGTCAACGCTGTGAATCCGGACTTCATCGTCCACGGCGGCGACCTGCTGTGCGGCGGTTCTTCGTTCGAGCTGCCCGCGGTGCTCTATCACCAGTCGCTTCGTGATGTCTCTGAAGCATACAGCCGGTTTGAGGCGCCGATTCACTACGTGCCCGGCAATCATGATTGCGACGCGCAGGAGTACTCGTTCGCCGCATTCGCCGAAACTTTCGAGATCCCCGAATTACTGCGCGTCGTCGACGTAGCGCCCAAACTTCGTTTGGCCATGGCCCACGTCTATCACCAGGGATACGGCAGCGACACCGGCGACTGGTCTGATGAGCTTGACGCACAGCTGCGAGACGCGGACAGAGACGCCCAGACAGCCGGCTGTGGTCTGATCCTGGTGATGCACCCCTGGATTGTACCCAGCTTTTTGATGGGCGCAGACGCTCTCGAAAGCGGATGCATCACAGGCGCGGTTAGATTGCGTGAATCACTTGCACGATGTCCTTCCGTCGTTGCCGCCTTCACCGGCCATCGACATCTCAATCGAATTCGGCTGATCCGTGACCTGGTGGTCGTCGA
This sequence comes from uncultured Gemmatimonadaceae bacterium, assembly GCA_964401715.1. Classification (GTDB taxonomy): domain Bacteria; phylum Latescibacterota; class UBA2968; order UBA8231; family UBA8231; genus CAYNZV01. The sequence goes on along the minus strand of CAYNZV010000177.1, from coordinate 3,435 downwards.
CACGAGCTGTCTCATCGGCTATCCCTTCGGTTTTAGAGAAGTGTCCATCAACTCGCAGGGTTGGATGTCATACCGGTTTCACCAGCTCGAAATGCCCGAGCTGATGCAGGAGTCGTACGACCGTTCTGACGAGATCACAAACGACCGGTGGCGCGGCGAAGAGGGGGATCGCAACGGTACCGTGCTATTGCCGCGCTTGCGCGAACTTTGGCGGTAGAGAGGGCGCGGTCTTCAACGAATACTCCTTTTTAGCCGCATAGATTGATCGTGCGGCCACAGGGATCTTCGTCCAGCTGCTGTGCGGGGCCGCTGGGCCGTCCTCTTTATGAGAGATAAAAAGCACCACGAAGAAGAATCTTTAGTGAACGAAGTCCGAAGAGGTTGTGTTTGGCTTTTGGGGAGTGAGTGAGACCGATGAATTTTGCCACAACATGGAGCAGAATTGAACGCGTGCTGCTGGTTGTGGCGGTAGTGGGTTCTGTAGTTGTCGTCGGACTTTTACTTTTGGTACGCGTTTATCAAGGACTTTATTGGACCTTATTTGTACCTGCATGGCTTCCCTATCTTAGCGCAAGAATCATTGGTTGGATCGTGCAGGCTACACTTGATGAGGATAACCATTTTTGACATCCGAAAATTTAGAGAGCATAGAGAACAACGAAGTCTTCTTTCGGATGCGGTCGATTTGCCAGCGCCAGGGTAGAACTTAAAGATCGGATAATATGATATAGATTGTGAACTCTCACGAGAAATACTTTTTCGACATCAACGGGTACCTGGTTGTCCCAAGGATTCTCAGCCTCGATCGGGTCGCCGTCCTCAACGAAGCGATCGACAACAACCGCGACCACGTCCGTGTGCGCTCAGAAGACTCGCTGATGTCAGGCAACTCCCCATCCCTGGTCGGAACGCACGGGCGCAGCGACATCAGCGGCATTCTCAACTGGCCGCAGCCGTGGTGCCAGCCGTTCCGCGATCTGCTGTCGTTTCATCCCGCTCTTCACTATATGCTCGACCTCATCGGGGACGAATTCCACTTCGGCAATGCCAATGGAATCAGCATGACTGCAGGCACCGAGGGTTGCGTGCTGCACGGCGGCGGAACTCTCGTGGACAAACACGCGTACCGCTACGTGAACGGGCGCATGTGGAACAACCTTGTCGGAGTCTGTTACCAACTCGCCGATATCAACTCGGGCGACGGCGGTTTCGTCTGCGTTCCCGGCAGCCACAAGGCCAACTTCGACACGCCGGACGACGTCCTCACTATGGAGTACGACCTCGGCTGTTACCACCACATCCCGATGAAAGCGGGTGACGCCTTGATTTTCACCGAGGCGTTGACCCATGGCACGCTGCCGTGGAAAGGCAAGCACGAGCGCCGCACTCTGCTTTACCGCTACGCCGCCGGCGGTTTCGTCAATCCGAAGGGTCACAACCGCATCGAAGAGTACTGTCCCTTTTACGATGAACTCACACCGTTGCAGCAGGCGATCATGGAGCCGCCGTACAACGCCGGGCGCCCCAACATTGCTGCCCTGATGGCGGAGCAGTAGGCGCCCCTGTTCATTTTCTTCTTGTAAACGTCCGAGCAATGGCCTTTTCTTCACCATCTGTGGTTATACTGATTGTAAGCAATTCATCCAACACTAAATATGGGTAAATAGGGCCAATGTTCAGGAATTATATGTACTATCGTAACTGTTTGGCGTACAATCTATTACGAATATTATAATGAAAGGTAACGTAAACGGACGGAATGTTACGTTGGAGCATCTGAGGACTATTCTTTAGGCCCTACGTAGCTTTGTTTATGACGGAGAGACAGCGATGACGACATCTGTGGCAGAAGATCAAAAGAGCTTGCGCCAGGAATACGACGAACACGGCTATTGTATTGCCCGCGGGGCCATTGACAAGGACCTCGCCGGCGAAATGATGGATCACGTGCACTGGCTTGGCAAGAAATACCCGGATGTTCGGCCCGAGCGTTTGGGGCATGGTTTGCTGGTGGCCGATCCGTTTATGCACCGGCTGGTCTGCGATCCGCGTCTGGTGGATATTGCCGCGCAATTTCTCGGCGACGACGTGGCTATGTTCGCTGCGCATTATATCGCCAAGAAACCTCGTACCGGCCAAGCTGTGCAGTGGCACCAGGACGGATCCTATTGGCCGCTGGAGCCGATGGAAGTTACGACTTTGTGGGTGGCGGGTACCGACTCGACGGTGGAAAATGGTTGTATGCGGGTATTGCCGGGCACCCAGAACAACCGCTTGCTCAAACGCAGCGAGTTGGTCGACCTAGACCAAGACAAATACGTTCTCGGTAGGGGCATCCGACCGGAGGATATCAACGATTCTCAGGCGGTGAACCTGGAGTTGGCGGCCGGCGATGTCTCGATCCACAATCCGACGATCATTCATGGGTCGAATGCCAATCACACTGAGCAATGGCGGGTCGGGCTGACGCTACGCTATATCCCGACGACGACCAAAGTCACCACGGAAGGTCACGAGAGTATTTTTTGTTGTGGTCAAGCGGATGCGAAGACGGGTAACCTCTATGCCGAAAAACCAGTCTTCGTGGCGGGGGAGCATATGTCCTTTGCCGGTTGCGAAGCGCTTTAGAGATCACCTCCTGACCGTTAGACGATGGCTCTATTTCAGTGTTGAACAAAAAGAGCTGCTTACCCCTAATGGTTACAGGATGCACTAAACCGCGACTCATCCGCCCCAGACCTGCCAGCGTTATTTGAATTGCCATTTGGTATAATAGATTCCGTCTTCGCCTACCCACGGTTGGGAGCTCTGAATGTCATCGGCCAGTGCTCCACATACGTCATATACTTTCTTTACACATGTATCATTTCTTTTACACACTTTGGAGACCAGGCGCTTAACGCAATCATCTTCCGCACGTTCACTGTTGCCTCCGCCGGCCTCATTCACCGAATACGCGCGTTCAAACGAGTAATAGGGGTAGGTTGCTTCCCGCTGTGCCAACGCTTTGGCCACTTGCGCATTAATTTCGGTCTCGGTTGCCTCTGTTACGCATTCATGTAATCTCCTCAATACTTCCGAATTTCTCTCCCAATGCGTCGGCCTTTCAACAAATCGCTTCCCGCACTTTTTCACATGTTTGATGTAGTTGTCGCTTATGGTTACCTCAGAATCTTGGCTGTGCGCAGCGTTCTGTAATGCAGCAACACCAAAAACACCTACTGCCATAAACAGCACAACATGGAGAATCTTCATTGAAGTTTTCCCTCAAAGGAAGTCCCGGAAAATTTTCATGAGACGACAGTGGGCGCTATAACAGATCCAAATTCAGAAGGAATCCAGAACATTATGTAACTAAGCAGGAAGAATGGCTAAGAAACGGATGTTTGTATTACTGATGATGGTAGGGTTGATGGTCGGTGTTGTTGGATGTGG
>CAYNZV010000176.1:0-5822 GCA_964401715.1 uncultured Gemmatimonadaceae bacterium | reverse complement strand
TGCTCCGGGTTTGCAAGAGGGCAGTACTTTTGGAACCATTGACGAGCATTCAGTCGTTTTTGGGAAAAATTTATCACAAACTCTTTGGATTCGGCGTGAACGTAGATTGCTTTAGCCAATCGAAAATATCAGTGGACGTTACACCGTTCAATTTCGATTACAAAAACAAAGCGGCTACTATCCTTATCGACAAATGCACGACGTAGACAATAGCGACTCACGGGTCGGCGAGAACGGAGATTGATGTGAACATACACAGGGGAAAAGACGAGTGGACGGATAGAATTGACTACGCCGATGTTTTCCGAAAGCGAGCTATCGGAGAACTGCCGCAGATGGAGTCGGGAAAAGCTGCAGCGAGTTTCCTCAAGGACGAAATTCGGGAAGGCGATAAGCTGCTCGACGTTGGCTGTGGTGCCGGTCATTACTTGCGATCAATACATGAACGAGTTTCGGCCAGCTTTCAATACGTCGGCGTCGACGCAACCGAACGATTCGTCGATGCGGCTAACGAGGCGTGGAAGAACGACGCTGCGTCGACCTTTCGCCAAGGCGACATCTATGAACTGCCATTCGAGACGGACCAATTCGATATTGTTATGTGTAACAATGTACTCTTACACTTGCCATCAATCGCTGGGCCGGTTGGCGAGCTCGTCCGAGTGTGTAAGCGGTTCCTGTTGATAAGAACTTTGATCGGCGAGAGGTCATTCAAGGTTCAAGAGGTATACAGCAAGGCCAATTGGCCTTTTTCATCCGTGCCACCTGAAGAGGAATTCAATCATGACGGCGAACCCGTTAGTTTCGGCTACGAGAATATTTACTCGACTCAATATTTCAAATTTGTGGTGCAAAAAGCTGCTCCAAAGGCCAAAATCGAAATAGTGTCCGATACATTCTTTGATGAAGAAGCAATTAATAAGTCTGCTGACACCGAAGGATTGCCGAACGCGACCAGGGTGGTCGGGGGTATGCAAACCCTTGGTTACATCATAACGCCTTGGACCTTCGCGTTGATCAGACTAGGGTGATAGGTCGGCGCGCTTCTAACGATAGCTGACGTAAATGAGCAATACTCTAGCTGTAATTCCGGCGCGCGGCGGAAGCAAGTCACTGCCAAAAAAAAACATCCTGCCTTTGCTTGGCAGACCGTTGATTGGTTGGTCGATTGAAGCGGCTTCTCAGGCAGACTTAATTGATCGTTTTGTCGTTTCGACTGAAGACGAGGAGATTGCGTCGATAGCTAGAGACGAGGGTGCAGAGGTGCTGAAACGTCCAATTCATCTCGCGCAGGATAATTCGACCACACTCTCAGTTCTTCAACATGTCCTTGAGCAAATCGATGCAACGACTGTCGTGGTTTTACAACCAACGTCTCCGATCCGAGTCAACCGGCTTACCGATCGTGCAATCCAAAGATTTTTTGATACTGGCGCGGACTCGCTAGCTACCGGCCACATGTTGACGGACCTCGAGTGGGGCACCCATAATAATTTGTCCAGACAAGATGTCCCGGGTTTTTTCCACGACGACGGCAACATATATGTCCACCGTGCTGAAATTCTGCGTGAAGGACGGTGGACCGGAGAGGTATTGGAGAAGATGGTTGTTGAGTCATACTACAATCTGGAAATCGACGACGAGGTGGATTTGTGGGCCGTAGAAGGAGTTATGTGTAGGGTCTTGGATTTCCTGAAAAGCACATAATGAATACAAACACCATAGAGTTTTCCGCACCTACTCGAATACTTTCGAGCGAAAACTTGGACGCAACCCTCTCTGACATTGTGGAGCTGGAGCATGCTAAACGGGTGGTTATGCTGATTGATCGCAATGTGTTCGATTCCATAGCTGGTCAAGTGATGCGTACCACAAGAGCCGCCAACGTCGTCCAGGTACCTGTGGACGCGCGAGAACCCGACACGGATATGATCGACGAATTCGCCCAGAATGTGGGTCCCCCAATGCCGGATCTAATCGTGGGAATAGGAGGTGGCAGTATAATTGACCTGGCTAAAGCGGTGTCGGTAGTGGCATTTAATGCGGGACATGCGGCCGAGTATCAAGGGCGCAATCTGGTACCCAATCCGGGTTGCAACAGCGTCATGGTGCCGACAACGGCCGGTACTGGCAGCGAGGTTACACCAGGAGCTGTGGTAACCAATCCCGCAACTAAGAGGAAGGGAGCGATTTCCAGTCCTTTCGTGAGTGCGAATTACGCAATTCTCGCGCCAGACTTGGTAGCATCTGTACCCGGCAATGTTGCCGCAATGACGGGCATGGACGCACTTGCCCATTCAATTGAATCCTACACTGCGTGTTGCGCAACATTGCTTAGTAAAATGTACAGTCGGGAAGCCTTTCGTCTTATTGTTAAATGCCTACCTGCGATATTAAATGGAGATCGCAATAAAGAGCTATTGCTAACACAGCAGATTGCTGCTACTATGGCGGGAATCGCGATCTGCAATTCCGATACTGGTGCCGCTCACGCAATGTCATATCCGTTGGGCATCTATTTTAAAGTTCCACACGGATTAGCGGTATCACTCCTGATACCTCGAGTTATGGAGGTGAACATCCAAAAAGGATGTGAGCTTTACGCTGAGCTTGCGGCCTTTATTCCGGGCGTAACCGCCGACATGAGCGACATGGAAAAGAGCGAGAGATTGCAAAGGTTTGTTGATGGCCTCGTATCGAGCGCACAGATGTCGGGTGCACTCGAAGGTTACGGTGTTTCGGCAACAGACGTCGCTGAGTTGTCGGAAAGAAGCCTAGATCTCAAAACGGCCTTGCTCAACAATCCGGTCGAGTTTTCGAGAGAAGATGCCGAGCAGGTTCTTGGGCAGTTGTTGAGGTAAACGAACTCAGGAGGTTTTATGTCAGCGCCCGAATCATTCAGGTTGCCGTGGAGTGGGAGAGGAGTGGATTACGATGAGGAAGACATAGCGGCCGTCGTGGAGGCGATGAGGATGGCGGATCCACTTACACACGGCACGTATTTACATCAGTTCGAAAGCGATTTTTCTCAGTATCATGGAGGAGTGCGGTCCTTCGCAGTTGCTTCGTGCACTGCTGCGTTAGAGCTGGTTGCTACCTTGACAAGGATTGGACCAGGGGACGAAGTAATAATACCTGCCCACACTTACTGTTCCACTGCAATACCTTTCGCGAGGCGCGGAGCGCGAATCGTTTGGGCAGACATCCATCCCGAGTATCGGGTGTCGACTGCCCAAACGATTGAACCCCTGATTACGAAGAAAACTAAGGTCATCGTGGCGGTGCATCTGTACGGGTTGGCAGTCCCTATGCAGGAGATCTGTGACATAGCTCGGGACAGAGGGGTTCTCGTTGTAGAAGATTGCGCGCAGGCCATAGGTGCTAGTTGCAACGGCCTAAAGGTGGGGACTTGGGGAGATTTCGGCTGTTTCAGCTTCCACGCACAGAAGAATCTCACGACCCTGGGAGAAGGCGGAATGCTGACAGTTCGCGATGAAAGCACTGCGGCTTTGGTACCAGGATTGCGCCAAAACGGCCACCGGCCTTATCCTGCCGACCGAGATTGCTATTGGCTTCCGGCTATGGTGAATACTGACTTCGACATCGACGGTGTCTGGCCATACAAGCTCTCGTTGGGAGAAGTTCAATGTGCGCTTGGCTCTCAGCTGATAGGGAAATTGGACGAGATTACAGAGAAGAGGAACAGGGACGCTAAACGCGTCATCGCAACGGTGGAGAACTATCCTGAGTTGTCCTTTCAAAGAATCCCGATCGGCAGTACGCATTCGTATCATCTTCTCAGTGTCAGATATGACGGGGAGGACGGCAAAAATCGAGATGATCTAATTCGTTTATTGGCTTTCAAACACCACATTCAGGCCATCATACAGTATTATCCTCTGTATCGTTATCCACTGTTCGTCCGATCTGGATACGGTGACGCCACCTGTCCCAACACGGACGATTTCTACGATAGCATGTTGTCCTTACCGTTTTATCCGTGGTTCTCCAACGATGACTTCGATTATCTTTCCGAGTGCCTCATCGAGGCCCTCCAAGCCTTACGTAATACCTAGTAGATAGCAGTTGGTGTCGGCTCCACTAAATATTCTACCAAACGCCCAAGATATCCGTCTAGTATGCACAGATGTCGATGGAGTCCTAACGGACGGAGGGATGTACTACTCCGAAAGCGGCGACGAGCAAAAACGGTTCAACACTCGGGACGGTGTCGGTTTCGCGATGTTGAAAGAAGCAGGTCTCGAGGTTGCCATTATTACCGGAGAAGACACTCGAATAGTCCAAAGGAGGGCTGCGAAGCTAAAAGTTGATCACGTGTTTCAAGGAGTCAAAGACAAGAAATTGGTTGCGGAATCGCTGCTTCAAGAATTGGGACTGAGCTGGACACAATTTGCTTATATCGGTGATGACATAAACGACTTATCTGTAATGCATGCAGCAGGATTTACGGCTACGGTCAGCGACGGCATGGGAAAACTGAAGATTGTCGCGGACTATGTGTGCAAGCTTCCCGGAGGGGGCGGAGCGTTCCGAGAGTTCGCTGAATTAATTTTAAAGTCCATAGATCGGAACCTCGTTGGAGGAGAACCATGAAGTTCAAGATTGGTAACAAAACGGTTGGTGATAATGCGCCTTGCTATCTTATCGCAGAGATCGGTCTGAATCACAACGGCGATAGGGAAACTGCAATGCGTTTGATCGAAGAGGCGGCCCGGGTGGGCGCAGATGCAGTAAAATTCCAGAAGCGAAACACGCGTGCCATATTGATCAGGGAATTCATAGATCGGCCATATGCTGGAGAGAACTCGTATGGCAATACTTATGGAGAGCATCGAGAAGCATTGGAGTTGAACGACGACGTCTGGTACGAGATTCGGGACCTGAGTAACAGATTGGGGCTTGGGTTTTTTGCAAGTCCGTGGGATATCGACAGCGCAGACTTCCTCGAACAGGTGGGAATGCCGGCTTACAAGATTGCTTCAGCCGACGTCACCAACCTTCCACTAGTAAAGCACGTTGCGGCAAAAGGAAAGCCGATAATCATCTCATCTGGTATGAGCACGATGGAGGAAGTGAACGAGGCTATAAGCGTGATAACGCGGGTCAACAATGAAGTAGCGCTTTTGCATTGCGTGTCGACGTATCCGTGCGAAGACGAAAACGTAAATTTGAGAATGATTACCACCCTGCGCAATCAATTTCCGCAGCTAGTTATCGGGTATTCCGGACATGAAAAATCTGGTCATATCGTCTCTCAGGCTGCCGCAACGCTTGGAGCTAAGATCGTTGAGAGACACTTCACTCTGGATAGAACAATGAAGGGTCCAGATCATGCTGCCTCCTTGGAACCTCACGGTTTCGGTTTTCTCGTAGAAGGTATTCGTAAAGTCGAGTGTGCCATGGGTAGCGACGAGAAACTGATTCAGTATGAGGAGATTCCGATACGAGAAAAGCTGGCAAAGAGCATTGTTGCTCTTTGCGACATAACAGTTGGGACCGTGATAACGCCTGCAATGCTAACCGTTAAAAGTCCAGGAACTGGTATTCCTGCAAATCTGATTAACCAGGTTGTTGGCAGGAAGGCGATGGCGGAAGTTCAGTCGGACACGTTGATTCCTGAGGAAGCGATAGGCTGGCCACAAGGATGATCGGAGCCTGGGTAGCAATCCTTCCGGTGGAGACGATAGGCAGGTAGATGCCACTGGTTCTTCTGGTAATCGATCTCTCGAAGAGGGAGCTGTTCGGAAGCCTCCTCTTGAAGCACTTTCTTGAGTCGTTGGGTAATCGTGCGTTGATCTGCA
>CAYNZV010000175.1:4157-5849 GCA_964401715.1 uncultured Gemmatimonadaceae bacterium | reverse complement strand
AACGGTTCTTCGTTCCTGTTTGAGGAGGACTTCGAGTCCGCTGCCTGGGCCGCTGTATCGAATCCGGCCAGTGGATCGTACGAAACCATTACCGCAGCGGTGCGTGGCAAACCATCCAATCCGCAGGGATGGCAGTACAAGGATCCGAACGGGGACGCTTTTAATTACTATATGAACCATGGACAGGCCTTCCCGGGAGAAGCCTTGCCCAGCCTGCCCACAAAATCATTTGGTCTGAAAAATCACAGCACGGCGTTTGTTGAACTGTCCGGGCTTGGTGAATCCGGAACGCTGGATGTTCAGTTTGATTATGAAGTGACGGTTGCATCTCAGGATTTCATTTTTGGACTGTGGAACGGGGAGCCAGTCTACACGGGCAATGCAAACGATGCGCCACTGGACCTGAGCAACGCCGAGGACAGTCGTACGCTGGTCCTGCCCCTTGGCGCAGGAACTGTCAACCTGACACTGAATTATACGGATGTGACGGCGAGGCTCTATTTTGTGATCTATAAACGAGGGTCGGAGCATCCGATCTGTTTTGATAACCTGGTGATTTCGCATACGGTGGCGCCGTTGACCGGTTGGGCACCGGTGGCGCTGGATGATTCGGCCGCGACACCTGCCGGGACACCGCTGGAGATCAATGTGCTGGCGAATGATCAGGACACCGGTGGTGATGCACTTTTTATTTCGTCGGTAACTCAGGGGGCGCTGGGTTCCGTGGTGATTAATGGAACAACGTTGACCTACAGCCCGGCGATCGCCGGCTCCGACACTTTTACCTATATCGTATCGGATGGAACCAATTCCGATTCCGCGACGGTTTCTGTTACGGTCTCTGCCGTGCAAAACGGAGCGACCTATTTTGCTGAAAATTTTGAGTCCAACGACTGGATGGACGTGGCGAATCCCGCAATGGGAAAAGTGGTCAATGTGACCACCCGGATCCGTGACAGCCTCACCAATCCCAACGGATTGTTCTGCAAGGATAGCAACGGTTTTGCTGACAACTTTTTTTTGGGATATGGAGCATCCTACATGGACTCCGCTTTAAGCTATCTTGCGAATACCCATTCACTTGGGCTGAAGAATCATACGGTCATCTACGTGCCTCTGTCCGGTGTGTCGGCCGGAGCCAGGTTGGAGGTGCAGTTTGACTTTGATATGGTAACGGTTCAGCAGGGCATGGCTGTCGGGATTTGGAATGCGCCGCCTACCTTTTCCAACCAGGAGAATTTGAATTATAGCGACGCGCTGGATGTTGAGAGTCTGGCCGTTCCGTCCGGTGTGAATGCTTACCGGAAGACATTTGATACAACCGGTGCCACGGGAACGGTCTTCCTCGTGATCAGTCGGGTCGGCTGGGGTGCGATACTTCATGTCGACAATATTGCCGTTACAGATCCCGGCGCCAATGTGGCCCCGCTGACGGTCCCGGATCACTATCTCGTGACGGAAAACATCGTCAGGCATGTGCATGAGGGTGTCGGTGTAAATGATTCGGATTTGGAAGGCGATCCCATGTTCTTTACATTGGTCTCCCAGCCTTCTCACGGCTCGGTTGTGATGGCGCCGGATGGTTCGTTCTCCTATACTCCGGAGGTTGACTACACCGGTTCGGACAGCTTCGTCTATCGCTCCTCCGATGCAACAGGGTCTCGTGATGAAACCGTGACCCTCACCGTTGCT
>CAYNZV010000175.1:543-4147 GCA_964401715.1 uncultured Gemmatimonadaceae bacterium | reverse complement strand
GCGGTCACTGTGTATGAAGACACCGGATTCGGGGAGGCCGCGTGGAAAAACATCGGAACCCCGGGGAACAATTCCCATGTGGAAATCAGCACGGCCACACTGCCGAACGGCTGGCTGAAAAAGATGCCCTGGACCGACGGTTCATACTATCTGGCAAACAAAACCGGGCCGTCCGGAAACCTGGGTTATTTGACGGACGTCGCTTTGGGATTGGCGGACGCCAGGATCCTCTATCGTCCGCTCACCGGATTGGCCGCCGATGCGCGGGTCTCGGTCCGCTTCCGCTATGAAGCGGTCAAGTTTGCAAGCTTTGCATACGTTGCGTTGATGGACAGTCCACCCACTTATGGCGCAAACTACAATCTGGCGTTGAGCAATGCACTGGACGTACAGTCACTGCAATTGTTCGGGAGCCACAACTCGGGAGATGCACACTTTGTTCTGGATTCAAGTGGTGCGGTGGGAACCGTCTATCTTGTGATATTCAAACATTATAGTGACATACTCTATATCGATGATTTGATTATCGGGGACGATGGAGTCGACCTTCCGCCGGTGGCGGGAGACGACCGCTATTCAGTTGAGAAGAATGTTCAGCTGAATGTGCCTGCGGGTGGTGTGTTGAACAATGATGATCCGCGCGACTATGACACGCTGACCGCTCACTTGGTCAGCGCTCCGGCGCACGGCTCGCTGAGCCTTCAGGCGGATGGAAGCTTTACCTATTTGCCGCTCATCGGCTATTCTGGCCAGGACAGTTTCACCTATCGGGCATCCGATGGTTCCATACAAACCGATGTGACAACGGTGCAGCTGGAAATCCTCGATGTCGATAATCCAAATGTCGTATCGACCAACTGGCCTTTTGCCGGCAACGCAGAGATCGTAGCCGCAGCCTCGTATGCTGGTTTCTATGCGGTGGCAAACCGCTCCGCCGCGGACTCAGTGGAGATTCGGGATATTCGCGGAAACCTGTACGACCCGGATCCCTATCACGCCACCTTCACACCGGCACCGATCAACCGTGCTGGGATGGAGGCTCTGATGACGGCTTCGATCAGCGGAGCGGATGCCGGGATATCAGGCATGGCGTTTACCGCGTCCGGCCGCCAGCTTTTCCTCGCCGTATGCGGTGCTGCCGGCGTGGCGGACAACGATGCGATCCTTGCCTTTAATGTGAACACGCAGACCCTGCGCCTGTTTGCGGATGGACTGGATCTGGCGCGCACTGCCGGTAAGCTGGGCATGGTGCATCACAAGGGTCAACTTTACGTTGGAACGGATAATGGAAAGGTGCTTCAGTTCCGGGCGCAGCGGAATGATTTCACTGCCGGAATGGCGACCGAAATCAATGTGGGAGACAGCCGCATCATTGGCATGTGCGTGGATCGTTCGGATGATGAACTGGTCGCTTCCACTGCGGGCACCCTCTATCGATTAACATCCTCCTCACTGGTGCGTGTGCAGGAAATCAGTTCGGCGCTGAGCGGAATTAAAGCCGTCGGCTTTGGACGCACTTATGGTGCGGAGGGTAGGGGCGGTCTTTATATTCTGGCCGACAACGGAACGCGGATTTATTCCGTGGAAACCGCCATGCTGCGGGGCGGAAACGGCGTATCGCCGGGCTTTTATCATGAGGCGGACGAAACGCTGGCCGATATTGCACTGACGCCTTGCGGCCGGATGCTGCCCGCCACCGCGACCGGGTCCGCCGCAATGCTCTCGGATACACGGGATACTCGGATGGGCTTTGAAGACTGGGTGGTCGATGAGTTTGACCAGTATGAACGTCTGGCACGCAATACCCTGTGGCCGGCCAATTCGGGATGGCGCGAAGGATGGATTTATGGCTCCCTTCTCTCGACGACCGGCCAGACGCCTGTTTTTGGCAACACTGCTCATAACGGTAATGCAGCCTGGGTTTCGCTGATGCTGATGGCTGTCGAAGAAGTGAAGGGCGATTCGGATGTTGAAGGTATTCTGGAGAAGATCTTGCTTCGGCATTCCGGCCTGCATCCGGACGGCGTCGGCCCTAAAGCGGTCGACTTCCATGTGGATGGCAATTATAACCCCGATACGGGAGCGTCGGTGCAGAATAACAACGGGGTTTATGAAGTGGCGAAAATGGCGCATGTATCTGCTTATGTGAAGGAGCGCTACCCGAACAACGCCACGATTGTCGCGGCGGTGGATGAGCTGACGGCAAACACCCGGTTTACCAGTGACCGGATTTATTCCTATATGGTTCCGTACCAGGAGAACGACCAGTACGGCCCGAATACATTTTTCGCAGTCCGGGAGCACCTCCATTTCTATCAGGAAAGCTACATGTATTCCGCCCTGGCCGCAGCCGATGACGAACGGCTGGGTGAGTGGTTCGAGGAGTGGGGGTATGACTATTCAAACCTGACCGAGTTTGAAGAACACTATCTGCAAGGGGAGCCCGGGCTGAACACGATTCTCGTTCCGGCGTTCGTGCATACGTATGGACAGATTCTGTTCGACTTCTATCGCGACAGCGCCGACTGGCGGAAACATTTCCGAAATGTGGGGATGACTCATTCCTCGTGGACGGATGATCACCGTGCGGATTATCTCACTTCATTCTCGGCCGGCGCGCTGGTCGACTATCAGTTTGAAGCGTCGGCTGTGGTGAAGCACACCTACGATATAACCCATTTCCCGAGCATGATTGCGCGTGGAATGTACGGCGACACCACGCCGGTGGTGGCGGCCTACTTTGCCTACCGGGATGGCAAGCGCCAGCAGTTGGTGGATTATGGCAATGACCAGAACCCGAATCTGCTGACCCGCCATTCCAACGAGTTCCCGGAATGGCCGATGCCCAACGGCGCCATGGTCGATTTTCATTTCGGTCTTCACGGCCTGGCAGAGATGATCAAGCCCGGAACGATTGATACCATTTGCTCCTCGCTTTTCCGGCCGGCCGGATCGGTCAAGGAGCCGAACGGTGATTCCACTGTATCGTTTTCCCAAAGGCGCCCACGGCGGGTGCTGGCAAGCACGGACGGCACGACATGGACATCGTACGGGTATCGGTTTACACCTGTCACCTTTGACGCCTCGAAGAACTACACCCATTTTGATGTGCAGGGTGCGGACGGTACGTTCCTGAAGGTGGAAAACGCAGGTTTTGAAGATAATCTGTCTGCCTGGACGACATTGGGCGATTACACGATTTCGACGCAGACCGGAATTCTGGGCAACAGCCTGGAGATTAAGCCCGAAACAGGAGACTCCGATGCATCATCAGCTGTATATCAGGATCTGGATGTGAGCGCCGACTTTGACGGAACGGAATATTCCGTGAGTGTAATGGCCGAATGCGTTGGCGCGGTGAATGGAAATGCGCAAGTCAGTATCGAATGGTATAATAGTGCCAATGCCCTTGTTGAGACCGATCTCAGCCCTGCGGTGAGCTCCGCGAATCCGTTTGATGAGCTGGAAATGGACATCGTCAAACCGACGGGTGCGGTGAAGATGCGATTGGTTCTTCGTGTCAACAAAGGGGTGCCGCTGGAGGGAAGCCAGGAGATATACCGCTTCGATCAGGTCACCGTGGTGTTGCATGGTGTGCCGGTCT
>CAYNZV010000175.1:0-533 GCA_964401715.1 uncultured Gemmatimonadaceae bacterium | reverse complement strand
CGATGGCGTATGCCGGCTTTGATAGCGGGCTGACGGATTGGACGCAGATTCAGGATTCCCTGTATTCGGCGGGAACGGTTACGGCGGTCGGGAAGGTGATCGGCGGAAGCCGGTCCGCGAAACTGGGATTCTCCTCCAACTCGACGAGAAACAGGCGCGCGGCGCTCTATCAGGACATCGATATTTCCGGTGATCCGCTCAATACGCGCTACATTATTTCCAGCAAACTCCGGACCGGCAACAATGCGGACGACAGTTCGGCCTCCTACATTGATGCCGTCTTCGATTCTGACTCGGACAACAGTTCCGTGACGCGTGTGATGGCGGGGAAGACGGTTTGCCACACCAATACGGATCGCAATATCGAAGTGTTTGTGCGCCGTCGGAGCAACAGTGAAACCATACTGCGTGTCCTGCTCGGAACTACGCGCCGCACTTATTCGCCGTCCACAACAACCGTGGCGGAAAACTATTTTGACGACGTCAAGGTCTACAAAATGTTCCCTCGCTGAAGAATTCCAGCAAAACAGATG
>CAYNZV010000174.1:0-5931 GCA_964401715.1 uncultured Gemmatimonadaceae bacterium | reverse complement strand
ATTGACGAACTTGCGGATTCTGACCGACACCACCGAAGATGACCGAACTTCGAAGGGGCGTGTTTTTGGCGAATTTTTCAAGCTCCGTATGAATCTGCAATGCCAGCTCACGGGTGGGCGCTAAAATCAGTGACTTTGGTCGCCGCGGTCGCGCGGGTTCGTTTGCTTGGTCGAGTCGTTGCAGTAAAGGCAATCCAAACGCAGCCGTTTTGCCTGTGCCAGTCTGTGCGACGCCCATCAAGTCGTGTCCGTCTAAGAGGTGGGCGATGGATTTCGATTGAATTGGTGTCGGCTGCTGATAGCCGATGTCCTGTAAAGCAGAGAGAAATGCTCGAGAAATGCCAAGCACTGCGAACGTTTGCGTCAAGATTGTTTTCCTTCGAGCACCCGGCGTACCTCGCCCGGGCGCTACTTAATGCCGTCATTCTCAAGCACGAAGAAGAAAACGGAGTGAAGCGTATGTCGACAGACAGCAGATAACCTGATGCGTCGCGCTCGACAAGCGCGCGCACCTTGATGTTTTGTGCGGACGAAGTCAAGCCGTTAGGGGAGGGGGTTGACGAGAGGACGGACGAAACTAGTCGTTAATTCGAATTTGACCAATGTATAGTCTTGCCAGTCTTTGCATAGCAGCTTCAGCCGCTTTTCGATGTTGGAGAGTCGGTTGCTATTGCACTTAACGTATAAGGTGATTTCCATGACACGGACACATTTAACAAATCTCAGCCGGCGCGATTTCGGGCGGGTTTCTATGGTAGCGCTTGGCGGCGCGCTCGCTGGCCCGTCGTTGGCAGCGAATAGCGATAGACCTCGAGTGACAGAGATATTCGGGGAAGTGGCGCCGGGTTTTGAACGGGTTAAGGCCGCGTTTGCAGCCAACTTTGAGCAACACGGGGAGGTTGGCGCTGCCTGCAGTGTGTATCACCGCGGCAAGAAGGTGGTTGACCTCTGGGGTGGAGTGGCCGACGAGGGGAGCGGTCGGCTGTGGGCGAGAGATTCCATCGTGCTGGTGTTCTCGAGCACGAAAGGGGCGACCGCGGTCTGTGCACACTTACTGGCCCAGCGCGGCGAGCTCGATCTCGATGCGCCAGTGGCCGAGTACTGGCCGGAGTTCGCCGCTGCGGGCAAGCAAGGTATTCCGGTGCGTTGGCTGCTAACGCACCAGGTCGGACTCCCGGTCCTAGATAAACCGCTAGCGATGGAGGATTTCTTGGCGTGGGAGCCGCCTGTTAGTGCGCTCGCAGCACAGCGTCCGAAGTGGGATGGAAGGACCGCGCACGGTTACCACGCCATGACCTACGGTTGGCTCGTGGGTGAGGTGGTCCGACGCGTCAGTGGCAAAAGTCTTGGGACATTCTTCGCCGATGAAGTGGCTGGCCCGCTTGGCCTCGACTTCTGGATCGGTCTTCCTGAGGACAAGGAGAGTCGGATGAGCCCGATGATCATGCTGGATTTTGAAAACCCATCGGCAGTTGAGCCGAAGACAGAGAAGGCGAGGGAGCTCATGAAGGCCGTCGTTGATCCGGACTCCTACTTGACGCAGGAACAGACCACAACGCCGCTTGATATTAACACTCGGGGGTTTCGCGCCGCGGAGTTCCCTGCAGCGAATGGCATCACCGACGCGCGATCGTTGGCCCGCATGTACGCTTCCCTTATTGGCGAGGGCGTTGACGGCGTGCGGTTGTTCAACGACGAGACCATGACGCGGGCGTCTACCGAGCAGGTCTTCGATCGCGATCAGGTCACGGGTGTTCCTACGCGCTTTGGACTCGGCTTCTCTCTTTACAGGAAGAACTCGAACATGATTCAGGACGGTGTGTTTGGACACGGTGGTGCCGGTGGCTCGGTCGGCTTTGCTGACCCGAAGGCTGGCATTGGGTTTGGCTACGTGATGAACAAGATGCAGATGGTGGGGGACGACGATCCCCGCTCGCTCGGCTTGACCCAGGCGGTCCATGCATCTTTGAAGGGGTGACGGGAGCTAACTCTCCACCCTTGCCCTCAGTGGCTGAGTTAAACGAGTTCTGGCAATCCGAACGGAGCAGCTAATTTCGGGCGCGGCAGGGATTACGTCCTATGCAAGCCCAGATTGAACGCTCTCTAGCGCGATTAACGGTATCCGATACAAATCCGTTCGTTGATGAAAATCCTCGTAAAGCTTGGCTACGATGGCTTAAGAAAGTGCTTCATAGGTCATCTTTTCGAACTGCACGGCGGTCGGGAACATAAAGCCGAATACATGGGTAAAGAACATCCCAACAAGTTCCTCTTTGGGATCGACAAAAAACCAGGTGCCGGCGGCGCCGGCCCAGCCGAAGGCCCCTGCTGAACCGGGCATAAAGCTCGACCCAATGGACTTGCGCACGAAGACACCCAGACCAAAACCATAGTTCGGCGCGTACACGTTAATGCTGCGGTCACCAAGGTGGTTCGTTCGCATCAGTTCGACGGTCTTACGGCCGAGAATACGCGCGCCATCCAACTCCCCATCGTTCGCGAGCATTTGTGCGAACCGGGCAAAGTCCCGTGGAGAGCTCACTAAACCACCGAACATCCCGTTGCCAGACATTAAACGCCGTTCAGCACGCCCGGCCTTTTCTGCGGTCTCCGGCGGGTCGCGGACAATGAGTTTTTCATCCACCGAATTCCATCGGTGCTCGGTCGAAAGTCGATCGAGGTTTTCTGCGCTGCAGTAAAAAGAAGAATCATTCATACCTAGTGGCCCAAGAAGTTTTTCTTGGAATAGCGACTCAAGATCCTTACCGGAGACTCGCGTCAGGAAAAGTGACAGCACATCGAAGTCTGAACCGTAATTCCATATTGCACCGGGTTGTGAATGCAGGGGCATTTCCGCAAGCCGGGTAACCATGTCATCGTAATCCAGCGCTGGATCGTTGATACGCGTATCGCCCGGAGACTGTCCTGATCCCCCTTGTGCCTGTTGCCAAATGGGTGCATACATGACGGGTGTTCGTGCGTGCGACGGTAAACCGGAAGTCATGGTGAGAAGATCAAAAATCGTGATTTCTCGTCGTGCAGGCTCGGTCGGGACGTAGTTGCCCCGCACTTTCTCCGCGGCGGGCGCAAGATTGAAAACACTCGAGCTCGCAAATTCAGGAATCCATTTTGAAACCGGCTCGTCGAGCAAGAATTCACCATCCTCGAAGAGTGCCAGTAGGACGACCGCCGTCATCGGTTTGGTCTGAGACCACAGCCGAAATAGGGTATCAGTCGAAATGGACGCTGGACGTTCCACGTCGAGTTTTCCACTGACGTGCGAGTGCACGACCTTACCCTGACGTAACACGATGGTCGCAGCGCCCGGCAATCTCCCTGCATCCACCACGGTATCGATCATGCTGCTGATATTATTAAGGCGCCAAGGAATAAAGCCCAACGCGCTCGGATCCCCAGCAGGTAGTTCTAGCATTTTGTTATCGCCCATAATTGCCGACACCTATCGTGATACATCGTGACTGCGGAATACTACTGAGTCCTAATGACACGTGCACATCAACGTCTAGCGAGCACTTATCAGGGTGATATGCGCTTAGTTTCTGGTTTTTTTCCTCGCCTGTGATGGTTTACTGCGACGCCCGATCGGAACTCAACGCGCAACTTTGATTCGACGACGTGCGAGAGCTCATGCGGGGCGCCTCGAGAATTTGGACTGCTATAGCGGTTGCCGAAGCTCCGGTCCAGCAAACTCGAAGCCCTGCTTTTCGTAGAAAGGCTGGTTGTGCGGCATAGCATAGAGACCGATCTCTTTGCAGCCGTGTTCGCGGGACGCGGCGATGCTCGCTTGCACGAGCGTCGCCCCCGCATGTTTGCCTCTAGCTTCTGCGTCGACGACCAATTCCTCGATTTGCGCATAGAACCCGCCGTAACGGATGGCAAAATTATAGGAGAATGTGATCAAGCCCTGGATGCCCGACTCGTCTTCTGCAAGTAGCACCGCACCGCGATCTGGATTATCCAGCAATCGTCGAAAGGCGGGTCGCAGCATGTCCTCTTTTTCGGGTGCGGATTCCATGAGTTGGGCAAAGAGTTCCATGAAACTGTCTTCGTCGGCGGGGGTTGCGGGGCGCGTGTTCAGCATGTGCCGTCCTTGAACTTATCTTTGAGGATGATTGTACGGCGAAAAGCTTGCCCTTTGAGTGCCTGCAACCAATTTGAACTATGGGTACTAGTCCTAGGAGCGCGACGAGACCTAAATTTCCGGTATGGACTGCACGTCACGCCGTTGGGTTGTATCGGTGCATGGGCGACTCAGGGCGTGGATCCAGCACTTGCCCGGCCGACGATGAATCGGCGTGCGGCGCGATAGCCCTCGGTCATCTTTGAGGGTGTATGACACGGGTCAGTTCGGGCAACTGAACTTATTCCTCGTTCAGAACAGGCGGTGTCTGAGGAAATTGTCTGGTGGTTTTCATAAGTGAACTGGAGGCTTTGACGTTACTTTAAGGTCGGCGTAGTTTCGACCGATCGTCCGCAACCATTGCGGGGAAAGTTGGGGAGATCACCGCATGCTGCTTTCTTTGAATACAAACGAAGCCCCTGATATCGCGAAGGTGGGCGGTAAGGCTGCCTCCCTAATTAGCCTGCAGCAAGCCGGCGCAAATGTGCCGGCAGGCATTGTGCTTACCAGCGATTATTTCGCCGCCTGGTTGGATCGCGTGGAAGCATCTGATGCGTGGCGAGAAGCGCTTTCCATTCTTGTGGGAGCTGGGGGCCGACAGCCGGATTTGGCAACGCGGACGCGGCTTGCTGATACCTGTGATGAGGCCAAGCGACTCGCCGCTGGATTTGCGTTGTCTGAGGAGCAACGTGCGTTGCTCGCAACCGTCGACGACTTCGGTCCGGGGCCCTGTGCGGTACGTTCTTCGTCACCCGAAGAAGATCTGGCCGGTGCATCTTTCGCTGGTCAATACGAAACCGTGCTGAACGTTGATACTGCCGACCTCGAAGAGGCTATCCGAACCTGCTTCGTCTCTTGTCTTGACAGCCGGGTGCTGCTGTACAAGCAAGAGATGAAGTTCGAGCGTCTGACGCCTGCGATCGCGGTGGTAGTACAACAACAGGTCGCGAGTGAATCTTCTGGTGTGGTGTTCTCCCTGAATCCGCTCACCAACGACTACGATGAAATCCTCGTTAATGCGAGTTGGGGGCTTGGCGAAGCGTTGGTCAGTGGCGATATCACACCGGATTCAATTGTGGTGAGCAAGGTGACCGGAGAAATCGTTGAGCATCGTATCGGCAACAAAGGCGGGGATCGTGGCACCGAGGCTTGCCTCGACCAGGGGCAAATCGGCGAGCTAGTCGCGGAAGTGAACAGGATAGAAGAGCTTTTTGGCACGCCAGTTGATGTCGAATGGGCCTTTTCCGACGAGCGCTTGTATGTCCTGCAAGCGCGGCCTATTACCGCGTACGTGCCGATGGCGCCGGAATTGTTGACCGAGCCCGGTGCGCCTCGTCGCCTATACGTCGATGGCTACCTGACCGACGGCGTCACCATGAGCGGACCTGTTTCGCCCATGGGAAGTCAATTGTTACTACATCTCATCGAATACATGTTGGCTTGGGCTGTCGGACCGCTAGAGAAGCTACGTCTCGACGATTACGGCATTCGTATTACCGGCGGAAGGATGTACGTCGATCTATCTGCTTATCTACATGTGATGGGCAAAGGCTAGGCGTTAGCCAAGTCGGCGGAGTCAATGGATCCCACCATCGCGGCTATCTTGACGTCACCGGAGCTCGAGCAATACCGCCCAGCGACAGTTCCCAAGCACATGCGTCGCCTTGCGCTTTTTCTTCCGTTGCCAAAGGTCCTCTGGCGCACACGACGGGCCATTCAAGTGGTTGTTCGCGCCATCCGAAAACCGCAGATCTTCCAGGCTGAGTACAACCAGATTCTGGCCGATTTTG
>CAYNZV010000173.1:0-5952 GCA_964401715.1 uncultured Gemmatimonadaceae bacterium | reverse complement strand
TCTACAGGTGCGTTCATGCTGTGCTTGAATGGCAAGGAATTGGCGCGAGGACTTTCGCCCTACGGTCCTCACTCGGTCTGGCATGTATTCGATTTGTGCTCCGGGCTGTTGACCGGAGATAACGAGATCCAGCTGCTGGTCGAAAGTTTGACCGACTCAGCCAATTGGCTCATGGTCAATGGTTTCGCAATCACGGAGGGAGACAAGAAGACTACTATTGCTTCCGGAAAACGTTGGAAGATGCGACCGGCAAGAGCGTGGAGATGGTCGGAGTATGGCGTGGGCTTGGAATACGACGCGCAGAGTGAGCAAGTAGACGGTAGTCAACCGGAGGCGTCGACGTGGTCTGAAGCGGTCGAAGTCTCAACCCGTAGGGTCCCACGTGAATGGCATCCCTACAACTTCGCTTTGCACGAGCACTTCCCTGTTGGGTTGCACAGTGCTGGCGAGGTGCACGCTAATAGCTCCGGGGATTCCATCGGAACATCTGCTCCTTTCCAGCACTGCAAGTTGGTTCAGCGTCAGAGCTTGCTTGCCCCCGGAGGTGCGTTGACGCGGATCGCTACTGACAATGACAAAGCGGTTTTTGTTGTTCTCGATTTCGGCAAACCGATACGTGGATATCCGCGATTACGAATGAGTGGTCAGGTCGGCAGCATTGTCGCTCTTTCTTGGTCCCAAGATCCCACGGCGTCAAAGGATTGGATCAGTTACCGCTGTTGCTCCGGTTACCGCGATTGGTGTTGCCCACGTCTCGTCCACCTTCGCTACATGATTCTGCGTGTGAGTGATTGCCCATTCACAATGGAGCTCAATGGCGTGTCAATCATGCAGCGAGTAGGTCCATCGCTGCCAGCCGGGCGTTTTAGCTCGAGCCAGGTCTCTGAAGAAGCTTGGAACGCTGGCGCTGCGTCCCTAAATCAGAGCCGGTTCGAGGTGTACGACTTTTTCACAGAGTCCGAGGAGCCGTCGTGGCCCAGTGTTTACGCATACGCTTTGAATGACTTCTACCAGACCGGTGATACCAAAACGGCCTTGGCCACCCTAGAAGCCATGGCATTGCCAAATACCGACGATCAGCTTGCCTGGTATGTTCTGGTCGCCGAAGCCTACCTGCTCTATTCCGGTGATTCCGACAACCTTCGCACCATGCTTCTGGAGATCGAGAACGCTCTCTGGCCCCCGTGCGCAGCGTTGTTGTCAACAAATTCAGCCAATCCGTCTCAGATGAAAGCCGCGGTGTTGCTCGTGGCTGCCGCCAAGGCAATGGCAAATATCACTAGTTACGCAGGATCGGTGTCGGCGGCAGATCGCTGGTCTGTACTGGAGGTGGAACTTACCACCTTGTTCGACGAGAGTTTCTGGTCAGCGTTGTCCGCCGCCGGCGAAGATGAAACCGAGGAGTCCGCCAACCAGGCACACTGGCTCACTGCCCTAACGCTGTTTTTCGATTTGGCTTCGGACGACAGTCGGAACAAACTATTGACACTGAAACGTACGCCCGATGCTCAACGATCACGTTCCATGTTGCACCGTTTTTACGAGATCGGTGGCTACTGGAACGCGGAAGCCAACCAGCTGGCCGCTAGCGGATTGCGAAGCTGGCTTGATCTCCAGAAGGAAACGGGCTCCAGTTGGGCGGAAAAGAGCAAAAACCGGCCGGCAGATTGCCCAGGGATCGAATATTTCCTCGGTTGTCATATACTGGGCGTGGTGCCCCTGAGCCCGGGATACGGTGTTTTGTCAATCAAGCCAGACATGGCGGTCATGGATTCCGCCGCCGGCATAGTCAATACAGTCCGCGGAACAGTGGAGGTGGCATGGGACCGGCACGATAGCCATTTTTCGTTAGACCTCGGCTTAGAACAGGATGGCAAAACGCAAGTCCATCTTCCGCGTGGTGACCTGCGGTTTCCTCGCATATTACTCAACGGTGAAACCGTCTGGCAAAACGAAAAGGTTCGCCCCAACGCCGACGTGCGGGAATTGATGAGTGATGAACGCGGCATCACGTTGGTGCTTGAGCGGTCGGGAAGCTTCAAGTTCGAAATCGAATGAAGTGTTGGCGAAACACCGAAGGTTACGGAACTGAATTAGGATGAGCGGGGTATCCGAAGAGCTACACTACATTGTGCTAGAGCCGCCGGACGGCAGCCGTTCGAACATGCCCCTCCTTATTTTGCTGCACGGGTATGGTGCTAACGAACAGGACCTCATGGACTTGGCCCCTTTTCTGGATCCCCGGTGCCTGATCATCAGCGTCCGTGCGCCCTACGCTATCGATTTCGGCAGTTTCGGATGGTTCCCCATCGAATTCACGGAGGGCGGAATCATTCTGCACTTCGATGAGGCGGTTGCTGCCTGTGGCCAGGTGTCGCGTTTGGTGGCGTCGGTGACAGCTAAGTACCCGGTTGATGCCCGGCGTGTCATATTGCTCGGGTTCAGTCAGGGTGCCAGCATATCGGTAGCCGTCGCTCTGAATGAACCTGAAAGGTTCGCAGCCGTGGCTGCCCTTAGCGGAAGGTTCGTGCCGGAAGTGATGCCAGAAGCAACCGAAAGCGTGCGCGGTTTTCCCATCTTCATGACCCACGGAGAGTTCGATCAGATTATCCCCATCTCCCAGGGTCGAGAGGGGCACGAGCTGCTGAGCCAGCTTCCTTTGGATCTAACCTACACGGAATACCCGATGGGCCACGAGATCAATCAAGAATGTCTGGAGGATGTACGACGATGGATTACACAGCAGATCGAACGAAATCAGGAATCCGCGACCGAGCCATCGCTGTGATAGGCGACATAAGTCTTGTAGGTCCCAGCGTATTCCGGTTTTCTGCGAGCGCAAGCGGCTTCGTCCACCTCCACGCCGATCCCCGGTTTTTCCGGTGGCAGGATGTAACCATCGAGCACCGGTAACGGCTCGACGACCAATTCCTGTGCCTGTTCAGTCGAGGTCGGATCCACCATTTCCTGAATTACGAAGTTGGGTGTGGCCAGATCCACTTGGACGCAAGCTGCAGTGGACAATGGTCCGTACGGGTTGTGTGGAGCAATGCCCGCGTAATACACCTCGGCCAGGGCCGCGATGCGGCGGACTTCGCTTATACCTCCTGCATGACAGGTGTCCGGCTGCAACAAGCTGGCCGCGCCGTTCTCGAGAAGCTCACGGAAGCCCCAGCGCGTAAACAGGCGCTCCCCCGTAGCGATCGGAATCGATAGCGCCTGAGCCACGGCTACCATAGCTCGCGGGTTTTCCGCCTGACAAGGTTCCTCAATGAAGAGGGGACAATATGGCTCGAATCGTTTGCCATATTGAATAGCCATCTGTGGAGTTAGCCGACCGTGGAGGTCCAGCAAAATGTCTACTTCCTCGCCCACGGCTTCCCGAATCAATCGAAGCGCTGTCTCCGCCTCTCTGAGCACCGGAGGACCGTCGAGCGGAAGAGTCAGTGGCACTGGCACCGTTTTTATCGCGGTCCAGCCGTCCTCTTTTCTCGCTAGTGCGTCCGCGGCCAGCTCCTCTGGTGTGTCGCCGTGAAAGTGAGTATACATCCGGACCTTGTTCCGTACTCGTCCCCCAAGAAGCTCGTATACGGGCCGACCCAGCTCTTTGCCTTTGATGTCCCACAACGCCTGATCGATGCCTGAAAGGGCAGACAGTCCGATTACACCTAGACGCCAGAATCCACCCCGGTATAGCAATTGCCAGCAGTATTCGATGCGTAATGGATCCTCGGCGAGAATGAGCTCTTCCATGTCCGCGATGCATCCTGCCACTGCCCTTGGCTTGGCTTCCACGGTTGCTTCCCCCCATCCTATTAATCCTGGTTGGTCAGTTTCCACTTTGACAAAAACCATGATTCGGTGGCCACCATCGGCGACGACTGGTTTGACGCTGGTTATTCTCATTGTTGTTTCCTCAATTTACATTTCCAACCCGCAGTCTCTTCGCGGGTGATCTCCGCCATGGCGTCGAGCCATGCCGGATGACCATTTAGACAGGGGCTTAAGTGCAAGTGTGTGCCACCGGCCTCAACAAACAGATGGGAGCCTTCGTTGCCGATTTCGTCCAGTGTTTCCAGACAATCGGCGGTGAATCCAGGGCACACGGCAAACAGCAGCTCGGTCCCTTGACGACCAAGCTCTCCCAAGAGCTCTTCCGTATAAGGTTGCAGCCAAGGTTCCTTGCCGAACCTCGACTGAAAACCAAGCACCCACTGACTATCATTCAGCTCGAGTGCGTCCGCCAAAAGTTGGGCGGTGATTTCACACTGCTGCCGGTAAGGGTCGCCGTCCGCGACATAACGGTTGGGAATTCCATGGAACGTCAACAGAAAACGATCCGGATTCGACTCGAGTTTGTCTAAGTCCTCGACTATGGTTGTTTTGAGTGCCCGTATGTAAACTGGATGGTTAAAGAACGGGGGGACAAATCGCAGGGTCGGCATAAGGCGTCGTCGGTCAAAAAACAGGAAACATCGTCTTCCATAAGCGGCACGGACGACGGCATCGTAAATCGATCCGGTCGTACTGGCAGAAAACTGGGGAAACATGGGAAATACGAGAACGCGGTCGATGCCTTCCTTCGCCAAGCCCGACATAGCCGCGTCTATAGACGGATCGCCGTAACGCATACCCAAGACAACCTTAAATTCGTCGCCCAACCGATTTTGCAATCCTTCTATCTGTACTAGTGAGTTCAATAAGAGGGGGGATCCATCATCGGTCCATATTCGCCTATATAGCCGGGCGGAACGCCTCGGCCGCATGGTTAGCACGAACAGGTACAAAATAGGAAGCCACTTCCAACGCGGAAGATCAATGACTCGAGGATCCGAAAGAAACTGTCTGAGATACGGTCTCAGGGCCGCGGCTGTCGGTGCCGCCGGCGTGCCCAACTGGGCGATTAGGACACCGATCTTGTTGGTAGACGAGTCCACTAAGCTTTTTCTATGTCAACTGCCAAAATTTTGTTGAACCGCATCCACGTTACTGCGGGCAGATTTTGTGGAGATTTGTGATTCGGTTAATATACAGGCGGGTTGACTACGAGCCAGCATGAGACGATTCCTCACTGCCAAAACACCAGTTGGCGAAAGGCCCGGCCTCTTTGCAGTGCTCATTACTGTTATCTTTACCCAGATCGGTGCGTTCGGCGCAGAGGATAAAATGTTGTTGCGTCAAGACTTGGCGAATTTCTTTCAACCTCACAACCTGGCCATTTCGGTGGTTGGTTTGGGGGTAGTGGGTATTGCCCACAACTGGGACGACGAGCTGGGTGGTGAGGTTGGTGGTAGTGGCGTCGTGCGTGAGGTACTGGATCTCGGTAACCAGTACGGCTCTAGCGCTATCAGCCTGGCAACCACTGCGGGAATGTGGGGCATGGCCAAACTCGTGGGGTTTTCGAGAGGCGAGGCGGTCTTCTCGGATTTAACGCGAGCTATCTTGTTGGCGAATGTCGTGGTGACTCCTATCAAGTTGCTGGCTCAACGCGAACGCCCAGACAGTAGCAATAACTTCTCCTTTCCATCCGGGCACTCAGCAAACGCGTTTGCCATGACGTCCGTCTTGGCGCGTCGCTACGGTTTGAAGCTGGCCGCACCGCTGATTGCTTTCACCGCTGTGGTTCCGGTTGCCCGCATCGACCACAACCGGCACTTCTTCTCTGATGTGGTCGCCGGCTCGATTCTTGGTCTCATGGCCGGCTCCGCGGTGACGCTGCAATCGGCTAGTGACCCGACAGGGATTTCCATCGAACCGCGACTGAACAGAGCTTCGTTGGGAATGGCAGTATCGTACCATTTTTGACAATCATACTAAATCGATAGCGGAAATAAAGTAGAATCGATGAGTAGCAGGGCTGCCAAAATGACCGAGAAAACCGTTTTGCCGAAGGCTGCGGTGGAGCTCGAGATCAACGGCATGAGCTGTGCCGCCTGCGCGCGCCGGGTCGAA
>CAYNZV010000172.1:0-5988 GCA_964401715.1 uncultured Gemmatimonadaceae bacterium | reverse complement strand
TCCTCGCATCCTTATTTTTCCGGAGATTGATACGTTGAGGAAAAAGAGATTCATAACTGTTGTTTTGTTGGCAGCATTAATGGGCAGTGTCGCCTTGGCTTTTCCCCAGCCGGCCACCTTGATCGATAATGGCATTAGCAATGTGTGTATCGTCGTTGTCGGTCCGATCAGTCGTTTGTACGGTTACAGGACGGTGGAAACCTATGCGGCGACACAACTGCAAGACGCATTTGAAGCAGCCACCGGTGTGCGGCCGGCCACCGGTCCGAAAGATGGGTTGCCCGAGATTCGGTTGGGGGTGGTGGATGCATATTCAGCGGCGGGGATCGAAATTCCGGCAGGGAAGTTTCCGAGAATATTCCGTTCGGGCGATGACATAAACATAGTGGGCAGGGAGCACCATGAGGTGATGTGGGCGGCGATGGATTTTAGTGAGCAGGTGCTGAATGTTACGTGGCCAGCTTATGACAGCGGGCCGATGGTGGAGGGAGCGCTACAGACGACGGTAACGATAGATGGAGTAGCCGTAAGGGCACCGCCCGATTTTGACTATCGTGGCCTGTTGATTGGTGGGGAAGTGGACGGTCCTCACTATGAAAACCGCATAGTTGCCTGGATGTCGCATAACCGGTTGAACTATAAGACGGCGTTGCCATATCATGTAAATTCGGTGGCCGGCCGCCTGGCGGCGCGGGGGATCGTACCGGACGGTGGTGATCATTCATTTCACTGGCTGGTTCCGTGTGATGATACTTTTGGGACCCACAATAGTTATTTTTCTACCCATCCAGAGTATTTCCCGGAGATCGGCGGGAAACGTCAGTGCCGCGGATCGAATAGCGTCAACATGCAGCTATGTGTTTCCAATCCGGGGACGGCACAGGTCATAATCGACAAAGCACGTCAGCTTTTTACGGCGTTTCCGTCGATGACAACGTTTGGAATTGTACCCAATGATGGTAGCTATGGATGGTGCCAAAACGCGGACTGTGTCGCCTGGGACGGTGCTCAGGCGGGTAAGGGTATCTACTCGAATCGCCTGATACGACTGGTAAATACCGTGGCCGATGCTTTGGCAGACGAATATCCGGATAAGCTGTTTGTGACACTGGCATATGATAATTACCGTGAACCGCCGGATATCCCTATTTCGCCCAATGTGGCTATCAGGTTGACCACGACTGGCAGGAATTTCTTGAAGAAATTGACCGACCCCACTGATCCCAGCAATGCTCCGATCATGACTCAGTTACAGGGTTGGCTGAGCAAGGCAAAGCATGTCACTTTGCGTGATTATTATTATTTTTCGGGAGTCGATTATGCTCCGTCGCCGATAGCCCGGACTCTATGTGAAGAAAACCCGGAGTTGCTGGCAGTGGGGCTTAAAGGGATTCTGCCGGAAACCTTTCCCTGGCACTGGCAAAGTTTGCGTCTACCGGCCTACGCGCTGGCGCGTTGCGGTTGGGATACGTCGCTCAGCTATGACGATGTTCTGGACGATTACAGCGCCAAGATGTACGGCCCGGCGGCGGCTAGCATGAAGTCATATCATTTGTTGTATGAGACTACATTGCGGAATAACATGTCGAAGCTGGCTATGAACACGTCGGCTTACCAGTTGTTCCCGGCAGCTCTCACCGATGTCATGAACACCTTGCAGAGTCATCTTGATGAGGCAACAACAGCGGCAAGTTCGCAGAGCAATATCGATGCGGTTCAGGCAGAGAGGAACATCTTCGATAGGCTCAAATCGATCTCTGTCGATCCAGCTACTATACCCGGTATCGGAAAGAATCTGGTGTCCAATCCCGGTGCCGAGCGTGGCTCGTTGGGATGGTCAGCTGAGAGATTACAGGGGGGGGCCTATACGATAGATATTCCCTCAGGCTCGGGGCATACCGGCGACAAGTCGTTCAGAGTCATTTACCATGGGGGGCCGACCAATAAAGGGCGCTGGGGCCTGCCTGCCATTCCCATCACCCCGGGTAAGAAGTACACGGCGCGGCTTTGGGTGAAGGCTGATTGTGCGGTATCCTATGGACGAATCGGCCTTTATCAAGCAAGTGGTGATTACGACATCTATGTTTCGTGGGAAGATTCCAACAGCGAATGGATGCAGCTGGTGGTGCCGGAGTTCACGGCGGTAAATAGCTCGGTAGCTATTCAACTGGATATGTACGGCCTTGGGGCGGGTGATAAGGTTTATTTTGATGATGTGTTCTTTGCTGAATTGCCGCCAGATGCAGATCGATTGCAACCGACGGCGGTCAACGAGACCGCAGCTGGTCCGGCCGTGTTCGGACTGGCCCCGAACGTGCCGAATCCGTTCAATCCCAACACAGAGATCCAGTTTGCTCTGCCGACACCGATGCGGGTAAAGCTGACAGTTTTCAACTTGAAAGGACAGGAAGTGCGGGTGCTTCAGAGCGGGTTGCTCGATGCGGGCGTTCACCGAGCGACATGGGATGGGACCGATACGCAGGGTCATAGCCTAGCAACGGGGGTGTATATTACCCAGCTGCGCGCCGGCTCGCGGTCACAGATCCGCAAGATGCTGCTGCTGCGCTGAAGGGACTCAGTCATAGGTGGTGATAACGCCGCCTGGCGGTCGTATCGGCGCCACCGACATGGATTGTTTCAGGCGGCGTGGTCGCTACCAGGACGTGACCATACAGTTCACCGGTTAACCGAAAAAGTGAGACCGGTAACCGTAATGATATGCTTCAAATCCGCCCTGCTCTTGGTGACAATGATTTCAATTTCGTCTTCAGCGTTTATTCAGTTTCGATCCTACGTGTATTGATAATGATCCCTCCTGAGAGGGGTGACAGCGTGAAAAGAAGGTCTTGCCGCCGACGTGCGTCTGGAATCTCTGCGGTGGCCAGGGCCTTGTTGCCGGGCATTGCACTGCTTGTGCTCTCGGCCCTCGACAGTGCGGCGCAGTCTCAGGGCCGCTTGCAGTATGAAGAGATTCTCTCCTCGCGGTTGATGGTCCGGCGGGACGTTATTTCTTACCGGAACTATGCCATCAACAACTTCGCAAATTATCCCAACCATACCGTACCGATCGTACCTGCCCTCGCGGACAACTACCACCCGCGGGAATTTACTGGCCCCCTCGGCGACAAACTGATCACCGGCTTCGAGTTTCTCAGCTGGCAGGAGCTGCGACGACCCGGGTTGAGCTGTGAGGATCAGTGGGGTGCCGTCTGTGGCAGCAACTTCATGCAGCGGGACGGCGGCGTTATTGTCGCCAATGACGGCTACGGAAATTGGGCTTATCGCGCCCTTGCCGGAGCAACAGGTCCGCTACACCTTTCGCCGCTGACCGTTTCGCTGGCGCAGACGGAAGGCCTGCGCATCGACCTTCTTACGCCGCGGGCGCAATTTACCGGATTCGCTCGGCGCTGGACTCACTCGGAGGGAAATTCCACGCTCCTACTGGCTAATCGTGTGCAGACTGAATTGGGTGGTCTCAAGGTCGCACTCAACTGGGCGAATAATCATCGGTATTGGAGTACCCGCCAGGGAAACAGCCTCAAGGGCCAAGTCGGTACCGAGGAAGATCTGGTCGACTGGATCTTCGTACGGGTCAGGGACGATTCTCCTGACGATGGAAAGGTCGGGCCTGTCGTTCAGGATGTGCGGCTAGTGATCAACGGCGAAACGAGGCCGGACCTGGTTCCGTACGTCATCCGCCATCCCAATGCTGTTGCTACCCAGGTTGGCCGCATTTTGGTAGAAACCGGTAGCTTCAGACCGACCCCTTATCTCAAACCGAGATTTGACTGGCCCATGCACGCGGACTACCTCTACCGCATTGCCCACGAACGTGGAGAGGACGTAAGTAATCGCACCAACCTTCCCGGTTTGCTCGAGAGCTTTCGCCTGGTTTCCGATGCTCAGGCCCTGCAGCTCGATCGGGAGGAACAGGTCGTCTATATCTTCGACCTGACGGCAGAGTCGAACGTGATTTCCGTTGCCGTGGAAGCCCTCGCAGCCAATGATTACGAGTTCAGCTGGGCCACGGTGGGGACCATCAACGAACGCAATCCGAACTATGTGCAGCGCTACAACGCCGGTGCCTACCGCCACGTCCGCCGTGCCTGGGGCGATGTCCAGGACGGTTCCAACCTTAAGCAAGTACGCTTTCAAGTGGGGCAATTCACCGGTGGTTTCTACTATAGTGCCGAGACGACTCTGGAGGTGCTCGGTCTGGAAATGCACGCCGAGTATGCTCGGTCCTCTGAATATTCCCGTTACTACGCCAAGGTGGGTGGTGAGAAAAGCTTCGACAGCGGGCCGCGATTCTCCACGACAGGCGATGCCTATTTCGTAAACGTGCTTCGGTGGTTCGGATGGGGGCGCTTGGGAGCCGAACTCTTCAAGATTCATCCCGATTTCGAATCGCTCGTGGAAGACAACGACGACGGCGACAGCCGGCCCGATGGCAGCGACATCGACGGTGTCTATCTGGGGCTGGATGAGGACCGGGACGGGTATCCGGACACCAACCGAAATGGCGACGAAGTGCCGGACTATGTCGAGCCGTTTCTTATGTATGACGTGGAACCCAGTGAATTCAGTTACGGGCTGGATCGCAACAACAACGACGAACCGGACTTCAGGGAGGATGACTCGGAATCCGACTACCCCTACGACTGGGATCAGCTGGGCTATCATCTGTTTGCCCAGCTGGATCTGAGCAGTCATTGGTCGCTGGCAGCTGGACGCTACCAGGCGACGGAAATGCTAGGATTCGGCAGGAGCAAGACGTCCTACAGCCTGCTTACCTATCAACGTGAAGACGCCGGTCGCTGGCGCAAGCTGTTTTTCGAAAACAATTTGAGGAGGGTCAAGGACGACATCCCGGATCAGTACAACGTCATCGAGGAGGAGCGCCGCTTCAGCTCGATCTATCGAGCTTACTCGATGCACACGGCAACAACCTACGGGTCCAGAGGATTTCAGCCCAAGAGTCGCAAGGATCCCCTAGCTTACCGCGACAGCTACGTAAACGAGAGTTATCTGGAATCGCGGCTGCAGCCGCTAAGCGGTTTGAATCTGGTGCAGAAGCTGCGTCTGCGCCTAAACTGGCAACAGTCCGCCCTACTGCCGGGCGGTTTCCGCGCCCGCGCCCGCCGGCTGGATTACTGGACCGTGGTACACGCCGTCGATTACATCTGGCGCCGCGGACGGCTCACCCTGCAGCCCAAATTCAAATTCCGGGCGTTGAGATCGACGGACCAGAGTTCCGACCAGCTGATTCGGTCGGAATACGATACGCTGCCGATACTGCAGGCAGGCTTCCAGCTGATGCCAAAAACGATTTTTCGCCTTGGTCTGCAGGGCTGGGGACCTCTCCCTTACCGCTTTGATGACCGCGCTCGCAAGCTCGAGAGCTTCGAGCGCCGTACCGCCATCTCATCGGTGACGATGGCTTCGACCTACCTCGGCTATGACCTGGTGACTATCCTCGGGCTCGAAAAAGACCGGCTCACCTATCATTCCCGCGCCAGAAGATCCGAGAACTTCAACACGGTTTCATTCTTTGTCCGCGCGCTGGTCGGCTTCACCGAGTACGGCCGCCTGATCTAACCTCTCCCGTTCCTCAAAGCCCTGTAATAGACCTCAAATCGGTCTTCTTTCCACTTGCAGACGGAAGGAGGGTGCAAAGGTCCGCTGGTGAAGTGCAACACGTCCTTGGGTCAGGTCAAAAGCCGCAGCATACGAGAGGCGTCCAATCTGCGAGCGATTGAGACGAACGACCCTCATTTGAAGCTGTCCGCGTCGCCCATCGCAGTTTGGGCCGAGTGCCTTTGGCTGGTCCTTCGTTCTTCCACCAGCGCAGCTCGTTGCCGCCGCCGGCGGCACAGACAGCCAGATCGACGAGTATCGGCTGGGTAACGCTATCCCAGTTCTGCTTTATTACATGCATCCGCCACGGCCCCTGAGGGTTGCCCTCATGTTTGAACCACATACGCCGCG
>CAYNZV010000171.1:0-6044 GCA_964401715.1 uncultured Gemmatimonadaceae bacterium | reverse complement strand
GTCACTGTGACCAGAAAAACGATTGCCAATACAATAACGCTCTTCATGCGATTTCTCCCTCGCTTTAGAGTGTGAAACGTCGTGAGATAGGCGGTCTCAAACCGCCGATACGTTTACATATACTCAAATCAGAAGCATGGAAAGTCGCAACTGCGAAAAATCATCCTGACTTTATCAATGCGACTATCCAACTGTGCAATGTCGCAGCATTACCAACCCAACTATTCTGAAAGGTCTTAAACTTCAGTAACCCAATCATTGCAGCTCCAATTATTTCCCGCCAAATGCAAAAAATAAATTTACACCCACCCAGTCACCAGAAATGTCATAGTCAACTTCGGCTGCAATAGCACCCACTTGTAAGCCTACTCCGGGAATTGCCTTGGGCTTGATTTTAATCTTTCCATCTGTGATCCAGTTGGCAAGGTCTTCTGCTGATCCCTCTTGAAGTGCCTTAGGGCTTTTTTGGGTCTTATTTATCAGGTAAACAGCCGAATCAACTTTCCCGTAAAGTTTCAGTCCGCTAACTCCAAAGATGTATTTGTAACCACCGAAAACACCGTAGGCAGTTGCGCCTTTATTCTTGGCTCCAGACGCAGTTAGCCGTGTATCATCACTTGGAAAGCTTAAGATAACGAGGCCAACTCGCCCTGGTTTGCCCTTGACGCTTTTGTTGAGGGCAATGGCACCTCCGATGCCAGTATTAAAGTTGCCGAAGTCGCCATCGTTCGAGGGGAAGGCCACGCGTGGGGAAATTGAAATGCCTAGACCAGCACCCGAATCAGGAAAGACTAACAGACACACAAACATTGCTACAACTATAATCTTCAACTTCTCCATTGTGGACCTTTCAGAGTAACTGAAATTTCATGATCAATTTTATTTGACGCAAGCAAAAACTGTTCTAAGGCCACAGTATTGCTTCTTGCCTGCAGACAAATTTCTAAAATAGGCTCGCAGAGCATGTATCGCATGATCACTATTCGCTGACCAAACGAGGATTCCCAAATCCATCATTTGTCACATGGCTGCGCGCAGGAATCTGACCCTTTTCAGGAATAACCAAGTCGAGCTCTGTATAGTTTTCAACAATCGTTCCGTCACCGATGGTCACGTCCGAACCCAAGCACACCATACCAGGCAAACGGTCGCCACTCTTGACCGTAGCGATCACCACCGAAGAGCCTATTCTGCAGCCCTTTCCCAACTTGACTAACCCGCGCATTTCAGCATTAGGTCCGATGACGCTGTTGTCACCGATCTCTACCGGCCCAAAAAGTCCAGCATCAGTACCCACAAAAACATTGTCTCCCAGCATCGGATGCCGACGTTGTACTTTCGTGCTCAATCCGCCGAGTGTGCAGGGTAGTAGGTGGCAACCGCTACCGATGACACCTGTCTGCCCTGTAGTCATACCACGATGTGGATGATCGACAAAGTTGGCATCGCCTATGAAGGTCTCGGGATGTAAATCCGCCTGGTAGTACCTGCCGCCCAATTCGGAAATGGCTCGCGGAAGTAGCGGTATTGGATTGCGTTCGATGTGCGGTGCCCCGTCAACGCTACCCTCCTTAGTGAGTCCGTGGGCGATGTCGTGATATAGCAAAACGCGCCAACCAGGATACGTACTCGTCACCAACTGCATCTGGTAGTCAAAGGCGAAACTGCAGCCCAAATCAGCTAGATAGCGGCTGTAATGGGACTGGTCTCGCAGTTGTATGGCCCGCTCAAGCTCTTGCGTGAGATCTAAACGCGCCAGATTCTCGTCCGCCAGTTCGCAGGTGTGTAGCAGGTAGGCATCCCATACCGAGGGATCGCGCAACGATGCGAAACGGTTCCACCGCGCGCGCTCTTTGAGTTCGGGCAGATCCCACAGCAATGCAAAGCTCGCCATCAATGCCCGTTCCTGGGCACCCTCACCTTCGTTAATAGCCATGAGAGATTGGGCGATCATCGCGTAGAGTTGATCTGCAATTTCTTCTATCTCCCGGTCCAAACTCAATCTCTCGCGCAAGGAAACAGCGTTGTGTGATCCAGGAGCAACGCATTCGAGTAGGTTCCCGAGCACTGTTTCCAAAATGTCCCGGTTTACAAACCCCCGACCAGAAGGTTCCGATAGAATCTTCGGATCTACGCGATCGATGCGCAGAGCTTCCAGGTCCTCTTTGGAGAAGATCGGTTGCAGACGCTCCATCACACCTTTGAGAAGCTCTTTTTTGCTGCGTTCGTAATTGGTATCGAAAAGGGTCGCAGTGCTCATATCCGTTGTCTGTCGACTGATCTTGCTACCTACGTGTGGGCTCCTATTTTGTGTGACAATATACAGGTTGGCAGTGCTGCCACAACAAGCGCCATGATCGAATGAACCGTTTGACCATCAAGACACATCCAGAAGGCAGTGTCCTTCCGAAGGAAGAGCAGTTAGCGTGGAACCTTGCCGTAATGGCGGCCGCCAACCAGAGCGCGGATGACGACGTACTGGAGATGGTCGGCAATCGCTTCATCGACAACGCCGCCGTTGCAATCGGCGCCATCAATCGCGAACCAGTGCGGAACGCCCGTCTTCTTGCCCTTGGGTATCCTCATCCAAGCCACAGGGGCGCATCGTTGTTCGGTCTGACTAGCGAGCAAACCTTCCATTGCGAATGGGCGGCTCTTGCCAACGGCGTAGCAGTTCGGGAACTCGACATGCACGACTGCTACCTGGCAGCAGATTATTCCCATCCCGGAGATACCATTCCCCCGATCCTAGCAGTCGCTCAGCAATCGAGATGCGAAGGCCGCGATCTCGCGCTGGGCGTACTCACCGCGTACGAAACCCAGATATCGCTGGTAACAGGAATCTGCCTGCACGAGCACAAGATCGACCATGTCGCCCATTTGGCACCGGCGATCGCCGCTGGTATCGGTACCATGTTACGGTTGACGGTCGAACAGATCTACCAGGCAATCAACCAAAGTGTTCACCTTGCTTGCTCAACGCGCCAATCACGCAAAGGAGATATCACCAGTTGGAAGGCATACGCCCCCGCCCAAGCGGGAAAAACCGCCATTGAGGCGGTGGCTCGAGCCCGTCTTGGTGAGCGGGCTCCGGCGCCCATATACGAGGGCCGGGATGCCGTGATCGCCTGGCTATTGGGTGGTCCGGAAGCGGAGTACGTGGTTCTGCTGCCGGAGCCGGAGGAGAGAATGCGCGCCATCATGCGCTCCTACACCAAGGAACACTCAGCCGAATACCAAGCGCAGGTATTGGTGGATATCGGTAAGAGGTTAAACCAGCGTTCGATCGATCTTGGCCAGATAGAAGAGGCGGTGATCCGCACGAGCCATCATACCCACAACGTCATCGGAACGGGATCGAACGATCCCCAGAAGTTCAACCCCAGCGCTTCGCGCGAAACCCTCGACCACAGCGCCATGTACGTCTTGGCTGTCGCCTGGGAGGATGGCAGCTGGCATCACCTTGATAGCTATACACCGGAAAGAGTAAATCGCCCGACAACGGTACGGCTGTGGCGCAAGATCCGCACCGAGGAGGATGAGCGTTGGACGCGGGCATACCATGACCCAGATCCCGCCCGTAAGAAGTTCGGCGCAGAAGTCGAGGTTCAGATGCACGATGGCACCTCACTACGAGAATCCCTCGACAACCCCGACGCCCACTATCTGGGCTCGAGACCGTTCGGACGCTCCGAATACGTTGGGAAGCTATCGACGCTGTCTGCAGGAGTGGTCAAGCAAGACGAACAGGAACGCTTTGTCGATCTAGTTGGCTCGCTGCCTTCCCTCGATCAGCAGCAGGTGGCTGCGCTCAACCTGCAGGCGAAGCCCGACGCGCTGGACGATACCGCCATCGATCGGGTGGGTTTATTCTGATCACTGTTTACTTACCAGGACAGTTTCGAAGAAAGGTTGTGGAAGAAGTAGTTGTCTTCGAAGTAGATCAGCTTGGCTGTGCGTTCGGCGGTGCTGATGAACACGTCGCTACCCGGTTCCAACTCGCACATCTGGTTGCCATCGCTGATCAGGAATACTTCCGAGGCTTTGGTTTCCTCGCTGACGTGCAGACGGATCCTCGACTCCGGGGTTAGAATCAGTGCGCGCGAAGTAAAGTTGTGCTCATTTATACCATCGAGAATCAAACAGCGCACATCCGGCATAACGATCGGAGCACCGGTCGATAATAGAAATCCGGTGCTTCCGGTCGGCGTTCCGATTACCACGCCGTCGCCTCTGATGGTGCGGATCTCGGTCTCGTTCACGTAGACGTCTATGAAGACCAGCCGGCTCAGTGCTCGCAGTTCGATCTCGTTGATGGCCTGATCGCGGGTGTCGGAGTATTCGCAGTTGAGCACTAATCGTTCGCTGGTGAGATATTCCCCATCCACCAGACGTTGAACGATCTTTCCGATGTCACTGCGATCTCCAGCCGTAAGGAATCCGACGGTGCCGAAGTTGATGGCCAGCACCGGGCAATCGAGGAAACGATCCAGCGCGCGCAGTACTGTGCCGTCGCCCCCCATGGCCACAACCAGATCCATTTTCGGGACCTCGTCGCTTTGATCCAGCAGCACCGCCTCGATATTGTGCTTGGCGAATTCGTTGCTCAACTCGCCGACAGGGACGGCTTGTTCCTCGTCTCTGACAAGAATGCCGACTTTGTTGAACTTGGCCATGGCCCCAGCCCAGCGATCAATGGTAATCGGCTTGCCGGCTAGTTGCGGGCTTCTTTGCCGGCCTGCCTTTCGTAGGCTTTGATTAGCGCCTGGGTGCCCTCATCGCTGCAACCGGCGCGCTCTACTATGTTGAACAGCTGATGAGCGATGCTTACACCGGGTAGTGCCAGCTGAACGTCGTTTGCTGCACCAAGCACTAGCTTGAGATCCTTCTGCTGCAAACATACCATGAATCCGGGAGCAAAGTCGTTGTCGAGTACGCGCGACCCCAAGTTGGTCAGCTGCCACGAACCCGCAGCGCCGCCGCTGATGGCATCGACCACTTTACCCACGTCCAAGTCAGAGGCGGCAGCCAGCATCAAAGCCTCCGCCATTCCCATGTTGTTCACCGCCACCGCGATCTGATTGCAGAGTTTGGTGGTCTGACCAGCCCCGTTGCCGCCGATCAGGTTGATACTCTTGCCCATGGCCTTAAAAACGGGCAAGCACTCGTCGAAGATTGCCTGCTCGCCACCGACCATGATGGACAGTGTGCCGTTTATGGCTCCGACGTCGCCTCCGCTGACGGGGGCATCCAACATCGCGACGCTTTTTTCGCCCAGAGACGCCGCGATCTCTTGGGTCACGCGCGGCGAAATGGTGCTCATATCGATCACCGTTGCCCCTTGACGAACACCGTGAATCACTCCGTCCGCGCCCAGTATGACGGCCTGTACATCGGGTGAATCGGTAACCATAGTGATCACCACGTCAGCCCCTTCTGACGCCGCTTTCGGAGTTTCGGCCCGGGTAGCCCCGGCACTAACTATGTCATCGACCTCCGGTTTGTCGCTGCGATTGTAGACGGACAATTCAAATCCGGCTTTCATGAGGTTCTTGGACATGGGCACTCCCATAATACCCAGACCGACGAAGCCTATCTTTGTTTCTCCCGGCTTTGCTGGCATTCTCTTATCTCCTGTCGATTCCGAACGATCTTGCTTGGCTGATGCAAAAGACCCTGCCAAATCGTTTTGCGAAGCGGTGACTGTTTGCGCTGGGGCCCCACCCTGAGGTAGGCACGCAGCGTTCGTTAAAAGGCAAAGAAGAAGTGGCGATTGTCTTCAATTACCGCTGTCTCGTACATCTGCGCGTACCAAGTCTGTAGTGCTTCGGTCTGACGCTGTTGAAGTAGTTCTAGTGTAAGCTGATCCCGATTATTGTGATAATCTGCTTCGTCTGCAGGTGTTCTGTCCACCACGCGCAGAAGATATGCGCCCCGAGGCATTGTGACGACATCGCTGAGTTCCCCGGGTTCAAGTCTAAACGCAGCGCCCACGAAGGCATTTCCCTGCCCTATGCCGGGAACGGATTCAGTGCGCGAGAAGG
>CAYNZV010000170.1:0-6056 GCA_964401715.1 uncultured Gemmatimonadaceae bacterium | reverse complement strand
GAGGAGTAGAACTCACGGCAGCTGCGCGGTCTGCGTATATCGAAGTGCTGCACGTATTCGCAGTAACCTCAATAAGATTGGGAAAACAAGGTCTTGCGAGGATGGGGACGAGTCCTATATACGCGCTTTTGCGGACAAGCCGGTCTGTGGGCGCCGTACATTGACAATCATCCCGCGGCACCAACATTGAGCTTTTTCCGTAGGCAGTCCCAGGGATTATCTTGATTCTCGCATCCTTGGCAAACCTGCACCATTTTTGACAACGACAACCCCTCGGATTCATAGAGTCTTTCGAACAGTTCGAAGTCGCGGTTGTAACGACGATAGGACAGAAGCTGGGCGTTGTTAATCTTCCAACGCAAGAAGAAATCGTATTTGTTCGTGGTAAACTGATTCCCTCGCAATCTGTTGAATCGCGATTGCGCGCTACGGAAGATGGAAGCTCGCTCTCGCAGAATGCGCTCGTCTGGATGAGTTGAGGTGTAAAGGCTGTCCAAATCAGCTACAACCTTGTTAATGAACTCGCGGAACTTACGGTCGTCTTCTCGTTCGTCAACGATCTTTTGGATTACCTCATCAGCGACCCCGCGAGACTTGATGAACATGATTGAACCGGTATTTCCTACAAAGTTCGCCAAGCTTTCGTTGAAGTCGGTGAAACCCTTGGCGAACACCGTACCATGAGTCAATTCATGTATTATCAGGTCAGCTAAACGTACGTCGCTATAATTCAACATGGTGCTTAGCACAGGATCGGTGAAGTAGCCCAAAGTGCTATACGCTGAGACTGGGCGTAGTAAGACGTCAAATCCCTCTGCAGCCAAACGGATCTGCTCTGTTACCGCCAACTGTTCCTCGAAAAACCCCTTGTACGTGAGCTTCCCCACGATGGGGAACTGCCACGTATATGGCTCGAAACGAGTGGTAGCGCAGGCACTAACGTTCCAGCTCACCGGCAGGCCTTCGGTATCGTGAAAGCAGGTGTAATTGTCCGTGAGGAGTAGTCCAATCTGGCTGTGGGCAAACAGCCTAGTTTCCTGTATCAACTCGAGTTTATTTCTAACCTCAATGGAGACGGTGTCCGACTGCAGGAACTGCTGAATTGGTTCGCAATTGCTCAATACATCCAACTGGCCTTGTGCCAAGTGCCAGTAATACGGCACGTCGCAACCCAGTAGACCAAAAAAAAGGCCGGGCCACAAAATGACCCGGCGAACTACCAAGCTGAAGCGGCGCAAGTGATTATTGGGCGGCAGGAGTTTCTTGATTAACGTTGCGCGCGATCTGCAGCGAAGCGTTGATTTTTTTCAGGTCTTCGTTCAGTTGTTGAATAATCTGGTTCGCCTCCGCCAATTTAGTTTCCGCACCTTTGTATAAGCTCATGTCGCTATCTTCATCTTCTTGTTCCTTGTGCCAACCAGCAATGGTCATCCTGTAAGCGTCGAGCCGCACAATCATGAGTTTTTTAATATCTCGGTGAAGAGGAGCTAGGACAGGAGGAGGTTCGATCTTTTCCAACAGGCCAAGTGCTTCCTCGAGTCGCGGCCGGACCTGTTCCATCATTTCGGATAGGTTTTTGCCTGTTGCTTTTCCCGAAGTGCTGCGAGCGCGCTCCACTTCCAGTTGCAGCTCTCCGACCAAGCGGATATATGGGTTCACCGCTTGCAGGTACGCCGAGATCTCCGGCTCGCTTCCGTAGGGGGTCTCGGCGGCCTGAAGTTGTGAAGGAGGTTCATTCATTTGGTCTTCGCTCGTGCCGCAACCGATTGCGGTAGCCAGCAGGAGCGCCATAAAGAAAACCATGGCAAATCCTTTGTTTGTGCTGTACGGGTTAGAGTTTGCTTTGTGCTTCGTCGCGACCGGCTAACGCAGCGCTCGACCGCGGGTTGATGACAAGGGCAGTATCGAAACGCTCTACCGCTGCCTGCCAATCCTCTTGGTCCAAATGTAGTTTGCCAAGTTCCATGTAGGCGTCGAAGGCATTGATGTTGAGTTCGATGGTGCGCTCGAATGACTGTTTGGCCTTATCGGGCATGTCTTGCATGAGATAGAACTGACCCAAACGCAGGTGAGTTGCTGGGAAGTTGCCAAATCCTCTGGCGGATCTCTGGTAGTACGCTCGGGCGCTGTCTACATCCCCTCTACGATAATGGATCTCGCCCAAGTGGTTGAGCGCTAAAGGGTGTGTGTGATGGAGCGAAACGGTTTCTTCAAAAGCGAGCTTCGCTTGCATCTCGTTATTCGCTTTGAGAGCCGCTAAGCCACGTTCGTACGGGATGTTCGTACCCCTTTGTAAATACATATCGGCAAGCTTGCGGTTGCCCTGAGCTACATACGCCTTTGAAAGACTGACGAGCAGAATCGGATCCAACGAATCTTGGTGCAAAAGCACGCGGTATTCGGCGATTGCCGCCTCCACTTGCCCGGAATCCAGTAGAGCATCAGCGCGAGATAGGCTGGCCCGCATGACGGGTGTATCCGGTTGCCCACAGCTGGTGACGAACGAGACAACCAATAATGCCAGCGAAAGCTGTAGAGGAAGTGGGATTACCGCGGATGTATGTCTATGAGAAGTGCAAGAGTAAAAACGGAGCACCGTTCAGGATGGTCCGACTATGTTTTCGCCATCGTATATCAAATTGCCGTCGCGATCGAGCACGCGGCCGTCGGCGGTAAACTCGTATTTCATGGATTGTCCAAGAGTCAAATGGCGTTGGACTTCGT
Organism: uncultured Gemmatimonadaceae bacterium; assembly: GCA_964401715.1. Lineage (GTDB taxonomy): Bacteria > Latescibacterota > UBA2968 > UBA8231 > UBA8231 > CAYNZV01. Next base: position 3,332 of record CAYNZV010000170.1, on the reverse strand, counting down.
CAAGTTCCTTATACTTTTCTATCAGCTTCTCGATGGGACCTTCGAAGGATGTGGGACGCCAATTGGGTCGATCTTTGTCCCGCTCCTGGCGCTCCTCCGACGTCATGATTGGCAGACGCTCTGCGGCGGGAGTGAAACGTCCGGCCATTGCCTGCTTCCTGCGGTACTTCTCGTGCCGCTTTTCAGTCTCTGACCGGAGCTCCTCGGGGATGTCGTCCAAAGCACCAGCACTACCACGGTCCTTGCGCGCGAGATCCGTACTTTTTGCTTCTTCTACCTCTCGTTCAATTCGTTGCTCTCTCTCGTTTTCCAGGCTTTGATCAGCGCCCAACTTCCTGAGGACGGATCGCGCAGCTCGGTTCATCCGGCTTCAACTCCTATTTCCAAATTGGAAGGCGACAAAATTCGTCGAAAACAAATATAGATCGGTCCTATGATTTGGCAAATGATGAGGGTAGTAATTATCTTTGCGACAACAAATTAGCACCATATGTGAGAGCACACGTCGCATTCAACCACCAAGGAGATGTGACATGAGTCCGCCCGAAGAGCAGAATAAAGAGTCTGAGAAAGAACCAATAGAAGATCGTGAAAAGAAGCTCGAACGACTTAAGAACAAGGTGGTCGATCAGGGACAGGACGCGGCAAGGGTTTTGAAAATGTGGCTGACCAAAGACAACAACGGTTAACGGAGGAGTCCGAGACAAAAAATGGGGTTTCTTTCTTGGTTTCTTTCGAATGATATCGGAATCGATCTTGGAACAGCCAACACATTGATCTATGTGAAAGGCGAAGGGATCGTTTTGAACGCACCTTCGATCGTGGCGCGGTCGATAATGACCAAAAAGGTTATCGCTGTCGGAGGTGAAGCGAAAGAGATGCTCGGGCGGACCAACTCTGAGCTCGAGACGATCCGCCCTTTGAAAGACGGCGTGATTGCCGATTTCGAAGTCACTGAAGAAATGATTCGATATTTTATTCGCAAGGTGCAGAAAAACAAACTGTTCGTTCGCCCTCGTATCGTCGTTTCGGTGCCGTCGGGTAGCACTGAGGTAGAAAAAAGAGCGGTACGCAATTCTTGCGAACGAGTAGGCGCAAGGGAAGTACACTTGGTCAGCGAACCAATGGCTGCTGCCATTGGAATTGGTATGCCGGTGGAACAGGCGGTGGGGTCAATGGTTATTGATGTCGGTGGCGGCACGACTGAGATCGCAGTGATAGCACTTTCGGGTATCGTGACCCACGAGTCGATTCGAGTGGCTGGCGACGCAATGGATCAGGCATTGATCGACTGGATGCGAAAGAAGTACAATCTCGCCATAGGTCCCCGAGGTGCGGAGCAAATTAAACTGCAGATCGGTTCGGCGACGGCTCTAGAGCCTGAGGAAGAAGCTCCCGTTCGTGGATTGGACATGGTAGCCTCCATACCGAAAACGTTGACGGTGGATTCGCGCGAAATTCGCGAGGCCTTAAGACCTCCCGTCGAGCAGATTGTCGCTGGTGTGCGGCGGGCACTGGAGCGCACGCCACCGGAAGTAGCCGCGGATATTCTCGATCGCGGAATGGTTCTTAGCGGGGGCGGAAGCAAGCTCCGGGGATTGAAGGAGTGCCTGATAGAAGCTACCAGCTTGCCGACCTTCCTAGACACGGAAGATCCACTGGCCGCGGTGGTCCGCGGAAACGCCAAGATATTGGAAGAGTTCGACCGCTTTAAGAAAGTCCTGTACTAACAGGCGCCTACCGTTTCAATGCCCTTACAACGCAACTTGGTAGTTGGCAGTAGCGGGCTGTTGTTGTGTTTGGTTCTGATGCTGTTGCCTGATAACCTCCAGCAGTTGATCACGAAACAAATCCGATCCACAATGTGGACCAATGGCCAATGGGTATTCTCTCAGGTGATTCGCTACGCCAGAAACGAAGAGAAAAGCCGTTTCCTGCTTACTCAAAATGTCGAGTTGGCGCTGGAAAACATGCAATTGAGGGAAGCAAAATGGGAAAACCAGAGATTGCGTCGGGCCCTGGATTTCAAGCGACAGGAAACCAAATGGAAAATAGTAGCAGCCGAGGTCATTGGTAGAGATCCAGATCACATTAACGATTCGATCATCATTAACGCAGGAACCGATAGAGGAATTGGTAAGGACTGGCCTGTGGTTACCGCCCACGGACTGGTCGGTCACGTACTTCAGGCCGACGAGTACAGATCGGTAGTGAGGCTGTTGGTGCGCACACGCGTGAGTGCCCTCGTTCAAGACCAGAATCGGTCTCAAGGTATTGTCGTGTGGTTGCACGGCACGCTTTTTCGCCTAGCGATGGTTGAAGTCGGTACTAAAATTAGCCCAGGAGACCGGGTGATCTCGTCTGGTTTGGGAGGCAGATATCCGAAGGGTATTCTGATCGGTTTCGTTGTGAAGGTGAACGAGGACGCTAAAGATACGGTGTTCAAGGAAGTTTTGCTCGAGTCCAACGTCGATTTCCACAGTCTCGAGGAGGTATTTGTAGTCACGCCGCAGTTAAGAAAGTCCTGACAGTCTTGACACCCATTTACGCTTTACTTATTCTAGGAGTTGTAGTTACGAAAACTCGAGAACAGCTACGGCAGAGCATGTACGCCGCTCAGGTAGGGAGGGTTGTCTTGACCAAGGCCGATATTGTTCGCCAGATAGCTCAAGGTATTGGACTTACGAAGACAGATACCGCAGCTGTCGTGGACAGCTTCATCGAATCAGTCATCGAGGCTATGGAGCAGGGACAGCACATTGAGATTCGAGGATTTGGAACCTTCAGAACTGTGGTTCGCGCGCCACGCACCGGACGCAATCCTAGGACCGGTTCGGAGGTCAAGATATCCAGTCGTCGTGCCCCTACGTTTAAGCCGTCCAAGGAACTCCGAGCCCGTGTAGAACATCACTCAACGCCAGGAGAAAAGAAAGATGCCGTGTGGGAGGAAGAGAAAGCGGCATAAGATCGCTACTCACAAACGAAAAAAACGCCTTCGAAAAAACCGACATAAGAAGAGGATGAACTAATCTTCCTTCGGATGCGGGCTATTAGCTCAGTTGGATAGAGCGCCAGTCTCCGGAACTGGAGGGCGCAGGTTCGAATCCTGCATAGCTCACCATCAATATTCATATGTCGGTCGGGGTGTGGCGCAGCCCGGCTAGCGCACTTCCTTGGGGTGGAAGTGGTCGCAGGTTCAAATCCTGTCACCCCGACCATTATATCTCCGATGAAAAGGGGTTTTGGCCTTAAGGCCTTCGAGCCCCTTTTCATCCTAACGGGGTGTAGCGCAGCCCGGCTAGCGCACCTGCTTCGGGAGCAGGGGGTCGGCG
>CAYNZV010000169.1:0-6159 GCA_964401715.1 uncultured Gemmatimonadaceae bacterium | reverse complement strand
TCTCATCATGAACTCCACTGCCCCGTTGAGAACACCGACAAAAACAGGGGGGCCATTTGGATAGTCTTTCACGATTTCGGCCGCAAGCTGATTGACACGCTTGGACAAGGCCGTGGGATCAATCAAAATCTTCGTCATGTCGAAACCAGTTCCTGAGTTGGAGATGGTTTTTTAATCAGAGAATTGTCTTGTGAACATGGTACTACCGCAGCATCAACACGAGAACATTACGAAAAGGGCGCATTTGCTTCCCGATGGATAAAGGACAGGTCGAGGCCAAGCCAGACCGGGCTTTGGATATACACACGACCTTGTTTTCAGACATGCACGTTTGCAGAGTTTTCCAAGATTGCCTTGGACGACTTGGCGCTCGAGCCTGGTTTTGCTATTGAAACATTAAGAAAAAATGTATTTACAGCCTTGGCGAAAGCATAATTGCTCTAGCGGGATAGGGTGTGTTCCGACGCACGGCAAAACATGGGAAGTAGCCCTGTCCTCAGGAGGCATTTGCCCTTCGACTCGGAAGCCGCCATTCCTTTCGAGATGGGATTCGAGGCCAATAACGACGCCAAGAAGTATCGCGTCCACGTAGTTTAAAAAATCCCTAGGAAACAGCCGCAGTCGACTCGGCTTCAAATCCGTTCCAGAACAGCCTTCGCGTCTATTGTGGATCTACAAGCAATTGAAAGAAACTGCGGACTGTGAAAGTCGGTCACACGCTGTCAGCGTGTGTAGTGCTTTCGATATTGATCGATCAATGCTGTTTCGCTCGTTGTTGCCAACATTGGCGCAACGATCATCACCGGACGCTAAATCCAACGACTGAAATTCCAGCTAACAAGCTGTCGCTGGAGGAACTCAATAAAGAGACCGTGCCAGAAAGAAAGGCCAAGAAAAGCCCGCCTATCCGGCCCTTCGGTCAAGACGACGACTGAGCGTTTCCAGCTGCGTTGCCACGTTAGATTCGTTTGTCGTCGCCCAGAATTCTTAGGCTGCCTCTATCCTGCCACCACCTGCTTGCCGTTCGGCTCCGTTGCCAGGGCGGCTTCGGCTTGGCCATCACAGGGTGAGATGCTAAAAAGTGTCCTCAGCTCTCCTTCGATCTGACTCGCTATCGTCTCGTTTTCCCGCAAAAACGTCCGGGCGTTCTCTCGACCTTGACCCAATCTGTCATTGCCGAAGGAGAACCAGGTTCCGCTTTTCTCGACGATCCGGTTGTCAACACCAAGATCGAGCAGATCGCCTTCTTTCGATATCCCCACATCCTCGCCGTGGAACATGATGTCGAATTCCGCCTGTCGAAAAGGCGGCGCGAGCTTGTTCTTAACCACTTTCACTCTGGTTCGACGACCGATTACTTCATCTCCGTCCTTGATCGAACCGATGCTTCTTATGTCTAGGCGTACGGACGCGTAAAAGGCAAGCGCTCGGCCTCCAGTGGTAGTTTCGGGGTTGCCGAACATCACACCGATCTTCATGCGCAACTGATTGATGAACATTACTGTAGTCCCAGAGCGCTGGGCGGATCCGGTCAACTTACGCAGCGCCTGCGACATCAGTCGAGCTTGCAGCCCCATGTGGGAATCGCCCATATCACCGTCGAGTTCAGCCCGCGGCACTAGTGCGGCCACCGAATCGATCACAATGATGTCGATCGCTGCGCTGTGCACCAGGGTGTCGGCGATTTCCAGCGCTTCCTCGCCCGAATTCGGCTGGGCCACCAGAAGATTGTCGATGTCTACTCCAAGACGCCGCGCGAAACCGACATCGAGGGCATGTTCCGCATCGATGAATGCGGCGATGCCGCCGCGCTTTTGCGCCTCGGCCACCGAATGCAATGCGCACATGGTCTTGCCCGCTGCCTCCGGTCCAAACAACTCGATGATTCGGCCTCGCGGAAGGCCACCGACCCCAAGCGCCGCATCGAGTGAAAGAGATCCGGTGGGTATCACGTCGACTTCGACTATCGAAGATTCTCCCAGTCGCATGATGGCCCCCTTTCCGAACTGGCGTTCGATCTGACTAAAAGCGGCGTCCATCGCTTTATGCTTTTCATCCTTCTTGGTCGACTGGCCTTGGCTATTCTTGGACATCAATTCCTCCGTGGCATCGAGTTTTGTAGTGCTCAAAAGAATACTGGTTTTTTGTGCACGTGTCAAGTATCAGAATGCGATGCAAACCCAGGCATCAACAACTGTAACGTTGCTCGAGGGATCCGAAACTTGTTGCCTTTTATGTCGCTTATAGGAAAAACGTGAACCTACCCGGGTATTCAACAGCGCAGACAAGTGAAATCTGGATGACAAGCGGTTGAATGCCCGAGACCTAAGTGCGCTGTGCAGATATCACTCTCGGCACTCCGGTTAGGTCGTTGCAACACGTGAGGTTTTCCAGACGACCGCAATCGCGCAGGATTTGCAAGACGGCTTGGCTCTGACCGTCGCCAACCTCCAGCACCAATGCACCCCTGGACGCCATGAACTGCGGCGCTTCGTGGGATAGACGCCGATAGAAATCGAGGCCGTCTGCTCCCCCATCTAGCGCAACAGGCGGCTCCTTGCGGATTTCCTCGGGCAGATTCGCAATCTCCGACGTGGCTACGTAAGGCGGATTGCTAATGATCAAATCGAACTGCGAGGCCGCGGCAGTCAGGCTCAAACAGTCGAAGAGATCACCTCCAACCGCATGCAGCCGACCTGCCACATGGTTCCGATCTGCGTTGTTCTTGGTCACCCGCACTGCTTTGGAGGAAATATCTACTGCCAAAACACGGGCTGAAAGTAGCTCCTGAGCAACCGAAATCCCGACGGCCCCAGAGCCGCAGCCCATGTCGAGTACCCAAGGGGAATCACGCAATCCCAGCAGCTTCAATACGACGTCGACCAGAACCTCGGTTTCGGGTCGCGGAACGAGAACGGAACGATCCACCTGTAGCTCGAGGTGGCGAAAAGCCGCTGTCCCAGTGATGTATTGCACCGGCTCTCCGGCCAGTCGTTGCTTTACATACTGACGGTAAAGGCCCACCTCGGACTCCTTCAGCTGGCGCTCGAAGTGGAGATAGAGATCGAGGCGGCGCAGCTGCAGAACATCTGCCAGCAGCAGCTCGGCCTGCAGGCGGGGATTCTCCAATCCCTTCGACAAAAAAAAGCTACTCGTGTGATCAAGAATCTCGAGCAGCTTCCAGACTTTTTCCGCCATTGATTTGGACCGAGTGCGTGAGCCGAACTATCAGGACCGGGCAGGAACTCAGCCTTCGCTAGTCTCCAACGCCTCTTCCTGGGCCGCAAGAAACAGCTTTCGAATGAATTCGTCCAAGTCGCCGTGAAGAATTTCGTCTAAACGAAACACAGTGAGATTGATTCGATGGTCGGTAACCCGCCCTTGGGGGAAATTGTAGGTGCGAATCTTGGCGCTACGGTCACCCGAGCCTATCTGCTGGCGGCGATTGGCCGAGATCTTCTCCTGTTGCTCTGTGCGGTATCGGTCTAGAAGTCGCGCCCGGAGAATCTTCAAAGCCTTGTTCTTGTTCTTGAGCTGCGACTTCTCATCCTGACACGAAACCACGATTCCAGTCGGTGTGTGTGTGATCCGCACTGCGGAATCCGTGGTGTTCACACTCTGCCCTCCTGGACCGCTAGACCTGTAGACATCGATTTCCAGATCCTCTGGAGCAATCTCGATCTCCACTTCTTCTGCTTCTGGAAGCACGGCAACAGATGCCGCCGATGTGTGGATGCGACCGCTGGCCTCTGTCTTAGGCACCCGTTGGACGCGATGCACTCCGCTCTCGTATTTCAACTGGCCAAATGCCTGATTTCCCGATACGAGGAAAACAGTCTCCTTGATGCCCCCTGCTGGATTTGAGCTGGATGACAGGGGTTCTAGCTTCCATTTCTTCCGCTCCGCTAAATAGGAGTACATGCGATACAAATCACCGGCGAACAGTCCCGCTTCGTCCCCACCAGTGCCAGCTCGAATCTCCACAATAGCATTGCGTTCGTCGTTTGGATCTTTGGGGATCAACAGCAATCTGATTTCAGCATCGAGCCGCACCTCTTCGGCTTTGAGTTCGTCATGTTCCGCAGTCGCTAACTCGACGAGCTCGACGTCATCCTCAGTACGTAGGATCTCGTCTGCTTCCGCCAACCGACGCCTAACGTCGCGGTAGACTTCCCCCAGCCGAACGATCGACACCATTTCCCCCAATTCCTTCGCGAGTTTCTGGTAGTTGGCCGAATTTTGACTGGCAGTGGGATCGGCCAGCTGGCCACTCAGCGCCTCGTAACGCTGTTGGCAATCCTCAAGTCTTTCCAGGATCGTCGCCATTTATCTTCAAGCCACCTGATGAACGACAAATTGTCTATATAGTATTAGCGGAAGCGGCCGATGACTACCGTACACGGAAAAGGCGACGAAACCCCCCTTCTTCGGAGCAAGTTTCATCACCTCCAATCCCAGTGAGTTTGTGCTAACCTTCGGGTGCTTCTTCGACTGGAGTTACCTCTTCAGCGGAATCTGCTTGGCTCTCACCGGGAACCGCCTCTTTGTTACCCTGGATATTGTACCGCTTATTGAACTGCTCCACGCGCCCCCCACGATCTACCAAACTTTGCCGCTTGCCAGTGTAGAACGGGTGACAAGCGGAACATACTTCTACGTGTAGGTCGGCTACCGTCGATCGCGTCTGCACAACGTTCCCGCAAACGCAAGAGATGGTGGTTTCAACGTATTGAGGATGTATACCTTCGCGCACTGTTTCAGTCCTATCGGTTGTTCATGTTCGAATTCGATTGTTCGTGTTCGAACTGGTTAAAATAAAGGTCCCGATTCTGATGGGCAAGAGCCTCATTCGTTCATTGCCTTGAGGAACTCTTCGTTGGTCTTTGTGCTTTGCATTCGCTCGAGCAAGAACTCCATGCCCTCGATCACCCCCATCTGATTCAGAATGCGCCTCAGTACGAAGGAGCGGTTGAGCTCAAACTCCGAGAGCAACAGCTCTTCCTTACGGGTGCTGGTTGCGGTCACGTCGATCGCAGGGTAAGTGCGACGATTGCTGAGTTTGCGATCGAGTTTGATTTCCATGTTACCAGTTCCCTTGAATTCTTCGAATATGACCTCGTCCATGCGGCTACCGGTTTCCACCAGTGCCGTGGAGATGATCGTCAGGCTGCCCCCTTCCTCGACGTTGCGAGCAGCAGCAAAGAACTTCCGCGGCCATTGCAATGCAGTGGAGTCGACACCGCCGGTGAGGATGCGGCCACTGTGAGGCGTGACGGTATTGTAGGCACGGGCAAGTCGGGTCATGCTGTCCAGCAAAATGACTACATCTCGTTGATGTTCGACCAGCCGCTTCGCCTTTTCGATGACCATCTCAGCTACCTGGACGTGACGCGTGGCGGGTTCGTCGAAGGTGGAACTGACTACCTCTCCGTCCACCGAGCGCAGCATGTCGGTTACCTCCTCGGGCCGTTCATCGATCAACAGGACTATTAAAATTACCTCGCGGTGATTACGCGTAATACTGTTGGCGATCTTTTGCAGCAGGATCGTTTTACCAGTGAAGGGCGGCGCAACGATTAGACCGCGTTGCCCCTTGCCAATGGGCGACAAGAGATCAATGGTGCGCGTTGTCATCTCTTTCGGGTCGAATTCCATCTGGAAACGGTCTTCTGGATGCAACGCCGTGAGATTTTCGAAGATCGCCTTGTTTTTCGTAACCTCAGGATCCTCTAAGTTGATTGCCTCGACGCGCAGCAAAGCGAAGTATTTCTCGTCGTTCTTGGGTGGTCGAATCTGGCCAGATATGGTGTCACCGGTGCGCAGGCTAAACCGCTTTATCTGCGAGTGCGAGACGTAGATATCGTCAGGACCGGGCAGGTAGTTGTAGCTCGGTGAGCGCAAGAATCCGAAGCCCTCGTCCAAGACCTCCAATACCCCCTGCGCGAAGATCAGACCACTACGCTCGGTTTGTTGCTTTAGAATTGCAAAAATGAGCTCCTGCTTGCGCATAGCCGCATAGTCCGAGACTTCCAAGTCTCGCGCCTGCTCCTGCAAATCCATGATGTTCATGCGCTGGAGCTCGACGATGTTCATCTTCTGAGTCCTATTAGCGGCAGCCATTACTCTCCTTAATACAACGTGTTTTGGTTAATCGATTAG
>CAYNZV010000168.1:0-6203 GCA_964401715.1 uncultured Gemmatimonadaceae bacterium | reverse complement strand
TAATCGGTAAGTTTTCAACTGATAAACCTCTCAATGGGACGGCTGTTTCGGGGCAGTCTGGCTGCCACAAACTTCAATCGGTTCGATCTCGGGGCGAAGATTCTTGCCGACCTTCAGTAAAAAGATATTCGGCCCTCAAACAGCTTTCAACCCGATTCGTTCGCGGGCTAGTTTTTGTAGGAAATCGATACTTCCCAAACGCGTGGGGAACGCAGGCTGTTTGTGGCACCCAAGCAGAGGCGGAACTGAACCCAACATTGGGACGGGGGATGGGACGAAATCGAGTCTCCGCTTTTGTACCAGCTGTCGTTTTCGTGCGACCCGAACCAAGAAACACTGGCAAGGCCTTCCTTGGTGTCGGACCAGCGTAGTTGAGCTCCCAACCATGTCTTCGCAGGCATTTCAGCTTGCCACTCGATACGCTGCAATTCGGCTCCGGCGGGCAATTGATGCGGGGCGGATTCGTAGTGCTCCTCATAGCTTCGATCGGCGATATTACCCGGGTCGACGCAGAGCATACCATGGGGGCCTTTTGTGGGCAGCTTTGTTTGACGCGTTTCGGAGAGCCCATCAGGACCATTCCACCAGACCCCTGACCAGCCCACGTGATCGCCCTCGATCTTGTGGTTGGCTACGGCCAAGTCAACCCATCCGTCTTCATTGAAATCGGCTGCCACACAGCCGGATGCAGAATGGGCAAAAAGTCGCGTGAAATCGGAGGCGCAAAACCCGCGCCCGACCTTATTCCAATAAATGTAGGACTCGATGTCCCTAGTGCGTCCGTTGTGATAACACGGCACGAACAGATCTAGAAGTCCATCGTTGTCTAGGTCTGCCACACCTATCGAAAGGACGTTGTTGGCTGGCAGCAAAGTTTTGCGCGATTCGCCAAGTCCTTCAGGGCCATTCCAGTAGATGTGTAGGAAACAGTCGTCAGGTTCAGTGAGAGAAGGGGGCCCACCTCCTACCAACAGATCCAGATAACCGTTGTCGGTCAAGTCGGCGGCACGGGCACAAATCCCCTTCCAAACAGAGAGGACCTGCGAACGCTCCATGCTGAAGCCGTGAGGACCTCCCCATAGTACGAAGCTGCGATCTCCCTTGCTTTGAGGAACGACGAGATCGAGCCACCCATCGTTGTTCAGATCCGCCAGGTAGATCCACAGCGGACTGTCGCACTCGGTCCCCTCTAACTCCAGATGAATGCGTTCGGGGTGTTCCAGATCGAAGCCGTTCTCCGAACCGTAGAAGATCATCAAGTCGGGGCTTCGATGGCCGCTAAAAACCAGATCCAGATAACCATCGCGATTCAAGTCGGCGCAGCACCCACCGTGAGCAAGATTCGAGGGCAATCTCCAGGTGGGCCGCTGCTCGAATCCGTTGGCGGTGTTGAGAAAGACGTAAGAACCCGGATCGCGGGAGGGTGTGTTGTGAGACGAATTGACCAGCACTAGGTCAGGCAAGCCGTCGTCGTTAAGATCGCAACAAAGGGCACCGATGGCGCCCCAACCGGGTAGGTTCTGGCGTCTTTCTGGGTCGTACCCGTCCTCATCTCCGAAGTAGATGGACACGTCCACTTCTTCGGTCTTGTTACGCGCTCTCGTGTTCACGAAAACAACGTCAGGACGTCCGTTCCCAGATGGACGTGCAAAAAATACTCTCCGAGCGTCGTGACCGGTGAGGCGTGTTACTTCGCGACACTGCCTATCTGCGGTTACTTTGTAGACCGGTGAATCGTGAGTGAACCAATCCTCCGTATGCCCTTGGCAAAGCACGAACTCATCGCATCCGTCGCCATCTAGGTCGCCGACTGCCACGTCGCACACCCGAAAGCTGGCAACCTCGGTGCGATTGCTTTCGTCAATCTCGCTGCCGACATCCCAATAAACACACGAAAATTCATCGGCTGTTCCGTGTGGGCGACAGGCGAACACAAGATCGAACTTGCCGCTACCGGTCAGGTCGCCGCTGGCTACTGCCAAAGAATGCGGGGCGCGGAAATCAAGTGCCTTTCCGAAGCTGCGGTCCTCGTTCACCGGGATGAGAAAGGCGCGATGCAAGCGTCCGACGAAGATGTGGGGACGGCTGTGACAATGGATGAATTGCACGAGAGGCTTGGCATCCTGAACAAACTCGGGGGCCGCGCGGTCAATCTCTGCGGCGTCATCTTCTTCCGCTTCGTCCAGTGGAACTGGGATTTCGGTGGCGGCAGACAAGTCGAGTCCTGATGGCGTACCCCAAAAGACGGTCATTTCCCCGGTCGTAGACCGCACGACAAGGTCCGCATAGCCGTCTCCGTCCAGATCACAAGCCCCCAGCTGCTCACCTCCAATATTTGTTTGCAAAAAACGTTTCGACTCGAACCCGATTTCGGATTGCATGAACAGCCGTATCCTATCCTCGCTTAGAAACGCGAGATCAGGCCGTCCATCGCCATCAAAGTCACCGGCGGCGACCGAGGTGCAACGAGGTGCCGGCAAACGCAAGTGCCGGCGTTCGCTCCAGCCGTCGGGAGAACCGAAGTAGATAAAGGCGTTCATGTACATGCCGATGCCGTTGTACCAGTTTCCTAAAATCAAGTCGTCATAGCCGTTCCCGTTAAGATCAATGACGGCGCCTGACCAGGCACCATCCGCCGGCAGTTCACGGCAAGTGGGCGTACCGAGCGGATCGTTGTACACACCAACAGGTGCCATTTCGAGATGGGATTGGCTGTTGCTGAAAACCAAGTCGAAATAGCCGTTGCCATTTAAATCGAACTGGTGGATTCTCTGCAAAATACCAGCGCGCGAGACGTAGAGGTTGTGTCCGGCGTTGCCAAAGGTGCCCCTGCGGAAAGCTTCGAACCCTTTGGTGATCCAAGTGTTGTTTAATTTCATCGCCATTGCTTCCCGTCCTCGATCAACGCAGGATAGTCATCTTGCGTGTAAGAGAAATCGGTTCAATGCCCTGCTCGAAAATCTGGAGGCGATAGAAATAGACCCCGCTGGCGACCACACGGTCGCCCTTGTCCATTCCTGACCAGGTAGTTTCGAATCGTCCCACCGGCTTGAAGCCCGAATCCAGAGTTTTCACGACGCGGCCGGCGACATCGTAAATCGTTAAGTTCACGGTAGCCGGCAAAGACAAGGTGTAAACAATGACTGTCTCCGGGTTGAAAGGATTTGGGTAGTTCTGTTGCAGGTCGAAAGCGGTCGGACGCGAGTCGCGAAAATCTTGGACGGTGGTAGGTAATCCGGGTCGCGCACCAATAGTGAACCAAGTTGGAAGCTGACCTTCGCTCAGATACGACTCAGAGTCCGAGACGGCAGTGACTTTGTCGTCGGCGAGCCCAATCCGTCTCAGGGTTGGGGTTTCTTCTTTGAAGCGCTGAAAAACAAGTTCGCTGTCATCGGCGGAGTATCGCGGATAGCCGATGGAGGAACCGTTGTCTTCGATGAGGTTCGCTGTGCCGGTGAACAGGTCAGCTGCCCACACTTCGTCGAGATCGTTCACTTCGTCGTACAGATCAAAGGCAAACACGTTGTCGTTGGTTTGGCCGAAAGATGGATTGCCCGCATGCAAACCTTCAGGTAACGGCGGGAAAAGCGGGAGGATGATTTCATTATCCACATCCAGCAAGTTGATCGACCAGAAATTGAGAGAGTCGCCGTCAGCCTGGGGTAGGCTGTTAAAAGCATCGTAGATAATGAACTCGCTGCTCAGATCCCAGTCCAGAGCGTCGGCATAGAGGGTGACATCCGCGTTTACGTCTTCCTGAGTGGTGGGATTGTATAGCGTGACCTGTTTGTTGAGGTCTGGATTCTCAAGATCAAAAATGTAGATAGTCGTGTCCTCGAACACGGACGTTGCCGCTAGCCGCTTTCCGTCCGGCGATAGGGCGATGGAAGACCAATCGGCGTTCTCGCTGATTATTTCCTCTTCGGTGCCGTCGGAAAAGATAAATCGAATGAAGTTGTCGGCATCGACGAACAAGATGATCGAGCCGTCATCTGAGATACTGATTGGGTTACCGGTGCCAGTGTAAACCTGTGTTTCCGTCAACTGGACCACGTCTTCCGTAGTCTCGATGTGGGGGCGAACGAGATAAAGACTATTGTCGGTCGGTTCGCCGTTCACCACGGCGATCCAGGCTTCACCCTCGACCGGTTGAAGATCTTGCTGTGCCAATTGACCCGTGTCGCCAACTATGCCCACTCGATCAAATGCGGAAACCACGGCAGCAGCCTCCGCTCCCGCATCTCCGAACAAATCGGCAGTTGCCCGCAATGCGGCCAGACGCAAGTCTACGAAATTCGAGCGGCTGTTGAGGTAACGAGCATCGAGAATCCGGTAATAAATCTGCTCCGTTTTTGCTCTGCCTATCGCTTCAGCGATGAGAAAGCAGGCGCGATTTGGAATGCCGCTATTAATGTGAACGCCGCCGTTGTCTTCAGTGATTTCCAAATCGACGAACTCGTCCATGTGAGCTGGTTGCCAGGCGAAGTCGTTGCGTTCGGCGCCGTTGTGAGGGTCCTTCATATCCCGCAAAGCGCCCGAGGTGAAGACATCCCGGTTGGCGATGTCCTCTGCGAGGGTCCAGTCGTCGCGATCGACCATAACCCCGAACACATCGGCGAACGATTCGTTAAGAGCGCCGGATTGAAAACGGTACTCCAGATTGACGGTGCGCTCGACGACGCCATGGGTAATCTCGTGGGCAACTACGTCTAGGGAGGCGGCAAACGGCTGGAATCCGACATCGCCATCTCCGTACGCAGTGAACTTACCGTTCCAAAAAGCGTTATCCATGGGACGATTGTCCTCGGTTACATGGATGATAGAAATGATGGTGGCGCCCATGTTGTCGATTCCACGGCGGCCGTGGACATCGAAGAAATACTGAAAAGTGCGACCGGTATGGTGATGTGCCGACACCGCTATCGGGTCATTCCAAGTATTGTCTTTCGAGAATACGTGAAATACGGAGACGTCGCGGGACAGATCCTTGCCCCGAACATCTAGGGTCCATATAGCGCCCCGCGGATCGCTCAGCAAGTTTGGTTGTTCCCTCGCGAAAATCGGTCGCGATGCGTCGATCATCACAAAACTGTTGTCCACCTCGTACACGTTCAGAGTCTGAGTCTGTCCCGATACGTCAATACCTTGCCCGGTTGTCGGCCCATCAAAAACGGTGCCGTTGTGAAAATCCAGAATTCCGCCATCGTCGGCTGCGATTACGTAGAACCACCGTTCTCGCCAGTTGGGTCTAAGGAGAATACGCCAGGCCAGTCGGGGTTCTCGGGTGTCCGGCAATAGCCAGATTCCTAGTTCCGCGGTGGGTCCGTCGTATTCGAGAAGGTCCCGCAGATCAGAAGGGATGAGTACCGCTTTGGTCAGTCCGTTCAGATGTGTCCTGGCTATCTCGATTGCATCGTTTTGCGGTACATCGGGAACCGTTTTTCCGACGTCGGTCGGAGTGGGTGAGTACCTGCCATTCATGGCGTACGGCTCTCCCGAGTTCAGGTGCACCACTAGGTCGTGGCCCCACATCGGCAGACCCTCGAAGAGCTGCTGAAAACAAATGTGTTGTTTGCCAAGCGAACCTTCTAGAACAGCCATAATTTTGAGCTCTTTGTCTGGATCTCGAATTCGAAAAAATGACCGGTTGTCGGCTATGAAGTTACGGGCGTGTTTAGCTGCAGATATCTGCAGTCCCGGCTTTGAACGCCGCTCAGATAGATTTCGCGACATGAAGGTTGGTGTGCCGTTATGTTGGTTGAAACGAACTTCCCACTTCGACAGCGACGGCACCAACGGTTTTGACAGCCGGTGTTGCATCGGCGACGACAACGCCCCAATTCCTCGCAGACGAGCACCCGCCGCGGCCCTACTTTTACGTGCCTGCAACGAGGTGCGTATGGAATGCGCGTCGGTGATCGCTAGGCGCGGGTCAAAAATTCCACCGGGTCGAGCTTTTTTGCGTTTTTGGTGCCAACCGGACATTCTTAGATCCGCAGCATCAGATCCCCTCGGAACAGCTATCGCCAACAGGAGCAGCAACGTCAGGAAGAAAGTGGGCTCCGATCGGATAGTTTGCAGAAGGTTGGCTCCGAACATGCAATACCTTTCAAGGATTTGAGTGAGATTTCGAACTATCCCCGGCCATCCGACGTCCGATCGTGAAACCTTCGTTGGGTCGGCGTATCGACACCCTATCAATG
>CAYNZV010000167.1:0-6206 GCA_964401715.1 uncultured Gemmatimonadaceae bacterium | reverse complement strand
GGTTACGGTTGTTTCTGCAGAAATACTACAAATGCGCCCAAAGCACCGGCGTCTGCCGTGCTCAGATGCGGATAAGCCGGCATGGCGCTGGTGCGAACGCCGACGCCATTCTTGATCGTCGTCGCGATATCCGCTTTCGAGTTGCCCTGCTGGTAGGCGGAGAGCTCGCGGAAATCCCGCGGGCGAGGACTCAAACTCCTAGCGACACGCCCATCACCCCTTCCTTCGTGGCCGTGGCAAACAGCGCATCCACTTCGCGTGAATAAGTCCCGACCACGCGCAATCTCATCTTGCCGGGCACCGACTTGGTGTCCGGCATCCCCAGACCCACAGGAATTGAAAAAGATTATTGATAGTACTATTAAAAAAGAGAGCATGGATTGGAATTAATAAATAAACCGGAAACCAAAAATCAAATAGCTGGGCAAACGAACTGTGTGATTCTCAGTTGCTTCACAGCTGGGAAACCGAAACGCCTGCCTGCAACAGAGCCCTATTCACCTTTGTGTCGGTATCATAGATATCCTTGCGGAATTGGGTCTTACCCTCTTCGTCTACCCAAGCGGTCCAGTACAGGAGGTATATGGGAACGCTCCGGGAGAAATAGGCTTGCACGTTCTCTCCCGAATCCAACACTTGCTCGATCCTTGCCCGGGACCACTCTGGACGGTCCCTCAACAGATACACTGCCAGATCGAGGCTCCGCTCGAGGCGGATACATCCGTGGCTAAAATCCCGCATATTTCTACCGAACAATTCTCCGGCCGGCGTATCGTGCAGATATATGTTGTAGGGATTGGGAAACGCGAATTTAACCCGCCCTAGTGGATTGGTACCACCCGGGCTTTGCACCAACATGCTTGTTCCCATTTGGATGGCACGTAGGTCAAGTTCTCCTCCTGATATTGCCGAAGTGGCCGCGACTGGCGGGAGGATGTGAATCTGGTGGCGTTCGAGATATCCTGGGTCTTTCGCCAACTTGGGCAGCACTTCTTCGGTGGAGATGCTGGGCGGAATACGCCAGTAAGGATTGAAAACCAGGTGCGTCATCTCGCTGCTAAACACGGGAGTCCGGGTGTCCGGTTTACCAACGATAACGCGCATCGACAAATCGATTTTGTCGCTTTCGACAACATCTAACTCAAAATCGGCAATTCGGACGAGGATATATTGGCTACCTAGAGTATGGGGTAACCATCGCCAGCGTTCCAAGTTCAATTCGAGCTGAGCTATGCGTTGCTGCACCGATACATTGAGCGTTGCTACGGATGCCGAATCGAGCCTTCCAGATACAGACAAACCATGTCGTCGTTGAAATCGACTCAAGGCGAGCTTTAGGTCGCCTGAATCCTCGGCATCGCCCGACAGCAGCAAGCGGCGGTGCAGCAAGGCGGTCAACTTTCGATCCAACCGCCCCGATAACGTCGTTGAGGGGATCTGTGGCCAGCCGCCCCGGGATGCCAACTCCAAAAGTTCGAGGCGCGCGCCTTGCAGGCGTCTATATTCTACTCTGCGCGGTCTCAGCCCGAGTAAGGTTTGTCGCACCTGATTGGTACTCAACGCCATTTCGAGCAAGCCGGCGAGATTTCCGACCTGAGTAAGCACTTGCCAGTTGGCATCTGCTTTCTTGATGGCAACCCGCCCTGCTAACAGATGGCGTGCACTACGTAGAAATGCAGCCGTCAGCGCGATATCGAGATCAGCTTGGCGCCTTACAATGGGGCGACCTTTGCCGGCGGGATTTCGAAGGCTATCAATAGTGGCGGCGAGGGCATTTACGCCATAATCCTCCGGCTTGAGCCCATCGATAGTTAGCCCTCTGAGAGCTTCCAACAGCCCATCTGCCTGTACTAAAGGGCCCCATGGTCCGTTCCATGCCAGGCGATCTCCTCGACGGAGATAAAAATCGTATAGCTCGAGTCCAAGTCGTGCTCCCTCCGATCCTCCTTGTGCATACTGTTGTGTCCAAGACCGCAAACGTTCTCGCAAAGAGGAAGGAGCTGTCTCGGCCCAGTTCGATTCGTTTTTGCCCGGAATAGCACAGCCACACATGGTCGCCATTAAAACCGTGGCAGCCACGCTTCTCAGTAGACACCTTCCTTGCAGCATGGTAAATCGCATCCTATAGTTCGGGCCTCTCCTCCCAATCGAAAGTAGGAACGCTTTGGCATGGATGTACGCGGCTATTTTTCTATCCTTAGGCTTCGGTCAGATATTCAAATGGTCACAAATGCGTGGCTACAACGCGCCGCTTGTGGTTTCGACTAATTAGGTCATGCTGGCTACCCTGTTGGGGGGCTATTACCTTATTCGAGACGAGTTCGTAGTAACCTTGCCCATCCTAGGGGTTGGCGTCATCACCGGCTGCGCATACAGAGCCTCGATGCTGGCGATGACCAGGGCCTTGGAGCGGGGCCACGTAACGCCGGTTCTGACCGCTTTTCGACTTTCCATTCTAGTCCCGGTAGTTGCCGGCGTGCTTGTCTGGAACAAGCGTACGAATGCATGGCAGACACTGGGGATCGTAGCAGTTATAATTTCCATGCTATTGATGACTTATTGCAAGTCGGAAAACAGCAATGGACGAAGAAATTTGTCGACCTTGGGTTGGATGTTGCTCGTCTTCCTGATGCAGGGCTTGGTGAACTGTGGAAATCGGTGGGTGCATTATGCCGGGCTCAGCAAACACCGCCTTTTAGTGTTATTCGTGATCTCTTCGACCGCTGCGTTAATCGGCATCGCGGTAGTAATTACAGGTAGGTATCGACCTAAATTCGCCGAACTTCAAGCCGATGCCGGAATCGGAGTCTACAACCTCTTGGTCTTGGGCGCTCTATTGACGGCCCTGAGCAAACTTCCTGCAACCGTCTTGTTTCCAATTCATGGATGCACCATTCTAATGCTGGACAATCTCTTCGCCCATTTCTTTTGGAGAGAGCGCCTCAACGCGCTCTCGATTGCCGGGGTCATTTTGGGGGTCGTGTCCATTCCATTAGTGACGATGGGTGGCACCACTTTCTAGCACACTATTGAAAGGATTACGCCTTGTCCGACAAACTTAAAGACAAAGTCGCTCTCGTTACTGGTGGAAGTGGCGGTATCGGCATGGCCATCTCTAAGACCTTCGCCGCGGAAGGTGCTCATTTAGTTGTCGCCGATATCCGATACGAAGCTGCAACGGCGGCCGCAGAAAATTTGCCAACGAGGTCATTGGGCATCGAAATGGATGTGGCGTCCAAGAGTTCCGTTACTACCGGTTTTGCGAGAATCATGGATGAGTTTGGCGACTTGGACATCTTAGTGAACAACGCCGGCATCCTTGAATTGAGCACTTTCGAAGATTGCGAAGAAGCGCTGTGGGATAGAGTTATGTCGGTCAATCTGAAAGGGACTTTTTTGTGCAGCCAAGCCGCGTATCCCATCCTCAAAGCGCGAAGAGAGGGTACGATTATCAATTTGACCTCGCTAGCGGGAAAAACAGGCGGTCTCGCAGCGGGCCCTCCGTATGGAGCAGCCAAGGCCGGCGTGTTGGCCATGACACTGGCTCTGGCCCGCGGTTTGGCTCCGTTTGGAGTACGTGCAAACGGTATCGCACCTGGGATCATCGAGACTGACATGACGGACAATCCACTGCACAAGAAGCTTGCGAAACAGATCCCTCTCGGCAAAAAAGGCAGTGCCCTAGACGTTGCCAATTGCGCCCTCTTTCTCGCCTCTGACGACTCCGCGCACATCACCGGCGAGATCATTGACGTCAATGGTGGGCTCTTAATGGATTGAGGAGTCAACCGAATCGCTCTACCACTTCACGTAAAAGTCATTCTGCCGGAGGGAAGAGGTTTGTGTAAATGGTGGTTTTGATTTCCACTGGTGCCTATTGCCCGACATATTTAAGAAGTTACCAAAGCCCATATCCATGGTCGTTTGCACCTACGACTCCTTGCTTCCGAGCAAGTGCCGCGCCCGTGAATTGGTCGGCTTCTGTTCTCTCAGAATCGCACGAAATTCAGCAGCGTGGAAGATCCAACTACCTTCGACAGTTAGCTGAACGATTCCAGTTTTCCTAGTAGACTTCAGTAACCGGAAACGATCATGCCCTCGACATAAATTTCTCATTACCGGAACGGCAAGACACGTAGTTTGTGGTGAATTACGACGGCGACAAACATTTGGTACAGCGCTCTGAAACATTGGACAAAAAAGACATACGACTAGCTTTCCCATCTGAACAAGGAAACGAGTTATGAAAGGCATTGTTCTGGCCGGTGGCACAGGTTCCCGCCTCTATCCGTTAACCCGCATCGTGTGCAAACAGCTGATACCGGTCTACGACAAGCCGATGATCTGTTATCCCTTGTCAACGCTGATGCTCGGCGATATCCGCGACATATGCATCATTTCCACACCCAAGGACGTTCCCGTACTACGAGATTTTCTAGGCGATGGCAGTGAACTGGGTCTCAATGTTTGCTACCAAGTGCAACCCCACCCTGCAGGCATCGCGCAGGCGTTCCTACTTGCCGAAGAGTTCATCGACGGCGATGCCGTTACCTTGATCTTAGGAGACAACGTTTTCTACGGCGATTATTTCCATCGCGCCGGGGGTTTCGGAGACGTCCTCGGAAACTTCGACGAAGGAGCGCTGATCTTCGGTTATTATGTGAGCAACCCCCAAGATTTCGGAGTGATTGAATTCGATCGGAATTCCCAAATTGTCGGCATCGAGGAAAAGCCAAACTCACCGAAATCGAATTACGCGGTTCCCGGATTGTACGTATACGACTCACAAGTGATCGATATATGTCGTGGCCTCAAACCGTCGGCACGCGGCGAACTGGAGATTACCGATGTAAATCGGTCTTATTTGAACTCGAAGTTCTTAAACGTCGAGCTTTTGGGCCGCGGGACGGCGTGGCTCGATACGGGTACTCCATCGAGTCTGCAAGAGGCCAACGCGTTTATCGAAGCGATCGAAAAACGTCAGGGCCTGAAGATCGCTTGTTTAGAAGAGATTGCTTACAAGCAGGGGTTTATCAACAAAGCGTCACTGGAGTCACTGATTGAAGGGATTCCCGAATGCGACTACCGCCTCTACCTTGAACAACTGCTGATCCGCGGAGACACCAACCGCTAGTTTCTGGCTGCACCAAGCTCTTCGAGAAGCCCGCCGTATCCTTCAAGACCGTCCGCGTCCCAGCGATCCAACAGGGCGGAACCAACAATCCCTACTTCTACTCTACCTTGCAGACGTTGTAAATCTTCGCCCCTTTGCAATCCGAAACCCAGCGCTAGAGGCAGTGAGGTGCTGGCTCGACATCGGTTCAAGAATCCGTCCAACTGGATGTCCAGTTCGGTCCTACGGCCCGTTACTCCTCGACGCGCCACCACATAGACGAAACCGACGGACCTCGCTCCTATCTGCGTGAGCCTTTCCGGTTTGTTCGTCGGGGTCATCAACAAAATCGGCGCAAGCGAGTTGTTGCGACTAAAGTCGAAGAGATCACCGTATTCCTCGAAAGGGAGATCGGGAATGATATACCCCCTTCCCCCACTCTTCTTCAGGCGACTGCAGAATGTCTTGTGACCCATACGAAAAGCGATATTGTAGTACCCCATCAAGAGATGAAGAAACTTAAATCGATCTGTTGAACGAGTGAAAAAATCGAAATAGGCATCAATGGTCATTCCCCGTTCCAACGCCATCTGGTTTGCACGTGCGAAGGTTGGGCCATCAGCGATCGGTTCGCTGAATGGGAGCTGCAATTCCACTAAGTCGACGCCAACCTGCTCCATAACTTCCAACATTTCCCAATTGGCTTCGAGTGAAGGGTAACCCACGATTACGTGGGTCATAAGCAGAATCTTGCGCTCCTTCAAGCGTTGTTGGATTGCCGCTTCTATATTCAGAGTTGCGCTGCTCGTTTTTTGAGAAACTGATTCCATTCTCGATCGTTCATCGCGTCGGCGATCGTGAAAATATCTTTGTCGCCGCGGCCCGAGAGATTGATCACAACCACCGAATCTCGATTCATGTCGGGTATCTCACGCAACGCGCCGGCAACGGCGTGAGCGCTTTCTAGGGCCGCTATGATACCTTCTGTGCGCATCAATCGTCGTAATGCACCGACGACCTCTTTGTCGTCGGCGGCTTCAAATCGCACCCGACCTGTCTCGAACAAGTGAGATAGGATCGGTGATACGCCAAT
>CAYNZV010000166.1:0-6251 GCA_964401715.1 uncultured Gemmatimonadaceae bacterium | reverse complement strand
CATTTCGCGGGCCGAGTTCCGACAATCGTTACCTGCAGCCTTTTCTCCACGCAGATCGCCGCAGAACGCGCTCGACGCGCGAGCCTGAGCGGCGCAGACATGCTTATGCTCATGCCGCCTTATCATGGCACCACCCTGCGCGCCGGCGAGGTGCAGATGGTCGAGCATTTCACCGCTGTCGCAGAGGCAGGAGGTGTCCCAGTGATGATTCAGGATGCACCACTCAGTGGTGTCGAGCTGTCAGTTCCCCTGCTCGTTCGCTTGGCGAAGGAGGTTCCCCTGGTTGGGTACTTCAAGATCGAGATGCCGACGACCGCGGCAAAGCTACGCAGTCTGATCGAGGCGGGCGGCGACGCCATCGTGGGTCCATTCGACGGCGAAGAATCGATCACGCTACTCGCCGACCTGGATGCCGGTGCCACCGGCACCATGCCGAGTGCGCTACTACCGGACCTGATCAAGCCCATTCTGGAGAGTCATCGTGAAGGGAATATCGATAACGCAAACGCACAGTACAACCGAATTCTGCCGCTCATCAATTTTGAGAATCGTCAATGCGGTCTACGCGCCTGCAAGGCTGTAATGAAAGAAGGTGGCGTCATCGGCAGCGATGTGGTTCGTCACCCACTACCGCCACTGCATCCCGCGACTCGTACCGAGCTGATTAGGTTAGTGTCGGACCTTGATCCAATAGCACTGAAGTGGGCGCGATAGTCCAGTGAACAACGACTATCGAGAATGCCAGCTAGGCAATTCGGTTACGAACGACCCCGTCGCGCAATCCTCACTGAATGACGATGTTGGTGAATCAGGAAGCAAAACTCTAAGAAGGAGAATATTAAGTCGTGAATGATTTAAAAGGAAAAATAGCCGTGGTTACTGGTGCCAGTAGAGGCATCGGGGAAGCGAGTGCGAGAGCTCTCGATAGCGCAGGCGCGCGCGTGGTTTTGACGGGTAGAACGGTCTCCGACCTTCAGCGAGTTGCTTCAGATCTGGAGAATAATCCAGTAGTTATCGAGTCGGATCTGGCCCCTGCTCAAGCTGGCTCAATATTGGCTGAGCAGGTGCTTGAGAGCGTCGGAGGAGTCGACATACTTGTAAATAATGCGGGTATACCGATGCGACGGACGCCGGATGATTTGACTGAAGAAGACTTTGATTTGGTATTTTCAATCAATGTGAGGTCTTTACTTATGTTGACGCTTGGTCTCGGGCCAAGTATGGCCGCTCGGGGCGGTGGATCTGTAATAAATATCTCATCGATCGCTAGTTTGAGGGGACCAGTAGGGCGCGTTGCCTATGCGGGAACCAAAGGCGCTGTTGATGCCATGACTCGTGCTTTGGCCGCTGATTGGGGAAATAAAAGTATTCGAGTCAATGCCATTTGTCCTGGACTGATCGCTACTGCTATATGGGAGGACAATCGAAATAATATCCCTGGTCTTATCGAGCGGCTGGAGGAGCAGATCGCCTTGAAGCGTTGGGGATACGGTGACGACGTAGCGGATGTGGTTTTGTTTTTCGCGTCAGATGCATCTCGATATGTTACGGGCGAGGTAGTTGCGGTTGACGGTGGTATGGCTCGAGTTGGCTCGGCACCGCGCAAGTAAATGGTTGGCTAGACGGTTTTGTTAAGCGCTGCGGCTTTAGTCCAAAAGAAGTTAGAGAGCGTGGACTTGAAGTCGAAGATTCCGACATTGATGACAGACTCGAAGAGGTCGTCGCCAAAAAAGAAACTATGCGCTAGAAGTCATCCGCTACCGCCACTCCCGCACCGGGTGATCAGCATGGTTCGCAACAACCGCTTCATTCAACACGATCACGGTTGGTAGGTGGCGAAATCGACAGCTTGTCTGGGCAATCGCATGTGCTTCCTCGTGGTGAAGAGTAAGGTGAAAACTGACGACTACGTTGAATCGGGCCTCCTAAAAGAAACGTCCATATGCGATCCGTCTTTTCTCGAATCGGCTCCGCCGGTCAACGAGTCGAAAGTTATACCAATCTAACTAGCCGCCGCTCAACGACTCTTTGGATGTTTCCTCACCGGTTGCTTTTGTTTTAGCAGCGGCTCGCTTGGCCATAGCCATTCGTTGCTCCACCTGCTGTTGGTGGGCCTTCGCATCAAACGCAAAATAGTCGTAATGCGGCCGTAGCGACACCTTGTCCCCGGCAGGCTCTCTGTCGAACAAGCTGTGGTATGGCGATGCGTCGGTCATGCCACTGTGGACCGTCGCGGCCTCCTGCCCGATGCGTGATATGTCGACGTCTTGCTCGCCGAACGGATACGCACCATACACGTCCATCAAACCTGCGAAGCGCAAAGGATTGCGCGCTAGCGCTTCAGCCGTCACCGTCTGCCGATACGGTCCCTGGGTCTGCATGTAGGGGCGGCAATAATGTCCGAGCACCATCAAACGTTCCCCCACGTTCGAGCGCAACGCTGACCCGTGCCAGGTCAGATCGCCCCACACCACCATCGACCCCGCCGGCGCCTCGATTGCTTCGGCCTTATCTGCCCAATCTTCAACTTCATGCGGTGTAGGTGGCCGCCGCCACTTATGGCTGCCCGGCACAAACGTCAACGCACCATCTGCTGCTGAGTAGTCGGTTGCCAGATAGTTGAAGTTTCCACTACTGGGTTCCGGGGCAGACGCTTGACGGGTGAAATCGTAGTTGTCCCGGTGCAACGGCGTACGCCCTTCGCCAGGCCCCTTCACCCAGCCATCGAACAACGCCAAGATGCAATTGGTGCCTATCAAATGCTGCACCAAGCCTAGTCCAGCCGGGTTAAGGAGGAGCTCCTCAAAAATTTCGTCTTCCCACAAGATCATGCGAAAAATCTGGTTCTTGTCCTTCCAAGTCAGTCCATCGTCAGACAGTGGACCGAAACGTTTCTCCACGACTTTGATTAACGCGTCTTTGACGCGCGCATGGAAATCCGGTGGGCCAACCTTTTCCGGCGGTATTACTGTGAACCCGAACACATCGAGCTCGGCTATGTTCTCCAACAAACCTAGTTGGGTTAGCTCTTGATAAAGCTTCGCTTGAGTAAGGCACGAGGACCACTCTTTGATTTTCATAAACTCTTCCTCAAGTTCGCGCTGCTGCGGTCATTCAAGTAAACGATCAAACCCGACCGAAACGGCCCTGGTGGAAAACCGTCGCCACTAATATTGGCAAGACCAGAACTGATCGGAAGATCAGAGTGACCAGCGGGATTAAACCACCCCTAGGCAAACGCATCTACAATCAGGCCGAACACATCGGTTGACCCACAACCCGATCTTTTTTGTGCATGGCTAGGAATAACAATAATTGTCTTGAGGAGTTCGGGGCCCTGGGGACCAATCGAGATCAGCCAGGCATTCCGGAAACACACTCCAGCTAAGACTTCCATCATCTATAAATCGGCGGGTTAGATTTAGGGTATACGCTCACCTCCGCTCAATCGTAGACGGCGGCGGATAGGTTTCTTGCATGTTCCGACGCATTCGGGTTGGTTTTTAGGAGAGTCAGAGGCTCTTCTACACAGCGTTGTCCATGCGGAAAGGTCTCATGTCGGGTTCCGGGTGCATCTGGTTCATCACACGGCAGAACGCCAGTTTCTGGCTGCGGTCGACGACGACCATCGAGCCTCCCGCGCCACCCCAAAAGCCGACACACTCGCTAGGCGACATCATCCGCGTCGCGTCGCTGGGGATGCCGTACCCCAAACCGTATCGTGTTGGGAACCCGTACAGTTGATCCTGGCCCGCACTCCTCTCGCTGAAGGCCTCCTTCACGGTCTTATCGTCGAGAAGCCGCACTCCATGAGCTTCGCCCCCACAGGCTACTATCGATTGGATCTTGGCCACGGATCGCGCATTACCATGCCCGTTAGCCGCCGGAATCTCCGCTTCTCGCCACCCGACCGTGTTGACGAAATCCCGCGACCAGCGATGACTGCTGAACACCCTCTCCTGGAAGATCTCGTGTGGTAGTTTCGGAGCGTCGGCCGGTGGTGTCGCCGAAACGACAACGTCATCGATGTCGGCAGGGCGATCGGAATGGAGGTCCGAGGTCCGAGCCTGGGCTTCAGGCGGTGTGCCGATGTGGAAGTCGGCCCCGACGGGACCGGCCACCTCTTCACGGAAGAAGGTGCCGATCGACTTCCCCGTGACTCTCCGAACCACTTCTCCCAGAATGTAACCCTGGGTCAGAGGGTGTTAGCCGACTTTGGTTCCTGGTTCCCACCACGGTTTTTGAGCAGCGAGTAAGGTGGTTACGGCGTCCCAATCGAGGAGGACCTCGGGAGCAACGGGATGATCGAATCCAGGTAGCCCCGCCGTGTAGCTCATGACGTTGGCGACGGTCACGCCTTCTTTCCCGTTGGCAGCGAACTCGGGCCAGTACTTCGCGACCGGGACGTCGACGTCGACTTCACCCCGATAGTAAAGCATCAGGATGACCAGGGCCGTCATGGTCTTGGTCGTCGAGTAGACGTTGACGATCGTATCCTCTTCCCACGGCACCGAACGACCGAGATCCTTGTGCCCAGCCCAAACGTCGCCCACCGGCTCCCCCTCGATGACCGCCGCGAAGGCTGCCCCGACGACACCGTGGTCGGTGAAGTTCTCGGTGAAGGCTTCGATCACAAGGTCGAATTTCGAATCCCACTTGCCATTGATCTCGAGAACAGAACTCACCTTATCTCCTGGAGCCCCGAGCAGCTCACCGGGTCTGAGCAGCGCTTGGCTGCCGACGCCGAGCATGGCGAGATACTGGAGGAAAGAGCGGCGATTCAGGCCAGGATGCGCCGCGCAACTCACTTGAAGTCACCCGGCGCCGGAATTACGACGTTGTTAATTCCGGCCTCCTGGTAGGCCTCCTTCTTGATGCGGTTGGCCTCGACAAAGTCCGGGCCGTCTTTGCTCTGCCAGCCGTCAGCTTGGCCGAACCCGAGTAGTACCGCCAGACGCTTGGGGTTGTCCGCCAGAATCTCTGGCGTCACGGTATGGCGATAGTCCTCCTGGACCTGCAGATAGCTCCGGTTGAAGTAGTAGCTCATCACCAGGCGCAGACCCTCGTTCTTTCGCGGATAGGCGCCATGCCACAGGTTGCCATGCCAGATCAGCAGAGAACCCGCCGGAGCTTCGATCGGGATAGCATCGGCGACGCCTTCACCGGGGCCAGGATGACGTGCTTTCTGGTGACTGCCTGGAACAAAGGCAATAGCGCCATTGTCTTCAGTGTAGTCAGTCAACACCCAGGCACTGTTACCGGTATGCGTCTCGTGTCCGATAGAGATCGGATGCTTGAGCGTGTTGTCTGCATGCAGACCTAGCGTCTCGCCGTAGCCAATTTCATCGCGCCATTTGACGAACGCAACCGCGTTCGACAAACGACAGTCCATACCCAGCATGTATGTTTGCAGGGCCAACAGGTACGGGTTGGTGGCTCCTTCCTGAAAGACCTTGTCTTCAAGCAACAGATAGTAAAGGAGATACTGGTGACTAAAATTGGGCTGGCTATTGGGTAGCTGTCCGTGTTCACCACTTTCAACATCATGCTTGACGCCCGTACGCCGCTCGGCAACCTCGAGCAGACGTTCACGCAGGCGGTCGGTAAATTCGACCGGAGCAGCCTTGCCCGGCGGCAGGATGGTAAAACCGAAGGTATCGAGTTCGGCGACATTCTGTTCCAACCCGAGCTCGCGGATTCTCTTGTATAGCGGACCAATGACCGGTGTTGCTCGCCAATCAGCGATTTCCATGGCGTTCTTGCCTGACATTGAATTTAAGTTGACGTTAGTCGCAGTCCCCAGAACATTCAACAATTAAGATTTGCACTCACGTTGATAGCCGTGCTGTCGAGAAAGAGGCTGCAAGAAGCCTGTCACTCCTAACTCAGCTTGCCTTCAACTAACCGATGTGATGCTCTAGCTAGTCCTTTGGAGGAGTACAACCATGGATCGAATGAAAACTTTATGGGGCGTAGTTGCGGCAACTACCGTCCTCGCACTGGCACCAGTGTTTGCCGATCACCACGAAAGTGCGGCCGCAGAGGCCGAAATCCCTGTGTCACTCAATGTCCAAGCCCAGCTATGCACGCTGAAACCCGGCAAGACAATGGCGCAATACGACAAGATGGTGCAGGGTTATTTTAAATGGGCTAAAAAACACGACGTTGAAGTCCTATTTGTCCGCCAGACACCACTTTTCACCCACTCAAAAGCGACGACTGAACCCGAACACGAGTATGCTGAATACCTT
>CAYNZV010000165.1:0-6256 GCA_964401715.1 uncultured Gemmatimonadaceae bacterium | reverse complement strand
GTCATTGACGAGGACGGGAATGTAGTGGGCGTAGCAGTGGAGAAGCTAGATGCATTGATGACCTTAAAAAGCGTTGGTGCATTACCGGAAAACACGAACTTCGGGATAAAAGTGAGTGTGCTGGAGAATTTTCTCGATGCACATTCGATC
Source organism: uncultured Gemmatimonadaceae bacterium (assembly GCA_964401715.1). Lineage (GTDB taxonomy): Bacteria > Latescibacterota > UBA2968 > UBA8231 > UBA8231 > CAYNZV01. Next base: position 6,106 of record CAYNZV010000165.1, on the reverse strand, counting down.
CCGTATGGACGCAGCTCGGCTCCAATGGTATCGAAGAAGGAGCGAGCTGATAAGATATCGGGCAGTACTGTTTACATTTCCTGCTGGATGACTTTGGCACAAATCGAGCAGATGCGGAAGCAAAAGGTCATGTTCAGGAAGTGGAAGTAGGTCGATAGACCAAGGGCCTTTAGCGGATCAGGGAAAGCCGAAGCTGCTCACTCACAGAAGAGACCCTTTGGTTTGGATCTGTATCTTCCGATAGCTTGGGAGGTGATGTTACAGAGAAGCCTGCAAGGCCTAAGCGAAAGCACGACTTCCAAACGGGACAAGGGGTCTTATTCCAAATCTACCAGCAGCACCTTGTCATCCTCCAGCGATCTCGAGCGATCGAAGGGCTCTCCGCGGATAGCAGAGTCTGCAGTGTGACTACGCTGATTCTTCCGGGAACCACAGTCGCAACGCGGTGGTGTTAAGGATGGCGTTCTGGTCTTCCTTTGAGAGACCCAGGTCCTCGGTGAACAACGTCAGGTTCTGTTTGTAGCTGGTGCCCTTGGACCACAGAGCATTGGGAAAATTGGAGCCCCACACGCATCGATCGGGACTGAAGTATTCGATGACTCGCTTCAATGGCTCGTGCATGTCCGGATGTGGATATACGCGATACGAGCCGTGAGTTCCGGGAGTCAGCTTGGCGTAAATGTTTGGCCGGGCAGACAGGCGCTTCAAGGCGCCGAGGGTCGACTCGGTGTTGTGTCGCGTGTTCAGCATGAAGCAGTGGTCGATGACGATGTGTAGGTTGTCCAGATCAGAAGCGATCTTCTCGATCTCGGGTAAACGGTCGAGATCGTCCAACACCATGCAGTTGACGACAATTCCCAGGTCGCGCGCTTTTGTCCACAGTCTATAAACCCCCGGAGAGGAAATGCGGCCGATCGCATCTACTGCTCCGCGCAGGCCGCGAATGCCGTAGTTGGTAACGGCGTCTTCCAGTACTTCCAGGTGTGAAGGGACATCGGGACTCAGCGTCACGACCCCTGTTGCCCATTCCCGATTGGCTTTTGCCGAGTCCATGACGTAGCGGTTGTCGTGGCCGTAGAAGGTGCCGGTCTGGATAAACACGGCCCGCGCAACGCCCGCGTCGTCCATCCGGCGTTTCAGGTCCTCGGCCGCGGCTGGTTCTCCGGGCTCCCATGGCTCAGAAATCGTCGGATACTTCACCCTGTCTGGCGAGTAGATGTGCGGATGAGTGTCAACGATGAACATCGTCTTCCGTATCGAACACATTTCTCATGATTTTGCAGGCCATTTGGATTGCACCCTCAATGTTAGTCGCATTCATGCCTTTCAGCTGCGCCATATGCTGATCGCGTCCTTCACAAGCCTTTTAGTCGTTTACCGGGTTGAACCGAAAAATCTTCCGGGTCCTTTCGGAGATGTGATTCCAGACCTCTTGTCGGATACCCATAGATTGGTCGCGGGTGTGGAAAGGGCGGCGGTATACCAGCGACAACATGGTGCGCACTTTTTTGGTTTTGTTGGGCATGCCTCTATGCCACATCCGTCCATCCCGCGACCCTTGCCCAACGAATTGGGTTTCTTCATAGCGTTCGGATGCGCCTTGAAATGTTGCCGATGTACGGAATCCATGGCATCGCGAATCTCCTTTAAGAGCGTCGTTGGTACCGTTCTCTCCAGCACGACGTAGCCCTCTTCGTCGATCTTTGCCATCACCTGTTCGAGTTTTTTTTTCGTAAGCTTGCCCCGTTTCAACTCCTTTGGCGTCGGATTCATGGCAGGCTTTCTCCTCGCGTCGTTTGGCTTATGTTGCACAAGGCACCAAAGCTGTGTCAGCGCGGCGCACTCAATCGGGAGGACTATAGGGCCGATAAAGGATCGGTAGTATGCGCTGAAGATGTGGTTTTGTCGAGAAATATTTAGTGGTCAACCGAGGGATACCGCGGTGGCGAAAGACCTCTCTTGAGCGGACGTCCTACGACGTCTTCGCCGCCATTACATCGTACCGCAGTTGTAGTAGATAGTCCGCTGTCCGCATCCTCCTTAGGTGGCCCGTTTTCGTGTTATTAACTAAACCAGTTGCTGACGGCTCTCTGGTAGCCTCAGCGTAATAAACATGGAGATCGGCATCCGCCTACAGCCTTAATAAGACATTCCTCAACGATTCCTCGAGGGGGAGTGTTGTGCTGAGGCTTAAAAGCTGTGACATAGAAAGGTCCTCAATTCCTCTGTTACTTGGCTCGTCTGGAATCTTTGCATGTATATCACCGATCCAACGCCTGCGGTGCTGATTTTGCGCGTTGGTAATTTTCATCAAAATATTTCAAACTCCTGTGCCGACAACTTGTCTGTACACGCTTAGTAGAAACTTGTTCACCAAAAATAGTAACTCAACACGGTCAAGCAGTGAAGAGTGCCAGGTGTCCAACCCGCGAGTGATGAGATTGGCAGTAGCAAACAGTCCCAGTAAATCTTCAACCTTGTGGTTGCACTGATGCTGGAGAGGTTCATCGACTCGATGCGGGTTTGAGACGCTTTACTTTGGAAACTTTTTATGAAAAGTTTCCAAATGTTTTGCCCCAAATTCCATATTAGGCGGTTTCAGGCATAACACGATAACCTGCATCAGGCGCCAGGCAGACCTCGATTAACTCAGGTTAGCCGGGGGCTTTTTCTTTGCCATTTGAAGCCTTCGAGGTAAACCGGTTGGTGACGACAATGGTGTTTCTTATACTGTCGACAACCTCGAGGAAGCGGTAATGTCTATAGAACAGCGACCTCTTCAGGAATTTAAGGGCCATAGGGGTGAAAGCTGCAGAATCGTTGGTTGCGGCAAGGAGTAGCGCGTTTTATTCTCGGACCGCTTGCGGGTCGAGAATAAAACGGGGCCAGACCTACGTCCCCATCGGCTGCAACGTTAGGGTTGATGGCCCATTCACACTGATGGCTTAGGAGATTACCCGATGAAGATCACGGACGTGAAAACGTATCTGGTGAACGCGAACGACGAAGGGAGCTCGATGAATACCCGCCCTCGCGGGCGCAACTGGCTGTTCGTCAAGTTGTTCACGGATGAGGGTGTAACCGGAGTCGGAGAAGGAGGCGGTTGGCCGTACATAGTGGAGAAGGCGATCCAGGAGATGAAACATTTTCTGATCGGCGAGAACCCGTTCGAGATCGAGAGGTTATGGCTCCGACTATACGATATCCTGCACGGTCACGGCGTCACTGGGTCGGTCCGGGGCGGGATGATCAGCGCCATCGATTGTGCTCTGTGGGACATCAAAGGGAAAGCCCTCGGCGTTCCGGTATGGGAGCTGCTCGGCGGCAAGATGCGCGAAAGCATTCCGGTCTACGGACATGCGAGTACGCCAATTGAAGCGGAGAAGCTGATCGATCGTGGGTATAGGTTCTTCAAGTGCCCCCCGAAGATCGATACCCTGAAGAAACTGCGTGAAGCAGTTGGATACGAGGTGGAGATCGGCGTACACTGCCACGCGGAGATGACTCCATCCGCCGCGATCCAGCTCGGCCGTGGGTGCGAGCCTTTTCGCCCCATGTTTCTGGAGGATCCGGTGGTGCCGGAGAACGTCGAAGCTTTCGCCAAGGTAGCGGAAAAGGTTGCTATTCCACTGGCCACCGGAGAGCGGTTCGCCACCAAGTGGGCGTTCTCGGAGTTGCTGGCGCGCAACTTGGTGGATATCGTGCAGCCGGAGACGACCCGTCTCGGGGGCATCACCGAGCTCAAGAAATTGGCGGCCATGGCCGAGGCGCAGTCGGTGACGGTGGCCCCTCACGACGGTTCGGTCGGACCGATCATCGAGATGGCGAACGTCCACGTGCTCACGTCGATCCCGAACTGCATCTTTCTCGAGCACAAGGCAGATGATGTCCCGTGGCGCTACGACGTGGCGCCGGGATGCATAAAGGAAGAAGGGGGTGCCATCCGCGTGCCCGATGCCCCTGGCCTTGGTTGCGATGTGGACGAGGCGATCGCTGCTGCCCACCCGATCTTGGATATCGACGCTTTCGAATATTCCCACCGGAAGCCCGAGGAGATTCAGCAGTCCTTTGTTCGATAGTCAGCAAGCAAAGGATTTCGCCGAACACGGCGGTGCCGATCGCGATCCGCCGTCGTAATATTCGATGTCGAAGGCGTTGCAGACCGCCAAGATGCTCATTGCCGCGGACGTATTGATGGGCGCCTCCACCACTATCTTATCATCCCCACATTCGTTCTCTTGGCGCAGCTTGATATTGTGAATATCGGGGCGGTGGAGCCTTAAGAGGTGCCGTTACTTGAACTGCGCCGCATCTTTGTACCTGCGGCCGCGGTCTGCGACCCGGCGCTCCCTCACGAACGACATGATTGGTACTCCGTAACCGCAGCTCGTCTGGGTTTGCTCCACGTCTACCTCGATCACCTGCCGCGGCGTCAGCTTGAGTTCCTCGGCTGGAGATTCGAACAACCGCTCTGAAAGTGGGGATTCCTCGAACGGTACAGCCCGGGCGGTTCCATAGAGCCGTACGATAGCCACGTCCGCTTCGTCAAAGGAGCAAACCATCACCGTAACCGGCCCACCGGCTTCGACGTGACGGGCGGTCTCGTTTCCGCTGCCGGCATAGTCGAGATAGGCGACCCGATTGGGCGTGATGATGTGCAGGGGGGTTGCCCCCTTCGGCGAGAGGTTGATCGGTCCGACATTCTTCGGGCCATTGCGCAATTCCGGATCCGCGGTAGCGATGAAGAAAACCGCCGAGCTGCGAAGCAGATCTGCCTGCTCATCGGTTATCTGTTTAAAGTATCCTCCCATTTTGGCCGTCCTTGTTCGGTTCGAGGGTTGTCGAGTGCTGGTGTCACTGTCCTATTTCCCATATTGAACCTACGAAAAAATCCTCGGGGATTACCAACAGGATTTAAAGAATCCCAAGATCTCTTGATAGACGGGAAGAAAAAAAATTCCCTGCCGAATACACGAGCGGTAGTCGACAGGGAAGCCCCAAGCATTTTGGACTTTACGTCCACTGACAGAGATCGACCGATGATCCCAAAACTTAAGAAAATTAGAAAAATTTAATCCTTCGGCTAAGGAAGAGCCGAAGACTCTGCCTTAGCCGAAGCGAAAGCGGGCTTGGTTCCGGAGAGTGAGGTAGCGACACGTATTGTTACTGCGGTAGTTGAGGTGCGCAGAAAAGGGTCGGAGAGATGAACGGTAGTAAAGTGCGAAGACAGCGGAGTAATTGACTGGAGTAAGCACCCTGTGGCCTTGGAGGCCGGTCATTGTTGATTTAAAAGTTCCACTAAGCGGATGTCGAATTTTGGACGCTGGCAAGCTTGTGGGGATCAGATTGAAGGGTTAGGTAAAAACCCGCAAAATGGAAGCATCTCCTATTAGGTATTTAAGATTTGATAGTAATATGGTGGATACGTGTCAGTGGTGGATGTAGAGGGGGCATACCTTCGCTGCGTGATGCTGTAAGTCAGACAGGCATCTGGAAGATGCGGAACTCAGCCTGAGGCTGAGTATTCTCAAATTTTTATAGGTGTTGGGCACGGTGCAGAAGATCGATCCGTTCATCGGCACCGACGACGGGAGGATGATCGGTGTCCTGGGAGCTGAAATCACCTTTGCCATGCGAGCACAACCGTCAAAGAGTCTTCACTACCTCCGTCGACGGTAGCTGAGCTGGATGGCGTCCAGCGATTTTCCAAGGCCCTAAATTGCCACCACGAGCGGAGTCTCAAATTCTTGGATCTGAAGGATCTCGTGATCGGCAAGCACATCGTCGATCTGGCCGAATATGAGGCTCTGCTGGCTCGCGAACTGATTCAAGATCACGAGCATTAAATCTTGGGGTAGAGATGCATATTTTTGTGCGCGCCGGGGAGATATTTTTGTTGCAAGATAGTGCTCTGATTTATTATAAGACTGGGTATGCTTTTGCAATTCTATATTTTTTCATTACCCCGTAACGCATTGTTTGAGAGTGTTTTAGTTCGATTGTATAATACTTTTTATGAGTCTGAGTAGATTAGACGCTAAATCGATACGATCGGTGGTAAAGATTTTCCAAATTGTACCAATAATGCGTAGCAGATTTCAGGCTG
>CAYNZV010000164.1:0-6325 GCA_964401715.1 uncultured Gemmatimonadaceae bacterium | reverse complement strand
CGTCGTCAGCAGGAGGATGAGGGTTTTACCGAGGCCGACGCTCAGGCAGAGCGTGATCGCCATGCTCGTCACCGGGCGTTGGAAGAGCGCCAGCTTCAGATAGACGAAGAGGCTCATGCGGGACATCAGAATGCTGAAAGCGGTGAAGAGCACGATGCGGTAGAGGCCAGGCGCCAAGAGCAGCAGCAGCAGTTGGATGCCGATCGTGATGCGCTACACGCAGAGGAGCAGGCACATTGGGACCAGGAGGAAGAAGAGGTAAATCTTCAGCCTGGTGACTCCAGTCACGGCTTTGACTTTTAGGGCAACAAATAGAAGAGGGATAGGTAGGCAATCACCTTGCGTTTGAAGGCTCGCGTGCAATGCTGCCGTCGCGTCAATATTTGTAGATAAAGGTGGTTCATCAGTTATCAGCCTTGTCTATACCCTGCTGCTAAACAGTCGGACAGATATCTGGAAGATGATGAAAGCAGCCTGAGCCTGATGATTCGAGCCTTCTCCAGGTGCCGATTTGGTCATGATAACAAAGTAGCGTTATAACCTTTATTAGATGACAGACAGCCCCCGGTTAACTCAGTTTAGCCGGGGGCTTTTCTTTGCCATCCGGACCCTTTTGTAAAAAGCAGTTGGTTGCGAAACTGGTCGTTTTTATACTGCCGGAAAACCCAAGAGGCCTTTCATGACCATTTGTCATCGATTCAGCTGCCTGGAAAACATGTTCGGCCCACAAATAAGACCGACAGTATTAACGACAGTCGAACCAGGCGATTCGGAACCATATCCTTGTGTTGGTTGCGGGTATAATCGAGAAAGCCGGTTGTTGCACGATGCTCATATGTTTGAAGATTCCCTGAGGTTGGTTTAGAAAACACCCGAAAAACGAACAGTGAGATGAAAGAAAATTACTTTTTGACGAAAGGAGGGATTGTTGCTCTCCTCATAATCGGAATAAGCTTTTTCTTTGTTTCGTGTTTTGATGCTATTACAGGCAATGAAGAAGATGATTACATCTGGGGATTCAGAAACATTTACGACAAGGTCGTTATCGCTCCCAAATTTGATTCGGTCAAACCCTTTAAGTATGGATTGGCGCCAGTTAGGAAGGCAGATGAGGGTTGGGGATATATAGATCAAAGCGGCGCCATTGTAATTGACCTTCAATTTGATGAGGCGGGACCATTCACTGCAGATGGGTTAGCATGGGTCATAGGTAAAGGTCAATCAAAATTAAAATTACGTGACCGAAATGTGAGTTTTATCGATCGAGATGGAAATACGGTCATTAGTGTTGAGGGGATAGAGGCGTATAGCTTCTACAAGGGGGTGGCAATAGTGAAACAATATATTGGGGAGAAAAATATAGGATCCAATACTTCAAATTATCAAAGAATATACAGCTATGGTCTCATCGACAGAGAAGGAAATTTCTTGCTGCCACATATCGAAGATATAGACGACCCGCAGCGCATAGGGTGGGCTCGTCAGTTCAAGGAAGGATTGGCAAGGATCGGTAGAGAGGCAGGAGCCGGTTATATGAATACAAAGGGTAAGACGGTCATCAGTTGTCAGTTCAGAAACGCTGAAGACTTTTCTAATGGTCTTGCTGCCGTTAGAGGAAAGGAAAAAGGTGCAAGATGGTCGTTTATTGACAGGAAGGGTAAGGTGTGTCTGTCTGAATTGGCGCCAGAAACCTATTTCCAACCCAGGGGCATGTTTGATGGTGGTTTGGCTCCAGTTAGAATCATACAACCGAATTCTTCTGGTCTTATGTATATAAAGAAAAACGGCAGACCTGCATTTAGCACCAGGGGCATGAAGTTAAAATATCTAAGTAATTACTCTGCCGGACTGGCAGCTGTCACAGTCGGGATAGATGATCACCTTGGCAAGGTTGGATTCGTGGACAAAGACGGGGCAATGGCAATAGAGCCTATGTATCTCGAGGCAGGTGCTTTTCACACACGTGGAGGCAAGGTAGCATGGGCAGTACCATGGACCTCATACGGATATTTGGATGCCATCGATGACTTAGTTTTTTCATTTCTTGGTATGTTTGAGAAGAAGTCCAAGATGAAGTTGGGATACATAGATCGTAAAGGTGACTGGTTAATTCAGCCCGAAACACCTTTTGTGGAACGTATTCGTGTAAGTAAGGATAGAAGGGGATCCACAACCCAGACTTACAATTTTTCGGAGGGCCTTGCAGCGTTTCCATCACGTCGATAGTGAGTGTAAAATCAGCATCATCCGAGTCGTCAAACGGTGGAGTAACTATTTCGGGTCTTTAATGACTGGCGGAAGTTGTCAGGCTGATGATTAGCCATGGTGATGCTGGAGGTGGGACAGATGCGCAGCACGCATCGGCATTGAGTTGCTCGACGGTCTCGGGCAGGTCGCGCACGGTCAGACAATAGATCTCTTCGTGGATGTCTCGACACCAGGGACATCCAACTCCCAGGGTGTATGATTGTGGCCTGCGCATCAGGTGCTATTGGTGCGTTGATTGGGCGTTGACATCGTTTTTAAAAAAGTCGACAAAATGTTGTTCTGCAGCCGTTTATATATAAAATATGTTAAATTATATGAGGTTTGATTTTGACTATAAAAAACGGAGGATCCGTGGAAGATATTCGATTGGGGATCGTTGGCTCAGGGGGCATGGCGTGTAGTCATGCCGCAGCCTTTGATGAGTTGGAGGGTGTTCGCATATGTGCCATCGCTGCTCGCAACCAGGAGACTGGTTCATCTCTGGCGGAGCAATACGGAGTTCCGTTGGATGCTGACTGGGAGAGTTTGCTTCGTCGTGACGATTTGGACGCCGTCGCTATTTGCACTAACAACGACAGTCACGGTCCCATATCAATCGGAGCTGTCGAGGCGGGTAAGCATGTCTTCGCCGAATACCCGCTTGCCCGCCGGATTGAGGAAGCCGATCACCTGATCGAATTGACCCGAGAATCGCAGTTCGTATTTCGCGTCACCCATAGAGGCCTTCCGACGGAGATTCACGCGGTAGCGGCGGAACTCGGTCCTTTGTTAGAGGCCGTGTTCGTCCGCTTAACGCCCGGGCGGGGGCGTAGGCCGGAAACCCTCTTCAATCTCAACATTTCCGGACCACCTGCACTGTTTTTTATATATCAAATATTCGGTCTAGTGGAGCTCTTCGGTCAGGCGAAGTGGGTCGATGCCAGCTGTCACTACTCCAACCTTTCGGAGGACGGTGGCTATCAGCGGTTTGTCAACTCGACTTCGGTGGAATTTGCGCGTGGCGGGTTGGCGCAATGGACCTGGTCTGGCGGCATCGAGATCGAAGAAGCAGAGGAGTATCAGCGCTTCGTCTTCGAACGGGGATCCCTGCTGCGAGAGGACGGGAATTGGTTGCGTTCGGACAAGAGGGGTACAGATCAACTGAAAGTTGACGCTGTTACCCCCTGCTCACTGCACGAAACATTCCTCAACGACATTCGAACGAAGGACGGCGCATGGCGCGATACGCTCAGTACGGCATACGACGCGGTCAAGATTTCCTTGGGGGCTGAACGTTCCATGCTCGAGGAAAAGCGAATTTTCCTCCATTAAGCAACGACTCGCTATCCCTGGTGTTCGAGATAGTGCTGTAAGCTGTCTACCCACCGCCGTCGCTGATGGGGGTGGGTAGGAGGAGATCAGTCACCTTGTTTATGCAGGAGGCAGTTATTCCCGACATCACACTGCCTTGTGGAGAATTTCTTGGTCGGCTTTCGCGGATGATCATTGTATTTCCTTCACCCTTGTGCCTGCTCTCGTCCGAGACCCCGGACCAGGCTAAAGCCGAGCAGCAACAACACAACGGCGAATGGCAAGCCGGTAGTCACCACTGCCGTCTGCAATGCCAGAAGTCCACCGCCCATTAGCAGCGCCGCGGCGACGACACCTTCCATAATGGCCCAGAAAACGCGCTGGATCACCGGTGGATTTAACTTGCCACCAGCCGTGATGATGTCGACCACCAGGGACGCAGAATCGGAGGAAGTGATGAAAAAGGTGGTCACAATGCAAACCGCCAGTGCGCTTGTCACCGCTGTCAGCGGGTAATACTCCAGGAGTTGAAACAATGAGACGGCGACGTCCTGTTTGACGGCTTGGACTATTCCGCCGGCTCCAAAGAGTTCGATGTAGAGCGCCGAGTTGCCGAACACCGTAAGCCAAACAAAGGTTGCCAACGTCGGCACGATCAGTATCGCTCCGACGAATTCACGCACCGTACGCCCACGCGAGACCCGCGCGACAAAGATGCCAACGAAGGGTGACCAGGCGATCCACCATGCCCAGTAGAAAATTGTCCAGCCGTGCTGCCATTCACCCTGAGAGTAGGCCTCGGTCCACAAGCTTAACTGAGGAAGATAACTCAGGTAGATGCCAAAGTTTTGCACCAGGGCATCGAGTAAGTAGCGCGTCGGCCCGGCGAAGAGCACAAAAAGCAACAGTAAGATCGCAAGCAAAACGTTGAGCTGACTCAATCGCCTGATGCCGCGATCGAGACCGAGGACCACGGAGATGGTGGCCATCAAGGTGATGGCGGCAATAAGAATGACCTGCACTGTGGTTGAAATGGGCACGCCGAACAGGTAGGCGAATCCGGCATTGACTTGTTTTGCCCCAAGGCCCAGAGACGTAGCCAGACCAAAAAGAGTCGCCAGTGCAGCCAAGATGTCGATGAGGTCCCCGGCGCGACCGTGTATGCGATCGCCGAGGAGTGGGTAAAAAGTGGACCGCACGGTTAACGGCAGACCTTTGTTGTAGGCAAAGTAGGCCAGCGCCAGGGCCATCAGACTGTAGAGCCCCCAGGCGTGAAATCCCCAGTGAAAAAAGGTGATCCCCATTGCCAGCTTGGCCGCTTCGGCGGTTGCCGGCTCTCCCCAGGGAGGGCTGGAGAAATGATTGATCGGCTCACCCACGCTCCAGAACATCAGTCCGATGCCCATGCCGGCGCTGAATAGCATCGATAGCCAGCCCCAGTAGGAGAAAGCGGGACGCGCGTCTGCGCCGCCGAGGCGGATCTGGCCGTGCCGGCTTAGCAGCAAAAAAATTACTATGGCGAGATAGATGTTGACGCAAAGTACAAAGAACCAACCGGCTCCGGACGTGATGACATTGAGGATCTCATCGAAGATGCTGGTCATCCGGCTTAAGTTCAGAAGGCTGAAAACGACAAACAGAACCGCGAGGCTGGCGGAAGCCCAGAAGACGGTGGGATGGATCTCGAACGCGAAACTGCTCGTCGAGTTTTTTGCAGTGCGATTCATTCGTTGGCCGGTTTGCGGAAGACGAACATGCCGTATTCCAAGTAGTTTTTGTTCCCGCCGTCGACCCAGTGGGTTAAACCCTCCTTCATGGCCTGAATGTAACCGGGGGAGATATCGGATTTAAGCTTGTCTTCGTTGATCTCGGTGTGTTCCAGTACGCGGGCATAATGAGTGATCAAGTGAGGGGTAAAATCCTCATAATGCTGCTCAATGAGACTGCATGCTTGCGCCGCTTCGCGGTATATGGTGAGTGAACCTAGGCTGCTCAGCTTGATGCGATCGAGGATCGGCTGTAATGCTCCATTGGGACATAAGTTGGCCTGCATGATATCGGCAAAGACGAACACGCCCCCAGGTTTCAGTACGCGCGTTACCTCGGTAATAACCTTAAGCCTGTCTCCGCTGTGGAGCATCGCGTCTTGAGAGTAGGCGGCGTCGAAGCTACTATCTGGTATAGGTATTGATTCGAAGCTGCCGTCGATTATATCGATATTTTCCTGTAGACCGCTTTCCTCGTTCAGTCGCCGAGCACGTTGGTTCTCAACATCGCTCAAATTGAGGCCGGATATGTGGCAGCCAAAAGTCTTCGCAAGGTATCGAGCGGTGCCACCGTAACCGGAACCTAAATCTATAATCCGGTTTCCCGGGCCGAGCGGGCCGAGTTTTTCCGCAAGCTTCAAGACGCTTCGATGACTGGCGTCTGCTATAGATTCCTGGTCATCTTCATAGAGGCCGATGTGGATATTCTGGCCCCCCCAGACCTTGGAATAGAACGCATCTGCGTCCTCACTGTTGTAATAATCGCGTGCGGTCTTCACGGCTTCAGAGTAATGTTGTTTATCTTTGGTCGTTGACATTTTCACTTCCAGTTTGTAGAAGAAGCTGGTGATTCGGCGGCTACCAAGTTCCAGTTTTATGAACTGTCGCCTACCTATATAAGTGCTGACAAATGTTAACGCTTTTACTGGCTTCGTGTTTTTTGGGAAACCACGAAGCGGGGATTAACGCGTAGATTGCATCCCGGAAGGATGGTCAACATA
>CAYNZV010000163.1:0-6399 GCA_964401715.1 uncultured Gemmatimonadaceae bacterium | reverse complement strand
TAGGATTAATGTTTAGAAAGCAATATATCCCTCCACAGTTAAGCCCAGAAACCAGTCTCAGATCACCTGTATTCCTCATGAAACCCCACTAGCTACCATCTCTTTACCTCAATCCGTAATAGTGTTAGTATATTCCAACAAAGTGCTGTATATTAGTTTCAATAGGTTAGCAGTATCATTCAGCAGGGACTTGATTGGTATGAGCAATTCTTATACTCAGCAAATGTCATTATTTTACAATACCTATGGGATCTTTCACTTGAAGGATACATCATATGAAACGAATTAGTCTATTACTTTTGCTGTTAGCTTCTGGTTCTGTGTTTTCTGCAATGATTAATGTGCCTGCTGATCATACAACAATTCAAGCTGCTATTGATGCTGCTGTTAATGGGGATATGGTGCTTGTAGCTGATGGAACTTATACGGGTGAGGGTAACGTTAATCTAGATTTCAAAGGGAAAGCTATTACTGTCAAATCTGCTGGTGGAGCAGATGTGTGTATTATTGATTGCGAAAATATTATAGATGTGGGTGGGTTTAACTTTCATAGTGGTGAAACTGAATCATCGGTCTTAGACGGATTTACTATCACAAAAGCAAATGCTGTATCTTCAGAAATTCACGGAATTCTGGTGACAGGTAGTTCTTCTCCTATCATCATTAACTGCGTGATTGTTAATAATGTTGCACCCTACGGCGGAGGGATTATATGTACTTATTCATCAAAGCCCGTATTTAGCAACTGTACCATTGCTAATAATACTGCCACAGTGGGTGGAGGAGGAATTCTCTGTGATAATACATCAGCACCAATCTTTAATAACTGTGTGATCATGAACAATTCGGCGGCACATGGGGGTGGTATTCTTTGTGATCATAACACTTCACCAACTTTTATTGAGTGTGAAATTAAAAATAATCAGGACGGTTATAGTGATCATTCTGGTGGTAACGGCGGCGGGGTTTTTTGTTTAAATTCGAACGAGTTTTTATTTCTGCCGTAAGCAAACGTAAGATGAACCAACGATTTTCATTTCTCCTTTTGATGGTGTTCCCGGCATTGGGGCTCCAAGCCGCGGAAAGGTTTGAAGCCTTTCTGGATACGCACTGCATCGGCTGCCATGGCCCCGATAAGCAGAAGGGCGACCTGCGCATCGACCGGCTCTCGCGCAATTTTCGAATGGGCGAAGACTCACATGTCTGGGCGGAGGTCATCGAAAAGGTCAACGGTGGCGAGATGCCGCCGAAGAAGAAGCTGACTCAGGAAGAGATCGGGGCGTTTGTCACCACTCTCGACTCGCGGCTCAAGGAGGGCCGGGCGGCGCGGATGGCGGCGCGACCGGCGGTGGCGCATTATCGACTGAGCCGAAAGGAATATCAAAACACGGTCTACGATCTGCTCGGCGTGCACTACGATCCGGCGAAACCGGGGGAGTTGAACGAGGACACGTTGTGGCATGGGTTTGAGCGCATCGGGTCGCAGCTTTCGCTCTCGCCCTCGCATATGGACCGCTATTACCGCGCGGCGAACATCGTGCTCGACCGCGCTTTCCCCGCCACGCCGGTCGAGACTCGCAAGGTCCGCAGGACGGCGGTCGAACTGCGTTACAGCAGGCGTTATGGTGGCGGGAAGAAAGGGCTGGAGCAGGAAGCGTTGGAACGATTCGGCATCAGGCGGCCGCTGCGTTACCTGATGCTCCCCAACATGCCGCAGCCCAATGAAGAACTTGGGCGTGCGTTCTCGCCGCACTGGTTCGGGAAGAATGTAACGCCTCAGAGCGGCCTTTATCGCATGCGTCTCCAGGCCAGCGGGGTTCGTTCTATTGGCGGTCGGTTTCCAACTCTGCGAATTGGCAGGAAGACATCCTCAAACACCATCGAAGATACGATCCAAATGGATATCACAGCGCCGGAAGACAAACCTGCGATCTATGCGGTTGAGGTGTTGCTGGAGAAGCCCACGCAATTCAGCTTCGATGTGGTGGCTCCCCGGGCTTATGACATTCGAGGAGGCAAACACTTCAAGTCCCACGTTACCTACAAGCCCAACTACCTGTTCACGCACAGCAGTGAGCCCCTGCTACTCGACCAGACTGCTCCCCAAATGTTCGACGACAAGGGTAACGCGATTTTCCCTGTTGTCCTCCTCGACTGGATCGAATGGGAAGGGCCGCTGGAAACCGAGGCGGAAAGGTCCAGACGCGAAGGCCTGCTGCCACCCGATGATGCGACGTTCGAGGTGGTCGCTGAGCATCTGCAACGCTTCGCCGAGCGTGCCTGGCGGCGACCGGTCGAGCAGGAAGAATTGCAGGATTACCTCATCACCTACCGCGCCCAACGCGAAGCGGGCAAAACGGCGACCGATACCTATCGCACCGCGATGCTGGGCGTGCTGACCTCACGTCACTTCCTCTATCTCGTCGAAGGCAACGCGGAAGTTCGCCGCGACCATCTCGCCGATTGGGAATTGGCTTCGCGCCTCTCCTATTTCCTTCGGAGCTCGATGCCAGATGACGCTCTCTTTGCCGCGGCCCGGGACGGCAATCTGAAGGGCAACGGCTTGAAAAAGGAAGTGGGCCGATTGCTGACCGACGACCTGATCAACCGCTTCATCAACGACTTCTCGCGCCAATGGTTGCAACTGCACCGTGTGGGCATGTTCCCGCCGGACCTGAACCTTTACCGGCGCTACGACGGATGGCTCGAGTCGAGCCTGCGCCGCGAACCTGTCGAGTTCTTCCGCGAGATGTTCGCGAAAAACCAGCCCCTCGACCAGTTCATTGAATCCGACTGGACCATGGCCAACGCCCGTCTCTGTGATTTCTACGGGCTGTCTAAGCCCAAAGGCTCTGGCTTCCAGCGAATCTCGCTGCGGCCTGAAGATCATCGCGGCGGACTACTGACGATGGGCGCGGTGCTTGGGCTGAGCTCGGACGGCACCCGGCATCGCCCGGTTCATCGCGGTGTCTGGGTCAGTGAAGCGATCTTCAACAAGACGCCGCCGTCCCCGCCGGCGAACGTGGATCCCATCGAGCCCGTTCCGCCTGAAGGTGACAAGGTAACTGTCCGCCAGAGACTGGAGGTGCACGCCACAGACGCAAACTGCGCGTCCTGTCATGCGAAAATCGATCCGCTGGGCTTTGCCTGGGACAACTACGACGCCATCGGGCAGTGGCGGACCCGCGAGCGGGTCCCGATCGGCAAGGGGCAGAACCCGTTGGTCGATGCCTCCGGCGTGATGCTCGATGGACGTGCCTTCAAGGACGTTAACGAGTTCAAGCGACTGCTGCTCGAGGATCGTGACGCGATAGCGAGGGCCTTCATCGAGCACCTCTGCACCTACGCATTGCGCCGCGTGCTGACCGTGGACGACGAGGATGACCTTCAATTGATTGAAGAAGAAGCGAAGAAAAACGATTACCGCATCAGGGATATCGTGCGTGCAGTGGCCCTCTCTGATCTGATCAAAAAGCGCTAGCTCCCCAACTAAGAACTAAGAACCAAGGACATTTATGAACTACCTATCTCAATTCTGGCGGATCGACCGCCGCCACGCGCTTCGCGCAATGGGCACTTGCATCGCCCTGCCCATGCTCGATTGCATGATCCCGCTCAGGGCAATGGAAAAAGCCACCGCGACGCCTCGGCGCAGCGCTTTCATCTACCTTGCGAACGGCATGCATTCGTTGAACTATCAGATCCTCACGCCGGGCCGGGATTACCAGTTTTCCCGGTCGCTCAAGCCTCTGGAGAAGCACCGCGAGGTCATCACGCCGATCAGCGGGATGCACCACCCTGGAGCCCTCGGCCACCACCACAACTGCATCAAAATCTGGCTGACCGGAGGCAAGCTCGGCCCCTCGGACCGCAACACGATCTCGGTGGACCAAAAGATGGCTGAGCTCACCGGGCAGCATACGCGCTACCCCTCCATGGAGATCGCCATCAACCAGGAGTCGCTCGCCTGGACCACCGACGGCGTCGGACTGCCGCCGATGCGTCGTTGCAGCGAGATCTTCGCGTCCCTGTTCGAGGAACCGGCGGGCGGCCTTGCAGCCCAGCGGAAGGAACTGCGCCGCAAGGGCAGTGTTCTCGACTCCAACCTCGCAGAGGTGCGTCGGCTCCAGAAAAAAATGGGAGCCGCGGACAAGGGACGCATGGAGCAGTATCTCACCTCCGTGCGCGAGGCGGAGATCCGCACGCGGCGGGCCGATGCGTGGCTCGACACGCCGCTGCCCGAAATCTCCGAAGCGGATCGCAAACGCACCAACCGCGATATTCCCAAGACCCAGGCGGGCGACTATTTCCGCACGATCTACGACCTGATGGTGCTCGCCTTTCAGACGGACGTGACCCGCGGGGCTACCTTCAGCCGCGGTGGCGAAGGCCAGGCCATCTCCATTCCCGAAATCGGCATCACCGAGTCGCGCCATCAGCTCAGTCACCATGGCGGTGATCCGGGCTACATGGAGAAGCTCACCAACTACGACACCTTCGCCATCGAGCAGTTCGGCTACTTCCTCTCGCGGCTTGAGGAGACGAAGGATCTCAGTGGCAAGTCGCTCTTAGGTTCGACGATGGCGCTCTTCGGCAGCGGCATGTCCTACGGACACAGCCACGGCAACGCCAACCTGCCGCTGGTGCTCGCAGGTGGTTCAGACCTCGGCCTGAAGCATGGCAGCCATCTCGACTTCAACCAGGGCCACTTCGGCGGTTACCAGCTCGACAAGCCCGGTGAACACTACCGGCTCTGCACTCGCCCCGCGAACATGGAAGCCCACATGAGCAACCTGCTGCTCATGATGGCCCAGCGCATGGGGGTCGAGACCGACCAGTTCGGAGACAGCAACACCGTGATGGCGTTATGAATAGGTTCCTTTTGCTTAGTTCTTCGTTCCTGGTTCATTCGTGGTTTTTGGTGCTTGTTGGTTCGCTCCTTCATGCGACCGCCATCGGCGAAGAACGAAGAACTAAGAACGAAGAACTAAGAACCGAAATCTTCCGCCCCGAGGCAGGAAAGTTCCCCCCTCTGGAAAAGGCACACTCCTACCGGGGCGAACTGGTGTTCCTGGACCATGCCAACCGCCGCGGCAGTATCCGCGTGCAGGGGGATGGCATGTTTTTCCGAAACGATCCGCACCCCTTCGCCATGCTTCCCTACGGCGTCGTCCGTTATCACGGGGCGCCGGCGAATCTCCGGGATATCCCGCTCGGCACTGTGCTGCACGTCCGCGCCTTTCTCCCGCCGGACCCGAAGATCTCCGCTGTCCCGGTGTTGCCAGTCGACAACAAGGACAAAGACGCGAGGGGCTATCGCGGTACAGGTATCTTCCCCGCCGAGAACCACGTTCTCCTCCTTGAAGACGAACCCAGCCACTGCCTTCGCGAGGGCAAAGCTTGGAAGCTGAAGCAATTGGAACTCAAGAACAGCCAGGGGACGATCGTCGCCAGTCTCGAACCGAAGGAAGACGAAAACACCCAGGCCGAGGAGGAAACCATGACCTTCGACGGCGCCACCCGGATCTGGCGCGGCCGCGAGTGCCTCGGAGTGGAGGATCTGATCACCGAAGGCATCTGGCCCGCCAGCGGCAAGAAATCCCTCGATGGGCAGGCTGTTCTCCTCGGGATCACCTGGAAGCCCACGCCAAACGGTGTTTTCACCCGCTTCCACATCTCAGACATCTGGCTGGACGATACCGCGATGCAGCGCGCCGCCCACACCCAGACCGAGACGCACAAGGCCTTCATCCGCAGCCGCTGGATGCCTGCGTGGGTCGATGCCGTCGAGTATGGCGAGTTCGGGCACGCAGAGGTGAAAGCCACCTTGTTCGGCGGCATGGCCCTCTCGCTCTACGCCAATTTCAAGAAAGGCGGCAAGGCTCAGATGGGCGGGGCCACGACGGAGTTGAAGCACACTCATGGCTCCTATGGCCCCGCGCACATGGCCATCGAAGGGCGCGTGCTGGAGGTCTCCAAGGACGAAGGAGAGGTCCCACTGGGAAGCAGCGGAATCCAAATCCGCATGAAGATGGACCTGGTCCTGGAAGGCTTTCGCCCCGGAAAAATCGTCCGCATCCGTCCAATGAATTGGCCCAAGGTCAACGTGCCTCGAGAGGAGTGGATCGGAATGTCCTTCAACATCGAAGACCGTTTTCCGACCCCGGACATCTTCCCGAAATACCGATAAATAAAAAGTTGGGAGCCCCCATGGACAACGTCTCCGAGTACAAGTACCTCACCGCTGCAGCCCCAAGCTCTGGCGGAGAAGCATCTACCGCTTCGTGGTCCCGCACCACCCCCAACTGCTTCATTGCACCCATCCTCGTGGACTTCCTCAGGTCATCAGCGGCATTCTGCGGTAACTCCAGACACTATGACAAAGACCAGTTGGAAGAG
>CAYNZV010000162.1:4288-6506 GCA_964401715.1 uncultured Gemmatimonadaceae bacterium | reverse complement strand
GCGCCGAGAACAGCATGAAAGGATGGCGCCGTCCCCAGCGGGAATGAAAGTTGTCGGACCAGGCCCCGACCAATGGGTCAGAAACAGCGTCGATAATGCTGGTGACGAGGAACACAACGCCACAGAGCGCGGCACTGACGCCGAGTATCTGGTTGTAAAACACCATCGTGACGATACTTGCCGCACCAAGCATGGCCTCTTCGAGAGATCCACTGGAGAACATGAGTTTGGTTTTGAGCGAAATAATGCCGCGTTGTTGTCCTTCCGTGGCCACTGTTGCTCCGTTAACTAATGCGCGGTGATTGCGTGACCCTACTACATAGGTGCTGCCGTAGATACGCGTGGAAGTTGGTAACCGGTTCTTACCGAAAAAGCGGAATGCTCGATGACTATGGGGTCGTGGCCTATAGTGGATGCCACGGTAAATGGTCAATGGATGAAGAACGATGAGCAAACCACTAGAAAAAGAACGGCGGCCGATATCATCAACGTTTGAGTCTGAGACTCGACAGCCGTTTGATCTTTCCGATGATCTAAAAGCCAGGGTAGATGCGTTGGACTTGGTCGAGACGGTGCAGCATGCCCAGGAAGAAGGCTACGGATACATATACGACGCCGCGCCGATGGAGTTTATTGAGCGCCTAAAGGAGGCCATCTACCGAACTGCCATTGGCACCGAAGGGCCGAGAGGATGCAACATGTTGTTGACCAAGGATCCGGTCTTCGCCGAGGCTGTCCTGAATCCGAAGCTTCTCACCATCGTCGAAATCCTGTGTGGCAAAGGGGCCATGCTGTCGCAATTGTCGTCCACCATCATTCCGCAACACACGGGTGCGCCAAGAAAGGGCGGGCTGCACGCTGACCAGAACTGGACGCCGGCACCATTTCCAGTTCACAACCAGACGATTACGCTGTGCTGGGCTTGCGTCGACTACACCCCGGAAGGCGGATCGACCAGAGTCGTTCCCAATTCGCATTTGCTTCGAAGGCATCCCACACCGGAAGAAGTTGCCGAAGAGGCCGGTGTCATCTCAACCGAATGTCCTGCGGGCACTATCGTGTTCTGGAACGGGTCCATATGGCACGGCGGCGGTACCCGGACCATTGAGGGTGAACGTGTTGTGCTGCACACCACCTTCAGCCGTATGGCGATGCGTCCGATAGAAAACTATGACTTTCTTGGCGAAGACTGGCTTGCAGATAAACCATACGAGATGCGCGTACTGCTCGGCAGAGAAGATTTCCTCAATAAAGATGGCACCCGAGCGAATTTAGACAAGGTGACACAGACGATGAACTGGGCGAAAACCTGAACTCCCAGCGGTTCGCTGGCAGCCCATTCGGGGCGCTGCCAGCGGTGCTGGTTCCAGGACTTCGTTCAGCGACTAATATCTGTAGCCGAACTCGAGTCCGATCTGGCGAGGGTTGTGCCAGTAGGAGTTGGATCCCGAGATGTTGGTTAGGATCTCCTCGTTGGTGAGATTAAGACCGTACAGAGCGACCCGCCATTTGCCATCGCCACTGCGCGCGGTGGCCCGAGCGCCGAGCTTTTTGTAGCCGGGAATCGCAGTAGTATTTTTCACATCGACCCAGGCGTCGTCGACCCAGGCATGGTTCGCATGCAAGGTCAACGACCAACCGTTGGACATCGGTACCTCGTAGTCGAGCATGACCGTTGCACTCCAGGGCGGGGAATAGATGAGCTCGTTACCCTCTTCAAAGTTACGGTTAGAGCCGACGGTCACCTCCGTATCGCTGTAGTCGCCAGCTATCCGGAAACTCAACCGATCGGTCACGAACGCCGTAAAATCGACCTCGAACCCTGTGATTTCCGCGCCACCGCTGTTGTGGTTGTAAAAACCGAGCGGATTCGAGATCAACAGATCTCGGTGGACCAAGATCATATCTTCCCAGTCGGTGTAGTAGGCGGATGCCGCCAGCTGTGCACGACCGTCGAAGAGGGGCGTCTTAACGCCGAGCTCAAAGCTCGAAATCTCGTCCCCATCGAAAAAGTACCGTGTCAGTGCCTGGTCTCGCTCAAAATAGAGGTCATCGGCAGCCGCGCCTGTCGCTTCGCGGGCCACGATCAGCTTTTCGTACTGAGTCGCCACAAACTTCATGTGGCCGTTGATGTTGCCAGGACGAAAACCTACCGAGTAATTAACGTAGGCGAGTAGGTCGTCGTTCGGCCGCCATGACAGCACGAACTTGGGCGCTA